>JANTGZ010000041.1 GCA_024762675.1 Thermodesulfobacteriota bacterium | reverse complement strand
ACCTACCGGATGAATCAGGATATTTGCCGGTTTCCCAGCCTGACCTGGTACCAGGGTCGCCTGCACCCAGACACCGGAAACGCTCACACCCGGTTAGCCCTGGCCGAGAGACTCGGCAACGAGTTGCTTGATCGCATTATCGACCCCCAAAGAGCGATGGTTCTGGTCGGAGCAAAACATTTAAACTGTAACCAGGAATCAGCGCTTGAAGCCACCTTGATCTCACATCTCGCCTACCTTCTGTTGCATGATTATGGCATAAAATATGAACAATTGGCAATCATCTCTCCCCACCGAGCCCAAAATAACTCCATTACCAGCTGTTTGCGCAAACTTTTAGGAGAGACTGCAGAGCTTCCCGTAATTGATACGGTTGAGCGTCTGCAAGGAGCTGAGCGGGATGTGATTATTTTCGGCTTTACCAGCTCCGACCCGGATCTGGTACTCCGGGAATTCTTAAATAACCCCAACCGCTTCAATGTCGCCATTATCCGAGCCCGAAAAAAACTGATTGTCGTCGGCAGTAAAATCTTCTTTGAAACAATAGCTCAAACCGAAAACCAACTTATCAACAACGCCTGCTTCAAAAACTTCTTCGAGCACTGTAGTAGAACCGATGCCTATTTTGAGTATGAATGAAAAAAGGCCCCGATCAAAAAAAATGATTGGGGCCTTACACAAATTGTGACCTGTCAGATCGAGATCAGGTTTGCGGAATGAAACAGGTATCTTTCATCTTGGCGGTCAGATTATCAGCCATCAGCTCAAGCTCTTTTCTGACTTCAGCATCGGGAGCTCCGTGACCCACGACCTGGGGCGGAATTATTTGCGACTTCATCGCTTCCAGGTAGCTGTTGATTTTTGGTGTCACATTAACGTTCCAGCTATTCTGGTTAAAGGTTGCAACTGGATAGCCGTTCTTCTTTTTGCTCTTGAAGAGCATGAGGAAATATTCGAGACGGGGGTAGATATTGGCATCGTAAGTTGGGCCTCCGAAAACAATACCACCGGCATTAAGCATTTCGCCCATAACCTGTCCCGGTTCGGCTAAGGCAGCATCGAAATATTTAACTTCCAAACCGTTACCTTCAAGTCGATGTTTAACAATCGCACCCATCTCATGCGTACTGCCCCACATCGAACCAACGATCATCACAACCTTGTCACCTTTATCGTTTTTGGCCCACTCCTGGTAGCGGCTGATGATCGCCATCGGATTGGCGCGATATACCGGGCCATGTGAAGGACAGAGAATGTTAATGCCCATGCCACCTTTGACCCACTTATCGATCGCCTTAACAACATGACCTAAATAAGAGGCCACAATTGTTCCCAAGTAGCGTTTTGATTCAGGCCAGTAGGCTTCAAGGGCCATCTCATCGTCAAAGAGACCCTTTTCCGGAGCCCCAAAACCGCCGAAAGCATCACAAGGAAAAAGTACTTTATCCTCTTCCAGATATGTAAACATAGTGTCAGGCCAATGCAGCCAGGGGTAGTTAAGAAAGCGTAGTGTACGCCCCCCAAGATCAATGGTGTCACCATCTTTAACCGCTTCTACTCGCTCCCCTTCCCCATAGAACTGATCGAGAAAGGTCTTACCTTTGGCTGTAGCCAGTACTTTTGCTTGCGGACAGCGCTTGTAGATTACCGGAATAATGCCGGAATGATCGGGTTCCAGGTGATTATGAATTATGTAATCGATATTTTCTAAAGGAATAATTTCTTCAACTTTTTTAATAAAGGGTTCAGCAAAACCATTACGAGAGAGTTCAATAAGGGCGGTTTTATCTTTTCCCTGAACCAGGTAGGCGTTATATCTCATGCCATCCGGCAACGCCCACATTCCTTCAAAAAGTGGATTGACATGGTCGTTAACACCCACCCACCAGACTCCGTCGATAATTTTTACTGCTTTCGTTGTATCACTTTTCATATTTTCCATGCTGACCTCCAAATCAATCTTATTTAAACAAACAAACTGAAAATAATAAATTTTTGGAGACTATACACTTTAAAGCAGACAAAGTCAATATAGTTTAAGGTTTAGTGCCTTACAGGTTATTTTCTTGTTTTTTAACAAGCAAATGTTCTGATAAGAGCACTTACTTGCGGACAACGCCCGCGTTAGGTTTAAATGGTTTTTCTATTACACCACGAAGTCACGAATAACACGAAGTTGAAAAGCAATTCTTCGTGACTTTGTGGTAAAAAAAATATTTTGCCAGTTGCACACCCAAAAGGGCATAAATGCCATGGTTTTACCAGCGGCAGATTAAGAGCGACCAGCTTCAAGATCCAGAAAGAGGGCTCCCTTACGAACCTTGGTAAAATAGGTCACCATACCCTTGCTGTCAGCTTCTTGGGCGACCAGATTGTTAACCTGTTTTTTTTCAAGCTCACTTAAGGGACGATAAAACTCAAGGTGCCAGACCATATGCTCAACTGTATTTTTTAATGTATCGTAACGTTTCCACACCGGATGCAGATAACTTATCTCAGGGGAATAACCAAGGGCATTGAGATAGTTGAAAATAGTTGTGACATCCATTGCATCCCATTTATAATCTTCTTTGTAGATTAATTGATAACAACGCTGGAAAAGTGGATTATCCCGAACCCCGGCCCAGTAGATTAGAGCCACATATCGCCGACTCATAGCCAATAGACGATCGACGCTGTCGATCTCATTTAAAATTGGACTCATCGACACAAAAACCGTATCATACTGCTGAGGAGCCCGAAAACCATAAAAGTCTTGACACTCTATAGTTAGATTATCAACCCCCTCCTCCTCCTGTCGTAACCTTACCTGTTCAATCATCTTAACAGAAACATCGACTGCAGTTACCTGTTGACATAGTTTGGCAAAATCAAAACAGTGGGTACCAGGGCCACATGCCATATCTATGATATCCAGATTCGGCCCCAACATTTCCCGCTGCAGCAAACCATCCTTGATCCACTGCTGTTCGGCAACAAAAGCTTCATCTTCTTCAAAAGTATGGTAATGCTTGGCCATCTGGTCCCATTTCTTGCCGGTGGCAACTTTCTTGCGAGCCAAGGAACGTTTGCGGGAGAGGACATAGTCACGCCAGAATTGAGGGGTTAAATCAACATGAGAACACAAAAGCATATACCTCCGATAATAGTGTTAATGTGACAATTTTCTTGAATGGTATGGTCAACTATGTTAATTAGCCTTTGGCTCTGAAAGACAACAGCAAAGTGTCGCCAGAGAGCGAAATTTCATATAAGCTTTTACAGGAGTTATGACAAGATGAAAAATGACTACCGCTTTTTACGGGCTTGCCGACGCCAGGATGTTGATTGTACTCCGGTTTGGATGATGCGTCAGGCGGGCCGCTATCTACCCGAGTATCGGGCATTGAGAAAAAAACACTCCTTCTGGGAGATGTGCAAGACTCCGGACCTGGCGGTTGAGGTCACCTTGCAACCTTTAAGACGTATGGAGATTGATGCAGCCATCCTTTTCTCTGACATTTTGGTACCTCTCGAGGCGATGGGTTCAGCCATTGAATTTCATGAAGGGCGGGGACCGGTGGTCGACAGGCCGATCCGTTCAGTTGCCGATCTTGAGACCCTGCATGTTATAGAAGCTGAAGAAGCAGTACCTTTTGTCATGGATGCGATTCGCATCCTGCGCCGCGAACTCGAAGGTAAAGTTCCCTTGATCGGTTTCTCTGGAGCCCCTTTCACCCTGGCCAGTTATCTGGTTGAAGGCGGCGGGTCAAAACAGTACCAACATGTCAAAACCCTGATGTATTCAAGTCCTGATGTCTACCACAAGCTGATGGAGATGATCAGCGAAACTGTAATCTCCTACCTCAAAGCCCAGATCGAAGCCGGTGCCCAGGTTGTGCAGCTTTTTGATAGCTGGGTGGGCTGTCTCGGACCTCTTGACTATCAGGAGTATGTCTTTCCTTACAACCGTAAAATCTTTGATGCTCTTGATGCTTATGATGTTCCAAAAATCCATTTTGCCAACCAGGCTTCTACCCTTCTCCCGCAGGTAGTAGCCGCCGGTGGCGATATTATTGGACTCGATTGGCGTCAAGATCTTAAAAAAGCTTGGGAAATCATCGGGCCGGAACACGGCGTCCAGGGAAATTTTGAACCGGTCGCTCTTTTTGCGCCAATCCCGGAGATTAGAAAACGGGTAAAGAGAATAATCGAACAAGCTGAAAACCGCAACGGTCACATTTTTAATCTCGGCCACGGAATCTTGCCGACCACCCCGATCGACCATGCCAAGGCGATGATCGATGCAGTCCATGAATTCTCAGCCCGATAGGTAAAGGTTTTTTCACCACAAAGAGCACGGAAGTTCTGTTAATAAAACCTCCGTGCTCTTTGTGCTTACAGAGCGCTTATTGATTAATACCGGAATTTCAGTCTTATGAAATATATCAGTACTAGAGGCGGAATTGACCCCATTTCGTTTAATCAGGCGGTAATGATGGGGCTTGCCAGCGATGGCGGTCTGCTCTTGCCGGCGACTACTCCTACCTTCTCATCCGCCGAGATCAAAGAGTTGGCCGAACTCCCCTACACCCAGCTGGCGATGACCATTTTCTCGCGCTTTATTGGTGACGATATTCCTCCGGCTGACCTGCGCCAGCTTATTGAAAGCAGCTACGCAACCTTTTCCACAAAAACCGTAGCCCCTTTAAAAAGGGTCGGCGATCTCTATATTCAGGAACTTTTTCATGGCCCAACTTTGGCTTTCAAGGATATTGCACTACAATTTCTCGGCAATCTGTTTGAATACCTGCTGGTTCGTGAAAAAAGGTCGTTAAATATAATTGGAGCTACTTCCGGCGATACCGGCAGTGCCGCAATCCATGGGGTTCGCGGCAAAAAAAATATCAACATTTTCATTCTCCACCCGCACGGCAAGGTTAGCCCTGTACAAGAAAAACAGATGACCTCGGTGCTTGATGACAACGTTTTCAATCTTGCAATAGAAGGAAATTTTGATGACGGACAAAGGGTTGTCAAGGAGCTCTTCGCTGATCTTGACTTTAAACGTGACTACCAGTTAGGAGCCGTAAATTCGATAAACTGGGCTCGTATCATGGCCCAGGTTGTCTACTATTTCAGCGTTTACAGTCAGCTTCCGATTGCCGCCCGCAAAGACTTTACCGTTGTTGTGCCAACCGGCAATTTCGGAAACATCTTTGCCGGTTGGATGGCAAAAGAGATGGGTTTACCGATTAAAAGGCTGGTTCTTGCAACCAATGCCAATGATATTCTATATCGTTTCATCAAGACCGGGATCTACAGTAGCGGCGAGGTGATGCCGACTTTGAGTCCCTCGATGGACATTCAGCTGGCCAGTAACTTTGAACGCTACCTCTACTATCTTAACGACCGCAACCCGCATCAGTTAAATGAGAGGCTTACTGAATTTGCTGTTTCCGGAGAACTTGTCATCAGTTCTAAGCTTTTTGAGAAAATGAGAGAAAATTTTACCAGTGTCCGGGTTGATGACCAGGCTATCCTGACGACTATTAAAGATACATGGCAAGAAACCGGCTATATTTTAGATCCTCATACCGCCACCGGAGTCAATGCCGCTCATGAATATCGACTTCAAGAACAAACTGATACAGCCATGATCTGCTTAGCTACGGCGCATCCGGCAAAATTCCCCGATGCCGTCGAAAAAGCGATCGGGACCCCCCCCACGGCTCCGCCATCGATTACGGCACTGGAAAACCTTCCCTGTCGTTTCGACCTGATTGCGGCAGACACAAAGGCGGTGAAAGCCTATTTAATAGAGAAATTATCTACCTGAATCGGACATTCAGGATCATTCGTTAACTCAAAATGCAAAATATCCGCAGATTACACAGATTAACGCAGATAAAGAACGGTTTTAGATATGCGAAAATCTATGGACTCTGCGGATGATAGATTTTAACCCACCGTCTACATCTTCCCCGACCGCAAAATTGCAATTGCCAGCCAGGTACCCAGACCTCCCGCCAAAACGTAGCCGATAATCCCAAGTAACGGATAACCAAAAACCTTAAAACCGTTATCAGCCGTCATAATTAGCGACGAAGCGATAATTATGGCCGAGACCACCATCGTGAAAGAGATCCGGTTGGCGATTCGATCAAGATTTTTACTGAAAAGTTCAAGGCCTAAATGTTCAAATTCAAAACGCAAGTGACCGCGACTTAGCTTGTTGAGGATATCTCGGGTCGCACCTGGAACAATTTCAAGCAGAGATGAGACCTCCCTTAACTGAGAGCCGACAATCTTTTGCAGATGTTCCGGTGAAAAACGTTTCTCTGCCAACTCCTGCACTAGTGGGGCTGCATGATTAAAAAAATCAAACGAGGGGTCAAGTTTACGGGCGGTTGCTTCGACTGAGATGAGAACTCGCAACAAAAGCATGAAATCCGGCAAAAAACGAATCTGATGAAAACTTATGATACGAATAAAGTCTTGAACTAGATTCTGCAAACGGAGATCTTTTAAAGCAACCCCGACATAGCGGTCCAGAAGATCAAAAAGATCGGCTCTTAACTCTCTCAAATTTACCCGCTCTTCATCAACAACTCCAATCTTGAACAGGACACGCAGTAAGCCTTGCACATCCTGTTTCAAAACTGCGAGCGACAGGTCGAGCAGAGCCGTTGCAAGTTCATCGTCAAGACGACCGACAAGGCCAAAATCGATAGGAACTATAACATTGCCGGGCACGACAAACAGGTTGCCAGGATGAGGATCGCCATGGAAAAGACCGAATTCAAGAATCTGCCGCAGGATAAAGTCAGCACCATTAGCTGCCAGCAGAGCGGGTTCGCAATCTGCCCCCCTGCCCCCTCCTAACTCATCAATCTTGATGCCGTCTATCCATTCAAGGGTTAATACTTTGCTGCTGCTTTGGGCCCAGTAGACTGTGGGAATATGAACGGTCGGATCTTTGGCAAAATTTTTGGCAAAGCGATCAATATTGCGCCCTTCAACATGAAAGTCGAGTTCAAGACGAATATTTTTGGCAAACTCTCTGACCAGCAGATCCGGCTGATAAGACTCCATCTCACTAATATGCTTAGTCGCCAGTTCCGCCAATGTGTACATTATATCGATATCAGTGGCTATCAACTCCTCTATTTCCGGACGTTGCACTTTAACTGCTACCTCTGTACCATCCAGAAGCCGGGCACGATGAACCTGCGAAATAGAGGCGGCGGCAACCGGCTCCCGGGAGAACTCTGAAAAACTCTTCTCCAGAGAAACTCCAATTGCAGTCCCGATCTGTTTTTCAACTTCAAAGAAAGGAAAACCGGGAACCTTGTCCTGCAGTTTGCGCAATTCAAAAAGAATATCCGGAGGCACAAGATCAGGACGAGTTGAAAGCAACTGCCCGAGCTTGACAAAGGTGGGTCCCAGCTCTTCAAGAGCTAACCGCAGACGCTCCCCTTTGGATAGACGGATCAGGTCATCGCGTTTGATTCGCTGCAGGGTAATCAGACTTTTGCCCAGAGCCAGATAGTAGTCGAGGTTGAGCTGTTCTAAAAGACCACCAAAACCATACTTTATAAATACAGAAACGATCTGGCGATAGCGTCGGATATTTCGGTAAGTTCGATCGATGTGAAATATATCCATAAAAGTGGGCTCTGGATAAGTGTTGTGGTTATTTAGTAAATTTTAATAAAGTTTTTCGAACAATTGCCGAAACCATGTAAAGCGAAAGGTTCAAAGACTGTTTGCCTTCAGCAATACAGGATTAGCTCTTCTAGGTTATGAATATCTGAATATATACGAGTTATTTTCTTGACGGCAGGGATATAACTTATTATAATTAAATACTAATTAATATTAGTAGTGCCTATCCGTCTTTGAACATAAAGATAGCAAAGAGTCGGCAAAATAGCAATATTATTGCCGACCTGTAAAGAGACTGAATTATGGAACGTTTTTATCTGACCGTTGCGCGAGTTGCCAAAAAAACCCTGCACCATATGGTTGAACATCGCATTCCAATGTTGCCCGACATCTATTCGCGCCACTTCTACCGTTTCTTAGCCTCTACCGACGTGGAGTCAAAGGAAATTATTGAAGAGCAGCAGCTAAGCGATCATAAGGAGGTAAGCAACCAGCAAGACCAGAGTTTGGGCATCATGAGAGAGCTGGCGACGATGATCGACAAGCTCGATCTAATAACCGGTGAGCATACTGAAAAACTTGACAATCACCTTCTAAATCTCAAGGAGTACGAAGAGATCAGTGACTTGAATCAGTTGAAAAGGGAGATCACTGAAGAATTAAGCATGGTTTTAAACAGCAACCACGAAATCCACAGCAATATAATTGATGCTCAGGAGACCGTCAAACGCCTGCAAAGTAAAATGGAAGAAGTTGCCGATATGGCAACTGTAGACGAACTTACCGGACTCTATAACCGTCGGGCTCTTTTCAGTCGCCTCTCAGAGGAGCACTCTCGAGCCGAACGTTATGGACAGGGCTTCACCCTTCTATTGATCGATATAGATGATTTTAAAAATGTAAATGATGAGTATGGACATCAGGTTGGTGACGGCATTTTACGGGGATTAGGAGCCTTTCTCCGCCAAAACTTGCGGGATTCAGATTTTCCGTCCCGCTTTGGTGGCGAGGAATTTATATGCTTACTTCCTTCAACCGACATTGATCATGCTGTTCAGGCCGGCAATAAAATCAGAAACCTGCTCTCACAAAGCACTTTAAGCAGTAAAAAAACTGACATCACCCTGCAGATTACCGTCAGCATTGGGATCTCCGCTTTTGCTTCGGGCGACAATATTGACAACCTTATCAAACGAGCCGATGATGCTCTCTACCTGGCTAAGCGACAGGGCAAGAACCGGGTCGTAACTGAACGAGAACTTTAAGCAGGGCTGTGTCAATATTTTCAGCAACTACAGAAATAAATTGAGCGAGATGATTGTAGCGCTTGTTTGTTGCGCAGCTTTTAAGAAGCACTTTTCAGGTAACCAATCATCCCCCGCATCGTATTGCCGAGAAAATAACGCTCACGGGCATAGATATCGGGTGGCAACTCTTTAATCCTGCGATAGTTTGAGTCGTGCTCTAAAAGCCACTCGAAAAGCTTCTCTTCTGCCTGGGCGTCACCCTCCGTACCCATCGCTTCAGTTTCCTTGACTCCCTCAACCCAAAGATTGAGCTGATTTCTCCCGATCTTGAGATACTTTAATGCCGGTTCGACCAGACCATAGTGAGCTATCACCAGATAACGCGGCTCAAGTTCGATCATGCGATCAATTGAATCGATCGCAACATCAAGCATAAAACGCGGAGGAGTTGCCGGACGCATATAGATGCCACTGGATACCGGACTTCTCACCCCTACAACCTCACCACCAAAAAGCAGATCCGCAAAGAGAAAACAGAGATGATGCTGGGCGTGACCGGGGGTCAGAAAGGCGCGAATTTCAGTATTGCCAATCTCTTCTGAAAAGATGATATTGGCGGCCGGAACTGGAACTATCTCACCATAAACCTCCGCCATATGACCTAGAACTTTCAACGACCCCTGCCAGAGTTTCTCCGGCTCTACCATATGTTTGATACCTTGAGGATGACAGATCACCATCGCTTCGGGGAAGCTTTTCAAAAGCTCTCCGGTGCCCCCGGCATGATCGATATGGATGTGGGTAAGAAGGATATAGTCGAGACGTTTAAGCCCTCTCTTTTTAAGTTCATCGAGGAGGTGGGGAATCGTCGATAATGGGCCGGGATCAACCAGAAAAGTAAATTCTTCACCCTGGTAGAGCCAGGCACTGATAAATTTGGAAAAGCCTTCAAGACGAGGCTCATCAAGGTCGATACAACTTAAGTTTTCGAGATTCATTTTTCATCCTTTACTAAAAAGAGAGGAGTCCATAACCCACCCGTACCGCACCGTAGGGACAGAGTTCCTGGCAACAGTAACAACGGATACAGCGTTTATAATCAATCACTATTTTATCGTCAATTAATTCCATAGCCTGCGCCGGACAGTGCTGAACGCAGACCTGACAACGATGACAGCGGGAGCGGGAAACCAATGGCCGCCTGACAAAGACCCGGCGCCAGAAACGTTGCCCCGGAAAAGCAGCCTGGCTGGCTCCTTTGGCGGGTTTTATTGCTGGAGAGAGTGGGGTTTCCGCTGCCGGACCACAAACAAAGAGCTTCTCTTCGGGTAGCCAGCCAATATTTTGCGCCTCTTGACTGAGAGGGGTAATCTCGGGACACCCAATCCATTTCTCAACCAGAGAATCGAGTACCGGAGCATCGGCCGAGAGTGCGAGAAGGCCGCAATGTCGGGGCTGACCGCTGGTCGGACCTTCACCCTCCAGCGCCACGATACCATCTATAAAATTCCAGGCCGGGGCAACCTGCTTGTAGATATCGAGCATCATCCGCGCAAAGAGTTGGCGATCGTGACCGGCTCGAAGATGCCATTTTGCCTTCCTCAATCCCGGGATAAAACCAAAAAGATTCTTCACCGCCAACGTGGAACCCATCATTGAGTGAGTTTTTAGCTTTGGCAAGTTAATAATCTTATCATAATCGATAGCTGCTGTGGCTAAAGTTAACTTCTTGGCGACCAGGTTTTCAGGTTCATGGATGGTGCACTCATCACTAAAAGAGGCCTTGGTGATACCCATCTCCCCCATTACTGTTTTCAAACCGCTTTTTTCCAGGCAACTATCCAGAGAACCAAAACCAGGACTATCACCTAAATACAGACGAGCTCCGTAATCATTCAGAACCATGGCCACGGCCCTAACCACTTCGGGATGGGTAGTAATGGCGAGCTCCGGTGCTTTGGCCATAATCAGATTCGGCTTTAAAAGAACCCGGTCACCGCTTTTCACAGCCCTTTCAAGGTTTAAAGCCGACAGCCCCCGACGTAAAGAGTCAGCAATGGCTCCGGCCTTATACTCCCGACAGAAATCAAAATAAGCAGACACTTTCAACTTACTTATTTTAATTTAAGTTTAATAGTGTTACCATTTCTGGTCAGTGAAACTTTATCTTCACGCGCCAACCACCCAATTGCAACATTAAGGTTAAACGGAGAGATACCTAAACTCTTTTTCAGGGCCCCAGTTGTCATCTCTCCATTCAACTCCAGTTCATTCCAGATTTTTCCGGCATCAATACCAATTTGATCAATCATCTTTTTCTCCATATCCTTCAGGGTTTTTTGACTGCCAACGCCAAGCATCAGCACACATTGTAAGCAAATCACGTTCCGCCTGCCAGTTCAGGGTTTTACAGGCGAATGCGGGATCTGCATAACAGGTCGCAATATCACCGGCACGCCTGGGAACAATTTCATAAGGAATCTCAACCCCGCTGGCCTGGCTGAAAGCGTTCACAACTTCGATAACACTATAGCCGGTTCCGGTCCCCAAGTTGCAGCAGAGTAATCCGGGGTTGTTCTCGATTATCTCCAGAGCCTGAAGATGCCCCAAGGCCAGGTCAACGACATGAATATAGTCCCGCACTCCGGTCCCATCAATAGTATCATAATCATTACCGAAAACCGAAAGCTGTGCCCTTCGACCAACCGCAACCTGGGAGACATAAGGTAAAAGGTTATTTGGGATACCGCGAGGATCTTCACCGATGAGACCACTTTTATGAGCCCCGATAGGATTGAAATAACGCAGCAGTATAACGTTCCATTGATTGTCGGAATCTTGCAAATCCTTTAAAATCTCTTCAATCATCAACTTTGTCCGACCGTAAGGGTTCGTCGGCCCTAAACCTGCCTGTTCATCGATCGGAACTTTCTCGGGATCGCCGTAAACCGTCGCTGAAGAGCTGAAAACCAGATTTTTTACGTCATATTTAGCCATTGAATGAAATAGATTAAGACTCCCACTGACATTGTTTTCATAATAGGCCAATGGCTCATCAACCGATTCACCAACCGCTTTGAGACCGGCAAAATGGATAACCGCAGAAAACTTACCGGCTTCCATTAGCCTATCCAGAGCCGGACGATCCAACAGATCAAGCTCATGAAACTCTATCTTCTCTTTACAGATCCTCTCAATTCGATCCAGTGCCTTAGGTGAACTGTTACTGAGGTTATCAATAATTACCACCCGATGGCCAGCCTGTACAAGCTCTACGACGGTGTGACTACCAATGTAACCAGCTCCCCCGGTAACCAGAACCCGCATATTTTCCTCCTTTTTAAAAAGAGTGTGTTGACAAAACTTTACTTGATGACTATTATTTTATATCGATCAGATATGAGGTGACCATATCTCACGATTAATTTAATTCTCAAACTAAAAAATTCGCAGAGAAACTAACACAATCTCAAAGGAGAGACCAGATGCTTGAAGTAAGCCCTGCCGCAACCGAACAGATTGCCGGCTATTTTACCAATCGTGAACCCGAACCGATCAGAATTTTTCTTAACGAAGGCGGTTGAGGCGGCCCCTCCCTTTCCATGGTCATGGATCAGGAACGCCCTACTGACGAGAGCTATAATATCGGCGACTTCACCTTTCTTGTGGATCGCGACTTTATGGAAAAAGTAAAACCTATCAAGGTTGATTTTAAAGATGTCGGTTTCAGCATTACTGCCAACATCGACCTGAGCCAGGCAGGTGGAGGTTGCTCCGGTTGTGGTTCAACCAGCTCCTGCTGTTCTTAAGTTAAATAGAACATTAGTACCTTACAGGTTATTTTCTTGTTTTTTGACAAGAAAATGTTCTGATAAGAGTTACTTATTTGCGGGCCGTTAAAGCCCGCTTGGGTTACGGGAATTGTTCCCGCATTCGAGTTATTAAAAAAGGGAGGCTTGACCTCCCTTTTTTAATATGCAGTCGGCGCAAAAGACTTCAGCCGCAGCATTTCTTGTATTTTTTTCCGCTTCCACAGGGACATGGATCATTGCGACCAACCTTGGGGTGCGACCGAACAACTTGTTTCGGAACCACCCCCTGGCCATCGTAGAAGAACCACTCACCGTCATAACGCTTAAAATGGGCCAACTCATGGTGAGTTTTCAACTTGTCCTTTTGGCGAAAGTGAGCGACAAACTCGATATTGCCCGTCTCATCATCAACCCCGCCACCCTCTATATCGACAATCTCCAGTTTTTCCCATTCCGACTTTTCAGCCCAATTCTGGGTAGTTGACGGTTCATACTTTGAGAGCTGATCAGGATGGGTCGTCTCCTTGACAAAATCCATCTCCATTTTTACATGAGCACTGTATCGGGCCCGCAAAAGTTCCTCGGCGGTTTTTGCCTTTTCAGAACCTGAAAGTAAAGGCTCACAACACTCTCCATACTCTTTTCCTGAACCACACGGACATCTATCCATAAACTACATATCCTCTTTTTAAAAAGTTCTGTCTGATATTTTCTCAATACGGTGACACACTCCTTTACTTATGCCCACGATTACAAAGGGCAAAACCAAATTCTCCACCACCCTCATCAAACTGATACATACTCAACTTTGTTAAAGAGGAAGGGATTTTAAACTAAAACCAGAAGAAGTCAAGTTTTTAACACCCCTAATAGCCGATTTTATCCATTTATCCGGAAAATTGATCGGTCGACGGACTTTCAGCAGGCAAACCCGGTTTTAGAGAATAGGTGTTCTTATCAAGGTAAGCAAACCCGCCAAGTTCTAAAGCGACCGCTGCCCAGCGAGGCGGTTGAGACTCTTTTTCGCTGATACTGATTGAAAGACCCGGTAGAAGGTAGGCAACAATTGCGGCGCCGGACTCCGGATGGTAGTATAGAGGAACCATACCCTTGACGGCCCGCTGCCATCGATATAAAATTCCTTCTCCACCATCCAGAGTCCGACGCACAGAGAGAAATAACTCTTTTTCACTGGCATAATCCCGCCAAGTGCTCTCTCTGATCATTCGGCTCTCAATTCTGGTCAAGGTCGGAGTGATTGCTACAAATTTAAGCCTTACCCGAGTTTCTCCCCAGTAAGCCGCCAGATAAGCCTGACGATCGCCAACCTCTATCCGTTCGATCTTAAATTCCAGTTGCTGTAAACTGCATACGGTTGCCCGCACCACCGGTCTCATGGAGTGAGGGTAACTCTCCTGCTGCTCGACAACATAATGCTTCAACTCCTGCAGGGTTACTGGCAGTGCTGTATAGGCTGAACATCCGGAGAGGATATAGGCAACCAGTAAAATCATCCCACCCAGTAAAAGACGAAAAAGTGAAAGCCGTTCGCCTTCGTTCTCTGTTTTATCCAACTTAAACCTTTTCATGCCCTCACCTCCAGAAAATCATCCGTTTAGGGTTTCACCGTTTCAGACCACCTTAACCAAGCTTCGATGCCCAGGTAAGAACTTTTTGGGAATAAGCCGGTTTGTCAATCAAGAGACGTTTTCCCCCGCTGTAGATCAAGACCCGAGGGCTGGCTTTGCGGCCATGGCCGGGCCCCGCATAATAATACTCCAAGGCATAACGCCAGGAAGCCAGTTCAGATCGGGTTTCGACTACCGGTTTACCATCGGCCACCGCCTGCTCAAACATCTTCCCCAAATACCAGCTGCCGGCCATTATTGAAGCATAAGGATTAAAGGGGTCATCGGGGATGATAACCCCTTGCTTAGTTAAAGCCCGGCGAGCTTCAGAGAAGGTCACTTTTATAGTCTGCATGAGACCGGCTGCACTGCTGGTCTTAGCCCGAGCCCATGGATCACCACCAGATTCAACCATAATCACAGCTTCAATGATGGCTGTCGGTATTTGAAAAAGGGTTGCCGCATTATCAATCTCCTCTCGCCAGGGGTTCAATTTTTCTTTTATCGGAGAAGAAAACTCCTCCCCTCCCCCAGTCGCTACCCGTTCGGCATTGATAGAGAAGGGGATAACAACATGCCTCAGACGCCGCCATGGATCATCGTCGATTGACACTTTATTAAACTCTTTAGCAGGCAGCGAATGGTTATTGACGGTCGGAAAAGTCTGCCGGAGCTTAACCCAAGGATCTTCACATTGACCAGCCTCGGAATTCTCCGACCATAGAACCAGGAGCAAAATGACAAGTAGAGCTATGACCGGCAAAGCTTTTTTCATGTCAACGTACCTCCTCTGCAAAAGCGATATTAATGCCCTGTTCTCCAAGAAAACTGAAGGCCTTAAGATATTCAGCCAGAGAGACTTTTTGCGCATTTTCAGCCACAAGATAGAGAACCCGTTCACTGCTGCCATCGCTCCCCTGGGAGACCGCAATACGACCATCGGCAGTTAAACGCTCAATATCCTGAAGGGGGCGATATCTCTGATTTTCAAAGATTAAAACGATACCATTATCTTCTTTTTCCAGTCGGCCAATATTAGTTGAGGCCACTTCGACTACCTGAGAACGACCAACCTTACTGCTTTGTGGAGCTTTTTGACCACGCTGACGAGAGTGCCGTTCTTCAGTCGTCATCAAGAGCATGAAGGAGAAAACCATGATGAGGATGAAAAGGTAGGCGAAAAGGTCTTTCCCCGGATCAACCGTCCGTTGCTCGATTCCTGACAGCCCTCTTTTTCTATAACGCGCCATTAGGTGGCCTCCAGTAGTCAGTCATCAGTGGCTGGTAGCCAGTCAAAAGCAAAATTTCAGCTTTGCACAAAACTCTATTTAATTTAATGACTTTCTTGTTCATTAGTTATCTCGCTGATTCGCAAACCGACCAGGGTTTCCAGCCTTTTCATTCTCGTCATGAGATAACGGGAATAGATAATGGTGACGACCAGACCACCGATAACCCCGGCGCCCAAAGAGGTATAGAGAGCGGTGGCAAGCCCGCTGTTCCAGGCCGCTGCAAAAACTACAGTGGCGGTCTCCCCCCGGGCTAGACCCGTAAACATTTCATTGAAAGCACCAATAGACCCAAAGATAGTACCGGCAAAACCAACTAGAATCAGAGTGTTTACATAACCATTTAAAGCTGTAAAGTGGATCCCGATACGGCCTTCAAACTCAGACCATATCGCCTCAATTACAGCTTCTCGACCCGATGCCGCAGACCTCTGCAAACGACTGAAAAATGGTTTCAGAAAAGTTAGTGAGTTTCGTTCGCCAACTTTCTCCTGGTAACTTTCATCTCGCATCGAAACTGAACGCAGGTAGTCATAGATAATCGTCAAGCGATTTACCATCAAGTAGATGTAAAACAAGAATACGGCACCAAAAAAGAGGCCAAAATTATTCAGAAACCAATTTACAAATTGCATTTTCATTCTCCAGGCTCTAGATTTTAATCTGCCGTTTATATGATCCCGGCTGCATGCAGGGCGGTAATGTCGGGAGCATCAGTTAAACAGAGTGGATCAACATCTATAATACGACCGTCACGAGTTGTCAGTGAGAGCGGAACAAAGACCCCGAACGAGCCGCCTCCGGAACGTTTAACAACATAGGCACGGCCCAGGACATCGACATCTGCCGGCCTGGTATCGGCTTTCAGCAACCCTCTCTCTATGATCCAGCTATAGGCTTGATTAACCCGGGCATAGATTGAGCGTCTGACAAAATCATAAAGATAGTAGCGAACCTCAAAATCTTGTCCCGGCCGAAGTCCTGCCCGACGCAGTTCAACTTCCCACTTCTGCCAGGGATCATCGACCCGCATCACGGTTGAAGAAAACCGGTCCAATGAGGCGGCTGGAATCCGACTGCCATCATGCAAGTCAATACAGTTATTATCAGCCAGGATTACGACCGCTTTCATCTGGAGAAAACTATAGGCAGAGCGCAGATTTTCAATTTGCAAAGGGATGATTCGATTACTCTCTTTTTCACCCTCGCCAACCGCCCGCCAAGCTTGATGAAGTGCTCTATACTCTTGTTTCTCAACCGTAATACTCTGGGTTTCTATCTGCTTATTGATGCTTGCCAACGCAGTTACGATGCTTAGACCTGCCCGCTCTACCCGCTTCCCACTCTTTTTCTCAGGTGCTGTCCTCTTATTAGAAATCAAACTGACATCATTAAATTTAATACTCTCTTTCGAGGCCTCAGATGAGCCCTGTCGAGATAAATCGTCCTGTAAACGTTGCCGGGCGGTTTCCGACATTAAACTGATTGCCGTCTCCTTTGGTTCGACCGATTCTTGCCAGGATAGCTGATAATCGACAACCAACTCTTCAGGCTCAATCTTGACCTGGGCTGACATGTTCTCCCTGTTTTCTTCAATCTGGTTACGTTCATCTGCACTTTTGGTGAGTGATTTATAGCTTGGTAATGCCTCTTTCTTATCAATCGGAATAGGCTTTTCAGAGACCGGAGCCGCAGTCGAGGCCATTTCCGTTTCAGCCTTAACTCCTGCCACAGTTTTGGGAACCTTAGTTGCGACTTCGGATACCCCGGCCTCGGTTTGGTCAGTTGCGATTTTTGTCGATGGTTCAGGCAACGGTTTTGGAGCTGTCACTTTTGTTGTCAGCAACTCTTCCGGTTGATTTTTTACCGTTTTTTCAAGTTTAGATTTTACTTGTGAAGGCTGTGCCGGCGTTGGTATCTCAGATAGTTTCCGGCTCTTCTCTTTGATTTTTTGAATCTCTTCAGTTGGAGATTTATCAGCAAGTTTTACGGGCTCTTGTTGTGGAGTCGGTTTTTCCGGCTCTTTATGAGGCGGCTTTTTAGATTCAACCTCAGGGGTTGCGGTAAAAATGTGTCGAACCACGACAACTGCTTTATCGACCGGTTCATGTAGGTGAAAGAGCAGGCCCAAGCCAAGAACGAGACCGAGAAAGAGGAGCAGACTGACCCGTCCGGTTTTGAGTCGACCACTGTCTTGGATAAAGATACCGCGCATCTGACAAATCCTCCAATTATTAAAGAGATCCCACCAACTTGGCACTTATGATCGGCGCATCGGGTGTTGCCGGCCGCCCCTGCCAGATGGTGCACTGATTTGCAATGCGTTTTTCGATCTCAGGCCAGGTCCGGCTAAGTTTTGCAGACTCTCTAATGTAAGCCGCATATTGATCACCATTAAGCCATTTCACAATCTGAGCCCGATTCTCTTCGAGAGCGACAAAACCGCTTAAGTCATTAACCGACATCGATTCACAAACATCCAGTGCCAGGGTTAAAAGATCAATATAGATATCAATTTCCTCTTCGACATTGAGTTTTGTGCGCTCATATTTCTCAGCAACAAACTCTTTGCGCGCCCGCAACTCTTTGTCAGAAACCTGATCACGCGGTGCATCCGGCAATCCTTTAAAAACTTCATTGTCACGGGCAAAAGCAAGATCATCATGGTATTCACTATAGGTAGATAGTTTTCTACTATAGAGTACTGCTTTTTTAAGGTTTGTAAAATAGGTGGCAAAATCGATCTTCTGCTGATTATAATGAATATTATCCTGACTGAAAGTCTGCTTAAGTTCCAAGCCCATTGTCCGGGTCTCTTTCTCAAGTTCCACCGAAGCGGTGTCGGCATAATACTCATACAGGGATTCAGCCCGAACCGAATCGACCTTAAAACTGCCGATCCCGACAATCATTACCAGAGCCATAGCTGACAGCATTAATTTTTTCATTATCCAACTCCTTAAATTATATAGTTTCTGTTAGTTGATCTATTTATCCCAGTTAAGACGAGCCTGACGCAAAAAATCCATCTCTTCATCTACACTTAAGGCTTCACCGCTAATGCCGGTAGTATTGACGACTCGGATTTCACCTAGCCCAGCCAGTACATCATTAACCATCTCGTCAAGAACACCGCCCAGTTTATTGGTCGCATCACTGACTACCGCCAAGGTGTTGCGCAGCTCCTCAACATTAGGAAAACCCATATTTGCCATCAACTCAGGAGTTCCCGTGCCACCGACTTCGGCAACCGGAGTGATTTTGGCGAAAACGTTATAGAGATTGGCCAGCAGATCTCGAAACTGATTTGAGATATCGCTGCCTTCAGCCCTGATCTTTTCGCGTACCAGCCCCGAAAACTGCTGGTTCATCGCCGCGACCTTGACCCTGGCCTCGTAGAGACGCCGGCGCTGTTCAACCTGCATCAGGCGGCGTTTAATGCGATTGTATTTCTGCAACATCCGTTTTTTCTCTTTATCATCACCGGCATCCTGGTAGGCTTCCAGCGCTTTCTGAGCGACCCCTGAAGCCTCCTCAAAACGGGATTTTTCATCCTTCATATAACGACTCAAAGCCAGTTCGTAATTTGTATTTATGGATCGGGTCGCCTGACTGTCTACCAGAGAGGCGGCAACCGAACCATCAAACCTGTCAAGGGCCCGCAAAAGATCACCAAGATTTTGATCACAGGCTTTTTTCAGCTGGCCGACCTCCATCAGAATCTTGCCATTAAGATGGGCGCGCCGGGCAACACCTTCGGGATCATCCTTATCGAGCAGACCCGCACTTTCAAGTTGTTTCCGGGTATCGAGAAGTTCCTGCAGGGCAACTGTACGATCGGCAAACTCCTGAAAGAGAAGTTGTGAAGACATTTTAACATCATTACCGCTGCGTTCAACCCGGGAGCGCGATTTTTTTGCAATCTGTACGGCCCGATCCGGGGTTTGGGAAGTTACAAACGTTGTCCATCCACTATTCGGGAAACTCATCACCAAGGCTACCGCCGCAAACCCGCCCCAAAGTAGAGAATGCTTAATTTTTTTTAAAACTCTATTCATTTTTTCCTCCTCTTGTTCGATATCAGGAAATTTCCCCAACAAAAAAATATATTTTACCTATTTGAACATCTTTACGTAAAGATCTGGATCCAGACGCTGACAAAGCTCCATAGCCTGGGCTAATTTATAGTCATGCCGGCTGTATGAGTCGTGCACAAGCATGGCACAGTAGGTACGCAACAATTCCCGATCAATCGTACGGTAAGAACCCTTGCCCCGGCTCAAATCACGAAAATAGCGGTAGACAGCTGTATGGAAATAGTTACTATACTGTTGCTGGTTGAAGGTTTTTACCGCCTGCAACAAATGCCGATGAGGAATTTCCCGAGAATCATCAAGAGACTTTTGCATCAAGGGGATCCAACAAGTGTTGAGACAATCACGGCAATTATCGTCCAGCGCTTCATCCAATAGCCGGGCTATTTCATAATCCGTAAAATCATGATAACGATCACCCAGGGCCTCCTGACAAGTAGCCGGCGCGATGATCATGGCATTCTGGCTGGCACAACCGGTCATCAAAACACCTATGGCCAAGATACCAACAAACCCCAGAAGTATTGTCAAACTGGTTTTATTGCTTTTTGTTTTCATCGTCATTAACCCTCCAATGCAAAATTTACAGTTATTTAAAAAAAGTTCTCCAGCCTTTTGGCGACGCTCTGTAGACCCTTATCGAAGGGAAAATATGATTTTCAAAAAAAAGATATCAACCGGCCCTGTTTGAAATTTAAGAAAGCCGGCAAAGGCGCCGGGATTTCTCGATCTTTCTTGCAATTTGTACCCACTCGCTTTATTATAAATAGAAACAGCAGGCCAATCACAGGTCCAGGTTGAATTTTATTTTTTTTCTTCGATAACCTTTTTCAGGAACACAAAAAAACAATGCAAGAGAAAGTTCGCCCTCTGTTGGCAGCTATCGATAAAAAACTGATTCAACGAATAGTTCGCCGGGTCTATATTCGTTACACCCCAGGCGGCAGTGATGGCCGAGCCCTGACCAAAGAGGAGCTTTTTCATTACGGAATTATCGGGCTTTTAGAGGCACAAAAAAACTTTAGCCCAGAACAGGGCACCCCGTGGACGGTTTTTGCCGCCTTTCGGATTGAGGGAGCGATGCTGGATCATCTTCGCAAAGCGCCTCTTATTCGTTTACCGCAGGAGGTTCAGAAACGGGTTAGAGAATTGAAAGAAGCCCGGTCTCAACTCGAGCATGAAGGCCGCCTCGACTCTGTTTGTAATTTAGCGGAAAAACTGGGGTGGTCGACAGATGAAGTTGATCAGACTCTGGCCTTGATTCCTTCGGTAGTAAGCCTTGCCGAAGAGAACTCACACAATGACGATGGAGAAGATTTTACTGACGGGGTGGTTCTAGCCGACCATAGCGAAGAGCGTGATCCGCAGACCAACCTTTTGAAAAGTGAGTTGTCACAACTGGTCGAACACTGTATGCAAACCCTGCCCGAGGTCCGTGACCGACTCATTGTCAAAGCCCGAAAACTGGAGGATGTCACTTTGCGGGAGTTAGCAGATTCTTTTAATTGCTCAATAGAGTCAGTCCGCAAAC
>JANTGZ010000040.1 GCA_024762675.1 Thermodesulfobacteriota bacterium | reverse complement strand
ACTCTCACCCGGTTTCACTCCCGCTTCTGCAACCAGCCCGCGTACAACATCACCATAGCGTTTTATCCCGGAAACCGTCTCATTAGTCGCCGGATGAAAGGCGCAAAGCATAAACAGGAGAAAATAGGGGACAGACCACGTTTTTTTCATAAGCTTAATAAAACTCCGCCAGGACGAGATCGAGTTTGCCTTTGGCCAGCGGATTCTGGTCGCGGCCCATGCGCAGGGCCTTGCGGCTGACTTTTTCGCTGACATAGTTGTAGACCTCACCGACGGTTACCCGTTTGTCGCTGTCACTGTCGGCTTTACCCTGCAGGGCCTCGAAGAAGTAATAGGTCAAAAGTGAATGACGTTTTTCCGGATACCAGCCGCAGACCTGATTTTTATCCGCTCCGCAGAGGACAAAGGAGTTATCCTTCATTTCCTGAACCGGGCTGACATTGACCAGCCGGGTCGGGCTGATGTTGTGAAAAAGCCTGCCGCCGGCCGAATCACCGGAGAAACAGGCATCTAAAACCACCATCACCGCTTTTGCCGGCAGAATTTCCAGATTCCGATAAAAGAGACTTAAAGGGTAGCCGCTGGTCTCGATATAGTCGACCTCGGCATCGACCGGCACGAGATAGGCTTCACCCCCCTTTTCCGCCGGCGCTCCGTGTCCGACATAATAAACAAAGACCTCGGCCTTGCCCCGTTCACCTTTGACATAGCGATAAAGCTTGCCTTCCTTCGGCCGCGATTCGGTGCCGAAAATGATATTGAAATCATTGGCGGTCGCATCTGTGCAGCTTAAAATGTTTTCTTTAGCAAAGCCCATCGTCCGGGTCAGATACTTCTGCATAACTGCCGCATCACGCCCGGCAAAATCAACATCCGGCACCCTTTTGCCCCGCATTTTATAGCGCTGATTGCCGATAACAACGGCAATCCCGTGCTTACGTTGCTTTCTCCCCTTTTTGATATTTTCAACCTGATCAACCGCAATTTTTAAAGAAACTTCCCTATGCGAGCCGCCTGCCTGATCTTTGCCGAACATCTCCTTAAAAGCGCGATCAATATCGATGTCTACATCTTGAGCCGGGGCAATATTCCTTTTTTTGGCAAGAACAATTGTCGTATCATCGTTAGTGAAGGCTTCGAAAAGCTTTTTTTCAACCTCGGCAAACTCAGAGCAAGCCGGATATTTTTCCTTTAAAAGCCGGGCTTCATACATCGCTTTCCGCTGCTGTCCCGCTTTATAACTGTTGCACAAACGCAGGCACTCATCCGCAACAATTTCACTCCAGATTCCGGCAATTTCAACAGGATACAAATTCTGCCAGCGCGATACCGCGGCAAGCGCCTTGGCACCCGGCTCAAGCCGGGCCAGGGCGCGGCAATAAGTCCGGGCGGCAAGGGATGAAAATTCTGCCCCTTTTTCCAGCACCGCCAGTCCGGTCTCTGCCTGCCCCTGCTGCATCATTTTAAGACCTGAAGTGACAAACTCCTTCTCGATCTCTTTTCCGGTTTTCTGCAAACGGCTCTCACCGGGATGCTTCCTTGCAGCCGTTGAAATCCGTTCAAGTGCCGCCAGACCCTCACCGGAATATAATTCAGCCCGGGCAAGGGTCTCGATGAAAGCCGCAGTTTTCGGATTCTTCCCATCAATCAGACTTACTGCCTTTTTGGCCGCTTTCAGGGCTTTTTCCGGATCACCTCCAGCCGCCATTATTACCACCGCATAATCATTCTGCCAAACCGCCTGATTTTTATCTCCGTTTACTGCCAAAGCCAGATATTTTTCAGCCTCAACCGGACTGCCGTAGTGATAATAAGCAATACCGAGATTGTATTGATAGAGCGGCTTTTCACAGAGGCTTAGTGCCTTAATAAAGAGCTTTACCCCCTTTGCCTGATCCCGGTTGAAGGTCTTTGCCGCTTTTTCAGCAACATCCCGGGCCATATCGCAGTAATCGACGGCCCCGACCCCGGTGACCATGAAACCCAGACCCAATAAAAACAAAGAAACCGCCCGAAAAAACCGCTTCATCCTGACTCTCCTGAAATGTTTTTTTTATTGTAACTGTCTAATGCGGGAATAATCCCGCAACCCAGGTTGGGCCTCCACGGACCGCAAATAAGTACTCTTATCAGAACATTTTCTTGTTTTTGTGGTCGAAAAAACGTTGAAAAAAACAAGAAAATAACCTGTAAGGTACTAAACAACACCAAGAAAACTTCTCATACTCTGAGCTGTTTCTGAAAATTGCCTGAGTATTTTTTTATCTTCGGTAACCAGAGTTACTCCCAAATCTTTCGCCAGACACACAAATTCACAACCATACGCCGAGCAGCCGCTCATTTGGGTCAGTTTTAAAACTTTAAAAGAATTGACCTCATATTCATTTTCCTGCAAAAGATCTTCCGCCAAATTAATAATATGCTCGGCATCACTTAAATCTATTATCTTCTTTTGCAGATAAAACGACAGAACATTTCTAAATTCACTTCTCCAAAGCAGAGGCACGCCCCAAACAGAATCTACCTTAAATATCTGCTCAGCGAGTTCAGAGTTTTCAGAATTGAGATAAAAATAGCTCACAATATTTGTATCGACAACGATCATAGCCGACCCTCATTTTTTGCCAGATTTACCTCTTTCTCAGTTAAAAGAAATTTATTTGTTCTTGCTCTGCTCTGCCGGGCCCACTCAAGATGTTGCCTGTAATTGTAAGGTTGGCAGGTCGTAGCTTTTTCTATTATGTTTAAAAGCTCACCATTGAGACTCCGATGGTTAGTAAATGCAATCTCCTTCAGAGTTTCATAAGTTTTTTCAGGTATGTCTTTTACAGTAACATTTGGCATAATTACCCCCACTCACCCTAAAAATAAAAACATTTCCATTGTTGCCGGTTCAGATTTAACCCCCCGAAACGAATCTTCACCGCCCGTTCATCCGAATCAAAAGGTAGCTGCAAACCCGTTTCGGGGTAAAACAATTTTGTCCGGCAAAAGCGCATATAAAGCTTTACCTGCCGGAACCGGACCCTGTTTGGAACGGCGCACTGCTGAAATCCATCACCATTTTGCGTCGGGCTCAAGCTACCAGCCGGAAGCCCAGGTTGTTGTTACGATTACCAGGCCTGTTCCTGTTACGATTAGCCGACCGCACGTTCCTGGGCTTGTTGTTCCAGCTGCCGCCGCGATTAACACGGTTCGAGCTTATTAAACAGCGACCAGAACTTTTTTTCTCAATCCTTCACTTTGCGCCTTTAAAACAAAGGCAAACAGGGCTTCGATGTGACTCTGTAACTCATTCTCAGACCAACATCCTGACTGATACATTTTTTCATACAACCTGAATTTTTCCATAAAGCGTTTTTTTGCAGCCGGTTTTAAACGCAATTTCCCGGCAAAAACCCGATAACCGAGAAAGGGAATACCGCAAACCGTACGATTGAGCTGAATGTTCTTTTTAATCTCTAATCCAAGCTCAAAATCAAGAAAATTTTCTATCTTCTCAAGGCATTCACGCAAAAGACTTCGACTTTCAGCAAACAGGATAAAATCATCCATGTAACGAACATAGCCCTTTACCTTTAGTTCGTTTTTAAGCCAGTGATCGAGAAAACCGAGATAGAAATTTGCCAGATGCTGGGAGATAAGGTTGCCAATCGGCAGACCCAGACCCGGACGGGTTTCATAGGTTGCCAGAATATCGGCAAAGAGAGACAAAAGTCTCCTCTCGCGAAAAAGCCTTTCAAGTTTTTTCTGCAGCACCCGGTGAACTATCGAATCAAAGTATTTACGGATATCGAGTTTCAGATACCAGGGAAATTTCCGGCAATAAAACTGCGTCCGTAAAAGTGCTTTATGCCCACCCTTCCCTTTGCGGCAGGCGTAGGAATCGAAATTGGCAAAACGCTCAAAAACCGGTTCACAATGGTTCATCACGGCATGATGGAGAACCCTTTCATTAAAAGATGCGGCGCAAATCATCCGCGGCTTGGGATCAAAAACCATAAAGTAATGATAATCGCCCAGCGAAAGCTCTGCCTGCCCCAGTAAACCTTTGCCCAGTTTTTCCAGGTTTTCATCAAGACGAACAGAGTATTCCTTAACCTCTGCTTTCCCCATCTTGCCCCGTCGCGCTTTGAGATAAGCAAGACGGAGGTTGTCGGGGTCGGCTATCTGTTCAAAAAGAGCTCCGACCCGGCGTACCATTATAAATCTCCGCTATCTTTTGTTGCAGGCTTTTCCCGGCATAACTCAAGAAGAATTTCGCCATATTTTTCCATACGGGACGAACCTACGCCGTCAATTCTGGCAATCTCTGCAAGGCTGAACTCACTTAATTTACTGATCCCGGCAAGCTGCTCATTGGTTAAAATCGCATAAGCCGGAATACTTTCCACTTCGGCCTGCTCCTTGCGCCAGCGTCTGAGGCGGTCGAAAAGAACAAACTCATCCGGCTTTAAAACCTCGCGATAGTCGATTCGGTTTTTTTTACGGTTTCCCCGAGCTGGATCTGACCCTTTTTTTTCCTGGTATCCGACCATCATCTGCCAGACCCGATCCTCGGAATGGAACTGACGGTCAACCTGAAAAACCTTGACCGAAGCCAGAAATCGGTTAAGCTCGGAAAGCTCGGCATCGGGATCGTATGCCGGAATTGTGAAAAGTCGAAACTGCATGCAATATACTTCGTCTCTCGGAAAAAATTTTTGACCGCTGACGCGGAGTTTTAATCCCTCTCTTTTCGTTGCTGAATCTCAAGCTCTGCCGCTTCACTTACTGTCCGGGTCGCTCTCTTCGCTCCCGTCCGGTCGCAGCAACCGCGCCCCTGACCGTAAGTTCCGCTCCTCTCTTTCCTGCTCTTCCTTGCCGGCTTTGCCCGACTTAGCGCCGTTCACAAGCTACCAGCCGGAAGCCCAGGTTGAGGCCACGAAGACCAGGCCTGATCCTGAAACGAATAGCCGACCGCACGCTCCTGGGCTTGAGGCGCCAGCCGCCGCCGCGAATAACACGGAGCGAGCCTGAAAAAGACCCCTGCGGATTATTTACCGGGCTACTCTTGTAATAGTTTTTGCTATACCAGTCGGAGCACCACTCCCAGACATTACCAAGCATGTCATACAAACCGAAAGCGTTGGCGCGAAAACTGCCGACCGGGGCGCTTACAGCATAACCATCATCACAACTGAAATTATCCCAGGAAAAATTATTTACTCTTTTAGAAGTCCTGTCATTGACATTTGCAAAATTACAGGCACCACTTTCACCATCCCCCCAAAAGCGTGCCGTGGTAGTTTGCGCCCGGGCGGCATACTCCCACTCGGCTTCGGTCGGCAGGCGAAATTTTTTGCCGCTTTTACGGCTCAGCCATTCGGAAAAAGCGGTCGCATCTTCCCAGGAAACCTCAACTACCGGCTGGCTGTCACCATTTAAGGAGTTACCTTTATACGATTTGCTGTTATGACCCGACTTGTAACGCCGGTACTGGCCATTGGTAACCTCATATTTCCCCAGCCAGAAGCCATCCACACAAACCCTATGCACCGGCCCCTCATCGGAATAACGGCCGCTTTCAGATGAAGGGCTTCCCATCTGAAAACAGCCTTTCGGCACCCAGACAAACTCCATCCCGGTTTCAGGCTCGGTAAAACTTTTACCGGATGAAGCGTAATTTGAACCAGAACCGCTGGCAGAGGCCGAACTTGACTTAAGCTGAGGTTTTTCTTTTTTCGCCGGAATCTGAAAATCACCAATCAGCCAGGCTCCAGCGACAACCGGCACCAAAAAAACAGATAAAACCCCCAACCAGAAAATTTTTCTCATAAACCGCTCCGAAAACAAGCCAAAAAACCACCCGCAAAAATACCTGCTCTCCCCTATATCGAAGATTCCAGAAAATTTCCAACTTTTCCCTCCCTAAATAGGGGACAGACCACGTTTTTTAAGCCGAAATCTTTCTCGGCCTGCCGGGTTTTCCACTTGTCACCCGGCGCCCCAATTTACTGCTCATCTCTTTTTTAAACTCTTTGCTTCCAAAAGTAAAATTTCCATTGGTAACCTGACGGATTTCATCTGCCAGTTCAGGTTCCAACGCATCATTAAACAACTCCTTGTAGGCAGCTTGCCGTTCTTTCCCGGTTTGACCCAGACCCTTATAAATTGAGTGTGGTCTGAGCAGACAATCATCTTCTCCCAAAGCGTTGGCACGAAAACTTGACCAACGATACTCTCCCGGAGTTTCAACCATGCCAGCGCGAACCGGGTTAAGTTCGATGTAACGCTGACAAGTAAGCAGATAGTTTTCCTGTTCAACAATACACGACCTGAAACGCCCCTCCCACAGAGTCCCGCTACGCTTGTAAGTTCGATTCACATATTGAACATAACGCTGCCCCAAACGTTTCATGAGAGCACCGGCACTGGCATCTTCCAGCGGAGTCAGTAAAAGGTGAACATGGTTGGTCATCAAAACGTACGCATGCACCTCACAACCAGTTTCTCCCGCATACCTCTCTAAAGAGTCAAGGTAAAGCTTATAATCATCATCAGAGAAAAAGCATGCCTTGCGGTTGTTTCCCCGCTGAATTATATGGAGTGGAACTTCTGGCAAAATTAGTCGAGAACGTCTTGGCATCGGCTTTTTGAAATTTTTTGAAAATGGTTAAAAATTTTTTCAAGATCGATAGTAATTAGTCATAGCACAAAAAACGTGGTCTGTCCCCTATTTTCTTGTTTGAGCATCAGCAAGAATGAGATTACATGCCTAGAAGGTTGTCTGAGAATAGCAATTTTTTCTCAAATAGAGGCATTCAGAAAAAACAAGCACAGGCATATGGTCAATATTCCGAGCATTATTTTTTCTGAATAACGAAGAGTTGGGGGAAAATGGCATTCTCAGCGGCCGAGTTTAAAAACAATGGTCGTTTCAACTAAAGTTTTGACTTTTGCGCCAGCGACCATACCAGGTTGAAAACGCCAACCGGAAACCGTTTCACGTACCGTTTTTTCAAAGTATCCGGGAGGCTTGGCCTTGATAATTTCCACCCCTTCAACCCGCCCCTGACGGGTAACAAAAAAGCGTAGATCAACCGACCCCTCAATCCCGCGGCGCCGGGCCAGAAACGGGTAGACCGGTTCCATCCTGGTCGTACTCAACGGTTCTCGATCAACTTCACCAACTCGATAAAAATCGGGTTGGGAGAGCGTCGGGATCGGGGTCGCTGGGGCTGTCTGCAGCGGCTGAAGCTCCAAGTCAGTTTCAATTCGCGGGTCGATCTTCACATTAGAGAGCTCAATCTCAGGATTTATCTCCGGTATAGGCAGAGGGGGATTTAAGATTTCTGGCGGCGGCTCGGGAATTTCAAGTTCCGGTCGGGGCTCAGGTTCAGGAGTGACCCGAGACTGCTCCTGATTAATTTCCGTTTTATCGAGAAAGATCGGATCTCTGATCAGGCGCGGTAATCTCCTCTGCCCCCCGTCACCGCGAAAGAGCCAGGGGATCAAAGCCATTATCAGCAGGTTTAACAACAGCGCTCCGGCCAGAGCCAGGGGCACATCCCGCTTTCGATGGTGGTCACAAGACATAATTTCCCAATTTAAACGGCTTTGTAAAAACTCCACCTTCTTCGTTGCTCGGCGACCTTCGTCACTGCGACGTACTTCGTGTACGCCTCACTCCTCAGCTCTTGAGCGCCTCGAATCTGAAGCTTTTACTTTGCCTCCCAAATTTTTGATTTTTTGTAAAAACAATTTTACCGATTTGAGGGAGCTTCGGCGGCGACGGCTATGCGCTGGGCTCCGGCCAGACGACATTGGTCGAGAACCTTTACGGTTAAGCCGGTCGTCACTTTTTGATCTGCCACAATAACGATACTACCATCCGGATTCTGGGCTAAAAAGCGCTCGGTTACGGCCCTGATGCTGCGCACATCGATCTTTTGGCCATCAACATAGATATGCCCTGCAGCATTAATCCCGAGACGCAGACCGCTCTGCCGGGTCTCTTCGGCGGTCAACGCCGCCGGACGATTGACCTCAACCCCTGACTCACGCACGAAGGTCGTCGTCACGAGGAAGAAGATCAAGAGGATAAAGACCATATCAAGCATTGGCGCCATATCAACCTGAGCCGGTTTGCGCTCACGCCGAAGCCGGGCCCGCACATTAATCATACTATAACTCCTTCATTACTCCGGCGCGAAACTCATCTAGCCTCTGTGATATACGGAAAATGCGACGGCGCAGAAAACCGGCCATAAAGAGACCGGGAATTGATACAAAAAGACCGCTCTGGGTCGTAATTAAGGCTTCGGCAATACCGTTGGCCAGAGCCCGGGGATTACCGGTGCCATAAATCGAGATCGCGTCAAAAGTCGAGATCATCCCCTGCACCGTACCCAACAGCCCAAGCAGTGGTGCGATCGAGGCAAGGGCATAAATATAGTTAATATGACGCCCTAAACGCTCGGTTTCGCGGGCAATCAGAGAGTTTAGAAGGGCCATGTTTTCACGCCTGACCGAACTCATCGACTCAATGAAATGACCTACTACATGACAGAGAGGGGTTCCGAAAAAATCGTCTACCAAACGACGTTCCCGCACCACTTCAAGAGCCTCGGCAATCCCCATATCGCGCTGATTTACGGCCCATACTGACTGTAACTTAAGGAGTATCAGAACCCACATGACCAATGAGATCAAAATGATGGGCACCATCAAAGGTCCACCCCGGTAAAAGTAATCAAGAATGTCGAAAATAATCTGCATCAGTCACATACTAACAGTTTTTGCATCCCAAAACGGACAACGACTCTATTTCTAAATTCATCCTTCATCCTTCATCCTTCATCCTTCATCCTTCATCCTTCATCCTTCTACCCCCTCCCTGCAGGGCGATACTCAAACTTACCGATTTTTCCTCCATATCACCGATTATGGCATCGACCCTGCGGGCAAACCAGGTATGCAAAAGAATAATCGGAATCGCCACTGTCAACCCTAACTTAGTCGTAATCAGGGCTTCGGAGATACCGCCAGACATCATCCGGGGATCACCGGCACCATAAACGGTAATTACCTGAAAGGTATTAATCATGCCGGTTACGGTGCCCAGCAGTCCCAACAATGGAGCTATGGCGGCCAGAACTTGAAGGGTGGGAAGAAATTTCTCAAGTCGGGGCAACTCTTTAAGGATAGCCTCTTCAAGAACACTTTCGAGAACATCACGGGCCGCTTTTCGGGCTCCCAAACCGGCTGCCAGGACGCGAAAGACCGGCCCTTTTTTATTCTCCAGCAGCTCCATACAGCGCTGAAAGTCACCAACGGCCACCAGTTGGATAATCGACCCCATCACCTTGTCGGTATTACTCTTGACCCGGCTTAAGAAGAAAAAACGCTCAAGGCTGAAAATCAGCGCCACAAGCCCGACCAGGAGAATAGGCCAGACCAGAATTCCGCCGGAGAGAAGCCGCTCCCAGCTTGAGGGTGTTAAAGCGAGACGCCGAACGGCGTCACCACCGGAAAAATCGAGATAGACCGACTCACTCTCCTGAGCGATAAATTTTTTCAGGTTTTTGGAGACCCGCCAGCTCGGTTTCGAGACCGCCAGCAGCGCATCATTTTCCGATCCGAAAACGGCATATCCACAACTACCATCAGCAGTATCCTGATAGATGGTCGATAGAGCTCCCAAACGCACAACTTGACCCGAGGCCCGACGACCGTCAAGGCCGATAAATGAGGCCTGCGAACGCCTGACTTCGGCACTGGCTCGCATCTCATCAAGATAGAGATCTGAAATCGTAACAATCTCCTTCATCCCCGGATAGGCGGTCTCTTTGAGAATTTTGCGCAGCGGCTCAAGACGGCCCGGGAGATCTCCAGAGACCGGAGAGTTTTCCAACATGGCGGCCAAATCACGGGCACTGGTACGCACCACCCCGGCCAGCTCATTTAGCTTGAGCAGAGCCAGACGACTCTTTTTCTCTGAATCCTGCTGCTCTTTGGCAAGTTTTTCAAGCTCTTTTTCCTGCCCGGCAATTACCGCCTTAAGCTCAGCCACCCGTCTGGCGGCACTCGCCTTTGCCGCTTTTGCCGCTTTTTTCAAGGCGGCAATCTCAGTTTGACTAAGACGGTTTTCAAGCTCTGCCGCCTGCTTCTCCTTCTCAACCTGAACCGTTGCCCGCCGTAACAAACCGGAGTCGTCTCCATAGGTAGCAACCGACCACGACAACGAACCTGAAAAAAACAAAAACAGACCCAAAATCATACAAAAAATCGGCCGGGTTCTCATGGCTGACCTCCGGCCACCGGCAGACGAACAAGATCGAAAGCCCGCTGTTTTAAAGTCATCCGCAAGGCCTCTTTGACCGCTTCGTTAGAAGCTCCGGACAAAGGCTCCCATCTCTTGCTGTTTCGGTTGAACCAGCCCGCCCGATCACCATCCAGCGAAAGGTAGTAGAGCCCAACCCTCCCCAGACGTAACATGCGAACTGTGGTTTCAGCCCCATCGAGTACCAGAAACTCCTCACTGACCTCAAACCCGCGGCCAAAACCAGCTTCGATTTTGAGAACCTCCATAACCCGGCGCAACTTCTCGGCAAGATCGGCATCATAACTATTTAAATCCTGCCGCAAATCAGCCAGGCGCCGCTCTCTTTCAACGACGGAAAAAGGCAGATCAGCCACCTGAAAGGCCGCAATACGATCAACAAGTTCATCCAGAAAAGGCTCGAGTTGGATACCGATTTCAGTCATTTCACCAAGCCCTGTCTCAAGCCTGGCAATCTCCTTAAGACGTTGCTGACTATAACCTCTCAGTTTTTCCCGCCGGGCCTCAAGCAATTTAATTTCAAGTTCTAAAGCATGGGTTGCATCATCCAGCGCCCGGCGCTCTTCCTGCCACCCCTGTCGCAAATTTGTGGTCTTTTTCTGGACCGCCAGCGTTGCTTGCACGGTCTTATCAAGTTTTTGTCGGCTCGGATCCGGATCAGGGGCGGAAAAAGCTATTGGCGTCCACCCCAGGCTAAAAACAAAGAGCAGCCCGGCCAGTAAAAAAACTGGTTTTCGTTCCATCTTCTCTCCTTACTGAAAAAGGCCGATTTCGACCAGAATTTATCAAACTAATGGCTATTTTTACATTTTCTATGTGAAGATTTCTTCTATATGTGTTAACGTATTGAAAGTCAACCGGGAAGGCAGCAAATTTCCCGTCTAATCGGAGATAAGGATTTAAGAATGCGCTATACTCTTGCTGAAATTGCCGCCAGGATAGACGGCGAGGTTGTCGGGGATGACAATCTGGTGGTAACCGGCATCAACAGCCTCGAGGCGGCGACGCCTGATGAGCTCTCCTTTGCCGAGGAGAAATTTTTGGGAAAAGCGGTCTCCTCTAAAGCCGGAGCCTTGCTGGTACCGAGAAAAACTGATAACTTAACGCAATCTCTGATTATCTGCGAGCAACCTTTCAGGGCCGCGGGCCAGATCATGATGGAGATCGACAAGGCCGCCCAGATAGTCGATCACCGAATCGATAGCGCTGCCACTATTGGAGATAATGTTTCACTTGGAAACAATCTTCATATCGGTCCCGGGGCGGTTATCTGCGATAATGCCGTTATCGGTGACAACAGCCGTATCTACGCCAACACCTACATCGGCAAAGGGGTTTTAGTAGGTTCAGATTGCCGCCTCTACCCCGGGGTTGTGATCCGCGAAAACTGCTCTTTAGGCAATCGCGTCATCATTCACCCCAATTCGGTTATCGGCTCGGACGGTTTCGGCTTTCTCCAGGTCGGTGGCTGCAATGTTAAAATTCCCCAGATCGGGAGTGTCGTAATTGAAGATGATGTCGAGATAGGAGCCCTTTGCACCATTAATCGAGCCGCTCTGGATAAAACCATCATCGGCCGGGGTACCAAGCTCGACGACCATGTCCACTTAGGACACGGTGTAAAAGTCGGAGATGAAGTAATCATGTGTGCCCAGGTCGGGATCTCCGGCAGTGTCCGCATCGGTAACCAGGTGATGCTGGGCCCCCGCGCCGGCACAGTCAACCATATTACAATCGGCGATCGGGCCCGCCTGATGGCGGGCACCTCAGCGGCCAAAGATCTTGCCGGCAACCAGGACTACGGCGGCATCCCGGCGGTTCCGGCTAAACAGGCGCTGCGGCAAATAATGGCCGCCACCCACCTGCCCAAGGATCGCGGCCGTCTGGCCACTCTCGAAAAAAGGGTTCAGGATCTGGAGAAAATGTTACATTTGGCCAAAAAGTAATCTCTTAAAAAAACTAGGGAGGTAAATTATGTGTTTAAAACAAAGAACCGTCATTATAACTCTAACAGCTCTTCTCCTTATAAGTCTCGGCCTTCTGCCGACCCTTCAAGCAGCGGAGTTCAGTGCTGACATGGAGACTAAATCAAGGGGTCAGATTGTTGCCCTGGGAAAAATTTTCATGAAGGGAGATCTAAGCCGGCACGAAATGAGCCAGGGTGGTCAAAAGGTTACATTGATCCACCGCCCGGACAAAGGTGTCGCCTGGACCCTGATACCGCAGGAAAAAAGCTACCTCGAGATGGCTGTAGACCCAGAGGAGGAAGGGCTCATGTCAGGTGATTGGCAGCGGGAACTGAAAAAAGAGGGCAAGCACTTAGGCAGTGAAACCGTAAATGGCACGAAATGCAACAAATACGAACTCGTTGATGATGGTGAAAAAGTAACCTACTGGATTGCCAAAAAAGAGGAGCTGCCGGTTCGCATCGTAACTTCCGAAACCGAAGTCAACTATCGCAATATCCGCACTGGAAAACAGCCCGACCATCTCTTTAAGGTTCCTGCAGGCTACAGAAAAATGGTTATGCCGCAAATGCCCGGCATGCCGGGCATGGGAAATATGCAGGGGATGCCGGGAGGTGGCAAGATGCCATCCTTTCCCAGCTCTAGATAGCAGTGGTCAGCCATCAGTGGTCAGTCGCCAGTAACCTCATACTGACAACTGGCCACTGACCAAACCTACTGGCCTCCGAAGAGACGCTTGAGGAGCGTGGTTGTCTGTTTCAGGGGTTCCGAGCGGATCGCCGCCTCTTCTTTAGCCAAGTAGTAGAAGATGCCGTCCATCCCTTTTTCAACAACGTAACCATTCAAATCTCCCTTGACATCAGGCATGAAAGGAATGCTTTTATACTTCCCCATAACATCATCGTAGGCTTGAACAGCTCCAACCTTAGACAAACTCTCTTCGACCACTGGAGTCATCTCTTTGGTCAACTCAGGCGTCATCTTGCCCCGAAAATATTGGGTTGCAGAATCTTCCGGACCTTTATAGATGGTCTGAACGTCATCAATAGACATTTCGGTAATTGCCTTCCCGAAAAGCTCTTTCGCCTTCGGGGTCGCGGCTTCGGCAGCCCGATTGAGTTTCAACTCAAGATCGTCGAGCATATCTGAATAACCAACTTTCGCCAAAGCTTTTTTCACTGTCTCAAAATTTTCCGGGAGCGGAATATGAATCGCGGAATCAGCATTAAAGCCATCCATTTTACTGAGTTGCGAAACTACCGTCTCGCTGCCCACCCGCAAAGCCTCTTTAAGTCCGGAGCCGATCTCACTATCGGAAAGCGTGCTGAGTGCTTGACCGGAAGAGGACCCCTGACCAAATTTGTTGAGCATACTTTTACCGCTCTCCACCAAACTATTGCCGGCAAAAAGGTTACTGCTTAAAGAGAAAAACAGAACCAATATACCTAGGCCCCCCAATAAACCTATCCGCAACTTTCCAGATTCTCTTGGATCAATTTTCATGACATTCTCTCCTTAAAAAGCTGAGTTTAACATTCAAACCAAAAAGAGGGAGCCGACAAGCTCCCTCTTTTTAAAGATAAATCTCACATCTTCAAATCGGTCAGTCGATCTTATCAAACTTACTGGCGGGAACGCCACAGACGCTGCATTTGTCAGGACATTCGCCACCAACCGTATTACCACAAACACCGCAGACCCAAATATCCTCGGCCGGCAGATCGCCGCCCTTCTCATAGGTAGCCAGAGCATCTTTATAGAGGCCACAGTGAATCTCTTCGACGGTATTGGCCCACTCAAACATCCGTAAGGCCTTTTTGTTACCTTCCTCTTTGGCAGTTGCAATAAATCCGGGATACATATCTTTAAATTCATGGCTCTCACCGGCCACAGCCTCTTTCAGGTTAGTACCCGTATCGGCAACCCCGTCCATCGCCTTAAGATGACCATGGGCATGTACGGTTTCAGCTGCTGCCGCAGCCCGAAACAGTTTAGCAATCTGTGAAAAACCGTCACTTTCGGCCTTATCAGCAAAAGCAAGGTATTTACGGTTAGCCTGACTCTCTCCAGCAAACGCCGCCTGCAGATTTTCCAGTGTCTTTCCCATTATCATCTCCTCTAAAAAAAATATTAAGTCTTGAAATTGAATTATCCAGATTAACAATGGATGGTTTTATACTAAAGATGATTATCTTTGTCAACATAAAAAGTATCAGAGGTTGCGGCCTGAACTTTTCTATGCTACTTCTTGCTATGCTCCGCAAAAACCGGGTACACGATCCCGATTCCCTACGGAGAACCAGGTCATGTCCCCAGTTTCTGCTAAATTTTGCCACATATATGCGCTGACAATGATAACGCTGAACAGTTACTAAAAATCTTACATTCACTGAGAAAACAGAAATGAACAATACTGAAACAACCAGAAAACTTATCAATACCGCCCTCGGCCGACAAGCTGCCGACCTGGCTGTCGTCAATGCCAACCTGGTAAACGTTTTTACTTCTGAAATTCAGCCGAACAGCACCATCACGGTCACTGCCGGCCAAATCGCAAGCATCGGCAACCCGGCCCCCGGCTCTCTCGGACCGGAAACCATAATTATTGATGCCGGAGGCGATTTCGTCCTCCCCGGCTACATCGAGACCCACACCCACATCGCCTACGTCTTTCGTCTGCACGATTTTTGCGCTGCCGTCCTGCCGCACGGAACGACCACACTCTTCAGTGAAACAACCGAACTCGGTAACAGCCTCGGGCATCGGGGTTTAAACTGGCTGCTTGAAGAAGCCGCGGGCCTGCCTCTGGATTTTAATTTTACGGCCCCCGGTTTCTCTCCCCCCTACCCCGAATTTGAGAGCTCTTACCCGATATCTTTGGCAGAGTACGAAGAACTTTTCCAGAATGAAAAAATTGTCGGGGTCGGCGAAGCCTACTGGCCCGATATTATAGAGGCCAATGATCGCACACTAGAACTTATCGCACTGGCTCAACGCTATAAAAAACCGGTCCAGGGGCATTCAGCCGGGGCTAAAGAGCATCAGCTCAGCGCTTTTGCCGCGGCCGGCATTGCCTCCTGTCATGAACCGATAAATCCTGAACAGGCCCTGGATCGCCTCCGTCTCGGCCTCCACTTGATGATCCGTGAAGGCAGCATCCGCCGCGATCTGGCCGGAGTCGCTCCGGTTAGAAATCTGACCCGGGAGAGCCGCCGCATGACGATCTCGACCGATGGCGTGACCCCCTCATGGCTTCTCAACGAGGGGCACCTAGACACTCTTGGCCAAAAAGCGGTAGAACTGGGTTTCGATCCACTTAAGGTTGTCCAGATGCTGACTTTAAATGCTGCCGAAGCTTTTCAGCGGCAAGATATCGGAGCTCTGACACCGGGCCGCCGGGCCGACATCCTGATTGTTCCGGAACTGGAAAAATTTACCCCGCGAATGGTCCTCTGCAAGGGTAAAGTTGCAGCCGACAACGGCAAACTTAAAAATGCTGAAAGCTACACAATCTACAAATACCCTGAGGCGGCGTACAATTCGCTTCCCTTAAAACCGGTTACTGCGGCAACCTTTCTCTATCCGACCATAAAACATGACTACGTTATGGTGCGGGCTATCAAGCCGGAGATCGGCAGCATGGTAACCCATGAAGTAACTCCGACTCTCAAAATTGAGCAGGGAAATATTAGTGCCGACCCGGCTCAAGACATTGTAAAATATGTCGTCTTCGACCGTTACGGCAGTAACCGGATCGCCCGGGGCTTTCTGGCCGGCACCGGAATTGAACACGGCGCCTGGGCGTCGACCTTAAACTGGGAGTGTTATCAGCCGACCGTAATCGGCTGCAGTGAGGAGGAGATGGCAGCAGCCTTCAACCGTCTTCTTGAAATTAGAGGCGGGATTGTTGTGGCTGACAAGGGCCGGATCCTGGCCGAACTTCCGCTGCCAATCGGGGGCATCAAGGCGGATATGGACCTACACAAGATTCTTGCCCGAGAAGAACAGATTGTCGAAGCATTAACCGCTATCGGCTCAAAACTCGACAACCCATTCCTCCACTACCAGACCCTGGCCTTCACCGGCCTGCCTTTCCTGCGACTGACTGACAAAGGGCTTTTCGACGTCCGCAAACGCGCGCTGGTACCATTGGAGGTTGAGAATTAAGAATCATTTTTCAAGCTTCCGATCAACCTTTTTCCTTGACAAAAATTGATCTTATGCTATTTGTCTACCAGTCATATAAAATACATGCATATTAGCGGAAGATAAGTCAATGTACAAAAGACTGCTGCAATTACCAGAGACACCAAACCAAAGTTTCTTCCTCTGGGGCCCCAGACAAACCGGCAAAACAACCCTGCTGAAAAAACTTTATCCGGATGCGCTGAGAATTGATCTTCTTAAAACTGATGAGCTTATTCGTTATTTAAAAAATCCATCGATTTTAAGAGAAGAAGCCGCAGCGCTGGCACCGGAGAAACTCATTGTAATCGATGAAATTCAAAAAGCGCCAATGCTGCTTGACGAAATCCACTACCTGATCGAAACCTCCGGTAGAAATTTTGCCCTGTGCGGTTCCAGCGCGAGAAAGGTCAGACGGGGCCACGCCAATCTGCTTGGCGGCAGAGCCATCAAATATGAGCTTCTTGGCCTCACCGCGCAAGAAATAGGAGAAAAATTTTCCCTTATCAACTTTCTCAATACCGGCCCGCTCCCCAACCATTACAAAGCTGACAATCACAAACTTCTGATCCGCAGCTATGTGGATGACTACCTGCGAGAAGAGATTCTTGAGGAGGGTTTAAGCCGTAATCTTCCGGTATTTTCAGACTTCCTCCGAGTCGCGGCAATCGGAGACACAGAAGTTCTCAACATGTCAAATGTAGCCCGGGAAACAGGCATGGCTCTCTCCACGGTTCGTGACCATTACAGCATTCTGGTTGATACTTTGATGGGGGCTTTCCTCCCGGCTTATACAAAACGACCAAAACGCCGGACAATTCAAGCACCAAAATTCTACTTTCGAGACCTCGGCGTTGTCAACCATCTGACAAAGCGGGGAAGGATAGAGCCGGGCTCAGAACTGTTCGGCAAAGCTTTTGAAAATTGGTTATTTCATGAACTATCAGTCCACTCACGATACAGCGAACTATTTTATGACCTTTCGTACTGGCGCCTTTCCAGCGGTATAGAGGTTGACTTCATTCTCAACAATGGTGCTGTGGCCATAGAAGCAAAGGGCAAATCACGTATTACCAGCCAGGATACAAAAGGATTAATTCAATTTAAAAAAGATTTTCCGGAAGTTAAAGAACTCATCATAGTATGCCTGGAAAAGCGGTTGCGCAAAACTGACGAAGGAGTGTTAATTGTCCCACACAGAGAGTTCACAACCCTTCTTTGGCAAGGTAATTGGAACAATGATCTTTGTTGAGATTTGTGACCGCGATAGCGGTTTGAAGGCGCTATTATGTATGGCACCTCATAAAAGTCAGGAAGAGGGCAGAAAACAGTAAGGATCTTTATCTTTGAAGACATCAAGGCCGAAACCGTGGACGACGGCCGGACAACCGCCGCAGACCGGCCTGATCGAACAACCCCGGCAAGCTGACGTCCCTTGACGATATCGCTTGGCAAGGTCTGAGTAATAGATATCCTGAAGAGTTGTTGTAAAGATGTTGCCAAGCAACGAAGGCAGTTTACGACAGGCATGAACCTCACCATCCGGCAACAGAGAGAGGAAATTAAAAGCAGCTCCGCAGCCGTAGCCGGCACAGCCGCCAGACAGAGGCTGGGAGGTCTCTTTTTTAATAATATTGAAAAGATTATCCTTTAAAGAGATAACCGGATTTTTTTCGGCGGCAGCCAGGTATTGCAAAAGAAAATCGCGGTACTTTTCCGGCTCCACCGAGTAGAGGGCTGCTCCTTCACCGACCATGGCCAACCGATTAAAAGTAAACAAATCAACCCGCTCCTTTAAGACTTCGGCCAGCGGTAAAACCTGATCAAGATTAGCCCGAGTCAAGGTTAACATCACCATTGAAAAGATCCCAAGCTCTTTTAAAAGATCAAGAAAATCAAGAGATCTCTGAAAATGACCAGGCCCGCGCATATAATCATTATGTTCGGCCAAACCTTCTAAACTGACCTGGTAAAAGGCCGGAGCTTTGATCGCCGCCATCTTCTCAAGGGTTGTACGATCAGTCGGGTTGCCAAGGATTGCAACCTGCAGGTCGCGGTCAACGGCAGCCTTGTAAAGCTCCATAAATTGAGGGTGAAGCAGCGGATTACCACCGGAAAAAGAGACTTGCCCCCGGACAAAATGGGCCCGGCAGAAACTATGCAGATCATCAAGTATCCTAAGCCCGTTGCGCAAAGATAAAGGAGTTCGATCGCTGCGATCGTAACAGTGACGACAGTGAAGATCACATTTTTGGGTGATGTGCCACTGCAGAGTGAAAAAATTTGAGATCAGAAAATCATTATCGATATCATCTCCCTTAACAAAGAGATCCGGTGGCCGCCGGATGAGTGATTGCGGCTTTAACAGAACACCACTGCGAACCCCTTCATCAACAACCTGATCAATAACATCAAGACTAACCTGCCCGGCTTCGGCAACCATCTTTGGCGTCATCTCTTCCGAGATAAACTTTAAAACTAAAAGCTCACTCTCTAGAGCTTTCTTAACAATCAGTTTTCGACTTTCCGGGTGCCGGTAGACAAGGATAAACTCCCCTTCTAAACTAGCTTTTAGATCTTCAAACGATCCTTTCCCCTCGATAATGGCGGACAGCCCGCTCCATCCTGATTTAAGTAACTGCAACTCCGGGTTTATCGTTAGTTCGGCAATATTGTCTGTGATTTGCACTCTTTCACAAGTGCGTATCCGGTAAACTGCTGACTCCAAGCGGGCAAGGTCGGCAAGGTAGGGTGGAAGTTTGAGCTCTTCTGTTTTTTCAGCAATCTTTGCTGATAACTTTTCCGAGAGCTCCTCAAGGGAACAATCATCCCCAATCCCGACCGCAAAATCATTGAGCAAATCTCGCGGCAAAAGCGAATAAGATAGCGAAAAAATTTCTTTAAATTGACGCAAAACGTTTCCCTGCAGCAAAGTACTGATAAAACTGCAAAAAAGCCCGAAAGCAGAAAGGGGCAGGAGATGAACCCTGCCCCTCTGTTGTTATTTTTTCAGCGTGTACCACACTGTTACTTGTTACCGCCTCAACCACTCCCGCCGGTCTCTTCCTTCTCTTTCTTTTCAGCCTCTTCAGCATTTTCATCATCTTCATGATGTTCCTGATTGCTGACCGCTTCTTCGTTTTCTTCGGCACCGCTACCGGCAGCATCATGTTTTTCAGCGCTCACGGCGCTGTCTTTGTGGCCACCTCAGCCACTTTTACCTCAGCCGCTACCGCCAATGGCAACCCCACCAGTCAGAGGAATGCCGACAAGCAGCCCGGCGATCCCAACACCTGCGAGCATGTTTTTCAACTCTTTTTTATCCATTGTCACCTCCATACAGATTGAGTTGACAATCCTGACCTCGGCCTAAATCAATGGATCATAGATGAGAACAAGATTATCTGGAATAACAATACTTGACTGTAAAGGTATCGTATTTACCGATGGATGTCCAGCTCTTTCTCTCTCGAAACCAATATAAAGAGTTTAAAAAACCGATCTCACCAATGCTTTCCAAAGCATGACTACGACCAATCTCAACCAGAAGCAACCAGATTACTCCACTTACAGGCTTTGAGATAGAGGGGAGGAATCTCGGCTTCAGGGATAGCCAGTTTCTCAGCAATTTTACTGACCACCAACCAGCGCCCACGTTCATAAGCGATTACCAGGATCAGAAAGGCGGCCAATAAACCTTTTTTGGCGACCAGGGCTGTAGCCAGGTTTTGCGAGAGAGGAATTTTATCGATAATTTTGCTCATCGGCTGATCCAGGATCGCATCCAGCAGTGAAAACATACCCACAGTAAAAAGCTCTGTAACCTTAACCTCTCTTTTTGATGCCTCCCCGAGCAGTTCACAGAATTTACCCCTGATACAAGCCATGCAGATGAGCTCATGCGGTTTCCCTTTGGCTAACTGCGTAATTGCCATCAGAGACATGAAACGCTTGAGCTCATTGCTCCCCAGATAGACCAGGGCCTGTTTTATTGTCGAGATCTTGCTGGCCGTAGCAAAAAAAGGGGAGTTTATATAACGAAGCAGTTTATAGGAGATCCCGACATCATGAGAAACCATCTCTTCAAGTTCGGCAAAATCAAGATTATCACTGTTTAGGGCTGCCATAATCTTAAAATGGGCCAGATGGGACGTCTCAATATCCCGCCCCTTGACGACTTCAGGCTTACAGAAAAAATAGCCCTGGAAAAGCCCAAAACCCAACTCTAAGGCGATCTCAAACTCCTCTTTAGTCTCTATCTTTTCGGCCAGAAGACGGGGTCTTGGTTCCGGCAGCTGTTTTATGTATGATCTTATCTCTTCTATCGTACTAAGACGAAAATCAAACTTAATGAAATCGACAAGTTCAATTAATGGTAAAAACTTAGGAGTAAAGACAAAATCGTCGAGAGCCAGGGAGACTCCTTTTTCCGACATCTCCCTACAGGCTTGGACAAGTTCGACATTCGGCTCAACATCCTCTAAAATCTCAACCACAACCGTCTCTTTGGGCATGAGCATAGGAACCCGCTTGAGCAGAAGATTACCGGTGAAATTAATAAATGACTTTTTGCCGCCACAGATTTCATCCATCCCGATATTGATGACACTGTTGGCCAGCACCTTTCCTGTGGCCATATCACCATCAATTTCAGGCATATAACTACCCACGCCATCATGAAACAAGAGCTCATAAGCATAGATCCGCTTACGTCGATCAAGTATCGGCTGACGGGCAACATAGGCATCCATAAATTTTTCTCAAATTTTAATTCAGTCATTCGTATTAAAAGATACCATCAACATAGTCTTGTTGCATTAAATATACAACTCAATCTTAAAGACCTAGCGCCTCACCTGCCTCGTTGTGCACCCTCAAACTATCCTTATTACTATATTCCGCATAACCCTACCTCGACCACGCAATCAAGCGAGAATAATCTCGCGCTGTAGTTGGGCAATACGGTCACGGATTTCGGCGGCGCGTTCGAAATCTAGATGTTGGGCCGCTTTCTGCATCT
>JANTGZ010000039.1 GCA_024762675.1 Thermodesulfobacteriota bacterium | reverse complement strand
GGATTCATCCTTATACCAAGAGCTGATTTCGCTGTTATGGTCGCCGATTGAACCAAAGTTTTCGATGTGGGTGAGGTCGATGATCCAGCCATGCAGGCGATCTCGTTTATATTCGTTACTACGGTCAGATTTGTCGGTTTCCGCTAGGCGATCCAACTCGTGCAGGAGAATCTTTTTCAGCAAACGGACATTGTCAATTGTTCTCATGGTTCTTATGGCCTGAAAGTGAGGGTTTTTTAATTGTAAGAATCTACAGTTCTAATGTTTAAAAATATATATAGCGCATATCTACAGCGAAAAGCGTGCCGGTTGCTGTCGGTTCCTTGAAAATACTTGTTAGTATTTGAATATACAGCGTTATTTTGTTTTTTTAATTGGTTGTTGTGCTGGTCGGGCAGAGCGTCTAAAGCCGCATAAAATCGGCAGATCACAAAAAATATCGACAAAAGACTCACTATTTTGGTCTGGTAAATTGTGAGAGGTTTAAAGAAGGTCGTTTTTTATCGAAGGGGGGGAGGGTGCTTTGGAAATTGTGGCCGCTGGAAGATACTAATGGGTTCTGTTTAGAATGCTTTGCGGATTCTAAGGATTTGCTACAGTATTTTCCCGTCACCGATCTGTTTCGTAAGATCCGGCGACGGGAAAATTGAGTTTAACTTTTACTCAGCCAGTGTTAAGGCATGTGGGTCGCCATGACATGCCTTGCAGTTATTTTCAAAGCGGGCCAGCATAGCTTTGGAGTGTGGAGCGCTGTGGCACTTGCTGCAATCTGGTCTAAAACCATGTCGATCGGCGTGGCAGTATACACATTGCAGGGAGGAGTGTTTCATAGTGCTTGATGTCAACTGTTTTGTCACTTGGTCGTGGCAGCCGGAACAGATCTGGTTGTCGGTAGCGGCTGGATAGTTGATTTCTCGCGGCGAGTGTACTGGATGGCAGCCCATGCAGGCAGAGTTGTCGATGAACTCGGTATGAGGGTCTGAATGGCATTCGGTGCAGTTTGGTCGGTGGCCGTGGCGGGTGTGATGGCACTCGCTACATGCGACCTTGGTATGTGAACTTTCAAATTGTGCAACCTCTTTTTTCTGATCAATATGGCAGGTACTGCAATCTTTGGCCAGAAGGTCGATATTGATCAGGCTGTTAATCGGGGCGTGCGGGTCGGTATGGCAGGAGAGGCATTCTGAGAATGTGGGGCCATGCGCTTCTCCATGGCAGGTTGTACAATGAGGGACAACATCTGACCAAGCCATGCCTGGTCGTAAGGAGTGGAAGGTTGAATGGCAATCTCGACAATGCATCTGGTGTTTGCCGCCGTTGTCCCTGATAATTCCGAAGACCGAGAAGTGGCATTGCGCGCATTCCTGGGTTGTTAAGGGCTCAACATTCTGCTGGTATATCTCGGCTCCCTTAAGCTCCACGGGAATCAAGCTTGCCGGGTCTGTTTGAGGCTCCGCCGATTTGTTAACTATTCTTTGATGGTGGGTCTCATGGGCGGAAACACATCCGTAAAAGACAATCAGTAAACCGACAATGATTGGTTTTTGCCATTTGTTTAACAGCCCTTTCATGAAGAATCTCCCCAACACGTTGAAAACTACTTGTGATTTATAATATTATGGATGGTTGGCATGCTTTTTTGGCTATTTACTCAGAGTATGGGCATCAGCATAACAAGTCAGGCAGTCAGGAAGCTTTTTATATTTGTTGCAGCTATGCGGTTCGCCGTGAAAGATTGCATAAAATGGCTTTAAATCTGCAATGATTGTACCGTAGAGCAATGCAACAAGAAAACTTTTCCAAATGGTGACTTGGCTAGTAAGTGGCATCTGGAAAAAAGAAAGAATTGGGGCATGCACCGCTATTGATGGATCATATCGCGCATTTGAGGGGTTTTATGGCGTATTTTTGTGGGAGTTTTTTACATGTTAAGCCAGACGGCGTAGCGCAGGAGTTGTTCGTGTTCTTCGAAGTCTTTAAGGGAATCCTCATAGTCGCAAAGTGGACTCCAGCACTCGTCATGATACCAGAAACTTACTTCGCTGTTATCATCGCAGGTAGTCCCGAACTTTTCGATATAGGTGAGGTCTATAATCCAGCAATGCAAGCGTGTCTGGTCAGAATCGTTGCTGTCGCCAAAAATGTTCTTTTCGGGCAGTTGGGCTAATTCGTTGATCAGTACTTGCTTCATTAATTTGACATTTTCAATTGTTTTCATGGGCCTGACCTCTTTTTTTTGGTGATAATATCAGTAAAGTCTTGATTTGTACGCGCTTTCGGACAAATATGATTGGTCGCTGAGCAGTTGTCGATACGCAAAAAAAATACCAATTTGTCATTGTGTCGAATTTTGCTCTTAAATAATTGGAATTATATGTATTGTTTTAGGAGTTGAATTTTTTATGGAAATGTGTGGGCGCGTTATATGTCGCACTTGGTGAAGGATATGACTTAAAAAATCGGCATAAAACCAGTCATTGTAGAACAGTTGCTGTTTGCGTCCGGGTAGGTTTATCTCTTGTCGTGGTTGGTTGTCAGCAGGTAACGAATATGAGACTTAAGACATGTGGGTTGTTGGCTCGATATTTGCTGTTTCAGTGCGGGCGAAAATCTGCCAAAATAGATTGTTGTTTTAACTTTTGACGTGAAGTTTCAGAGTGGAGAGAGTTTTTTATGGATTGTGATCGAATAGATCAATGGATGACCGAAAGACCGGTGCTTATTAATGTGGATGACTCTCTGCAGACGACTATTCGGACGATGCAGGATCATATGATAGGGGCGATTCTGGTGGTGGATAGTCAGGGGTTGGCAGGAATCTTTACTGAGAGAGATTTGCTGGCTCTAGTTGAAAGATTTAGTAGCGAAGACCTCTTGCCGCTGCCAATCTCCAGTTTTATGACAAAAAGACCTGTATCGGTCAATTTTGATGAGACTTTTAATGCGGTCTATATGAAGATGAAAGTCAATAATATCAGGCATCTGCCGGTGCTTAGCGGTTCAGAGGTTGTCGGCATCGTCTCGATGCGCGACCTGGCCGAATTTTATGAGAAGCGGATAGAGAGTGATCTGGAAAAAACCAGATCCCAGGTTGAGCAGCTGCGCCGGTATTTTGACCTGACGGAAAATCGTGAAGGAGAAAAAATTATTGCTGAACTGGAACGTCTGGAAGAGCTGAGTTTGACCGACTTCTTGACAGGTCTTTATAATACACGTTATTTCAGCGCCCGTTTGATAGAGGAACTGGAACGCGCCAAGAGGCATAAAGCACATCTCTCACTGATATTTTGCGATATCGATTTCTTTAAGAAGTTTAATGATAGCTACGGTCACCAGTTCGGAGATTATGTCCTTAAGGAGATCGGTCAACTTCTAGTTTCCAGGGTTGATGATATCAAGATTATTGCCAGGTTGAGAAAATCCGACGTGGTGGCCCGTTATGGAGGTGAAGAGTTTGTGGTTGTCCTGCCGGAGACCTCAAAAATAAATGCTCTGGAGGTGGCGGAAAGGATGCGTCAGGCGATTGCGGCTCACCATTTTCAATGCCAAGGGGAGAGCGTCTCTGTGACTATGAGTTTTGGCGTCGCTGAATATCCAGAAGACAGTGTCGATTGCGACGTTTTATTGAAATGTGCCGATCTGGCTATGTATCAGGCTAAAGAGAGAGGTCGTAATTGCGTTGTGGCCTATAGTGCAGCCTCAATGTCACCCGTTGATGATGCCCGGTTGCCGCAGGCTGCGGCCGGCGGAATGATATGATATAGGTTTTGAAAGAGCTCTGAAACAGCCTGAAGTATGGTAGTTTAAAGAAGGCCAAATTTCTTCATTCGGTAACGTAATGTGTCACGGCTGAGTTGCAGATATCGAGCTGCCTTGGTCTGATTGCCGGCGTGTTTTTCGAGTGCTTGTAAGATGATATTTTTTTCGATCTTTTCAAATGAGATACCGTTGGTCGGCAGGGTTATTTGCAACTCGTCGGGGTTGTTGGCTGTGGTTTGCCGGCGCCCATCATTGTCGGGAACTTGTCTGTTTTCTTGATCTGTTATGGTGTCGGTTGTGCTGGGACTTGCTTCCAGGCTGCTAAAAAGGTTGAGGTTGTTGGGGCCTAGGGTTCGGCCATCTTCAAGAATGATCGCTCTCTCGACTGAGTTGCGCAACTCCCTGACATTTCCAGGCCAGCTATAGGATAGCATGAGCTCGATTGCTTCCGGGCTGATATCTTCAATGTTGCGGTTATACTCCTTGTTAAAAAGGTCAAAAAAGTATTTCGCCAGATGGGGAATGTCAGCTTTGCGTTCCCTTAATGGTGGAACGTTGATTGTCATTACATTGAGGCGGTAATAGAGGTCAATCCTGAACCTTCCATCATCTACCATCTTTTTCAAGTTCCGATTGGTCGCTGCTATAATCCTTACATTGACATCGATATCGCAGTAGCCACCGAGGCGGCGGTAGCGTTTGTTCTCGATGGCCTTGAGGATTTTGCCCTGCATCGGCAAAGGCATATCACCGATTTCATCAAGGAAAACAGTCCCGCCATCAGCCAATTCAAAAATTCCTTTCTGACGCTTTCCTGCATCTGTATAAGCCCCTTTTTCATGTCCAAAGAGCTCGTTCTCGAGCAGGTGGTCAGGAATTGCGGCACAGTTGATTTCGAAGAATGGATCTTTTGAGCGTTGGCTGTAGAGGTGTACCGCTTTGGCGACCAGCTCCTTGCCGGTGCCGCTCTCTCCCAGGATCATGACTGTTTTGTCATTGGTCTCGGCGCACCGTTTTATGATCTTAAAGACATCAATCATCTCTGGACTGTTGCCGATTAAGTGGTCTTCGTCAATTCGTTGGTCTAGGGAATGGCTGAAATCTTCAACATTTTCTTTGAGTTTCTTCTTTTTAAAGGCTTGGCTGATGACTTGTTGGACTGCTTCTAGGTTGAAGGGTTTGCCGATATAATCTTCAGCTCCGAGCTTGAAGGCTTCAACCGTTGAGCCGACATCGGCGTAGGCTGTGATCATGATGACGATGAGATCTTCAACTTCAGCTTTGAAGCGCTCAAGAAGTTCAAGGCCGTTGGCGTCGGGAAGGCGGATGTCAAGCAGAACCATCTCCGGTTTGAAAGTAGCCATTTTGCTTTGAGCTTCATTTCCCGACTCTGCGGTATCGACAATGTAGCCACTTTTGACCAGTGGTTGAGAGAGTGACCAACGGATCAGGTGTTCATCGTCGACAATAAGAATTCTTTCCTTGCTCATGACAGTCCTTTATCGGAGTGCTGTTTGGTTTTGTATGCTACGAGCCCATGCTGGAATTTACGTAACCCAGCAATAATCATGCAACACTGCGACAATTTTGAAAAGCACCATCTTTTTAATTGAAGGCTAATGGAGCTCTGCTTGCTAGGGCTTGCGTCAACTTGATGAGTGGGGCCGGGCTTTGAGTTCCCGGAGTCTTTGATGTTTTGCTCAGGCTTGAATGTGTCATATGGCCCTTTAGTTGCGTTATAAAGCTCGTGCGTGGGGCAATATGCGCTGCGAGGTGGACTTGGCGAACTCCATATCTCTCTATGCCGGTTTTTTAAAAGCTAATCTTGTGCATAACGAAAAGTATTGTAAAAGCTTTTTCAGAGCTTGCTTTGTTGACGGTATGAACATTGCGTTATTCACATACATAGAATCCTGAGACCTGTTTGCTTAAAAGATTAATATTAAGGAAGTTTGACTCAAATGTGCATGTTGCTTGATTGATACGATTTAACAATTGTTTGGTAAATTATCTCTTTGCTGGTGAGTGGCTATGAACAATATGATTTATACCTCTAAATTGAGAAGCCGTTTTGGTCATAATGGTGTCGTTCAGGGTCCAATCGATGAAAGGCTTGAGCACCTCCAAAGGGAAGTTGAGAGCCTTCGGGAAGAGAAAGACTACTTTGTCAGTGTGATTAGAAATTTTCGCAATGGCCTCCTGACAACCGATAACAAACTTAAAATTGTTCATTTTAATCGTACAGTGGAGCGCCTTCTGGGTTATTCACCGGATGAACTACGCCGGATGAAACTGCACCAGTTGATCCAGACCAAAGAGGAGACCGTTTTAACTATTCTAAAAAAAGGCGGAGTCTGTGTTGATCCAAAAACCGGCGAGATGGGTGAGTTTAATTTCATAACAAAAGCTGGAAATACCTTTCCTGTTGAGGCCTGTTTCTCCGTGATTACGGCCCTTGATGGTTCGGTTTGCGGGATGACTTGTACCTTTCGTGATGTTACCCAGAAGAAGAGGATGGAGAAGGCCTTGGCCCGTATGGATCGTTTTGCCTCTCTTGGGGAGCTGGCTTCGGGCATGGCTCATGAGATCAAAAACCCTTTGGCCTGTATCGCCGGTGTCCTGCAGAATTTCCAGTTTTCTGATAGCGATAACTCTAATGCTCTGATGATTCCGGAAATTCTTTCCCAGGTTGAAAAGATTGATACTATTCTAAATGGATTGCTCCATTTCGCCAAACCGGGTCCAGCCGAGATGGTTCCTTTACGTGTTACCGAAATTATCGATGCAACACTCTTTCTGGTTGATCGTTATCTGCAGGAAAAAGCAATTGAAGTTCACCTTGATTATGGTAAAGCTGATCCGTTGGTTAATGGGGATGAGCAGCTTTTGCAGCAAGTTTTTTTGAATATTCTCATGAATGCTTGCGAGGCGCTTGGTGAAGTTGAGCGCAAGCGCTGTCTGACGATTACTGTCGCTGTTCAGGATAACATCAATCCGGAGGCGGTAAAAGGTGAGGATGATGCTTATGAGGTAGTTGAGATTGAGGTTAAGGATAATGGCAAAGGGATTGAAAAGCCTTTTCTGGATTCAATCTTCAATCCTTTTTTTACGACTAAATTCAAAGGAACCGGTTTAGGTTTGGCGACTGCTCACAGGATTATGGAGCAGCATGAAGGCTCGATTACAGTTGCCAGTTGTCCATTAAGCGGCACAACCTTTAAATTGACTCTGCCGGTGTACCATTTTTGATTTAAACCTTATGTTAAATATGATGTGGGTTGTTTTATATGCCAGTTAAGAAGAAAATAATTCTAACTGTTATCGTTGTTGTTTTCCTCTCCTTGAGCTTCAATCTTTTTTTTAATTTTTTTTACGTTCTGCCATCGCTTGAGAGCCTGGAGGCAGATGAGGGTGAGAAGAATCTCAAAAGGGCCGTTCTGGCAGTTAATCGTGACCTTGAACATTTAAATATGTTCTGCTACGACTGGGCTGAGTGGGATGATAGTTACCGTTTTGTCGAAGATCGGAATAGAGAGTTTAGCAACTCCAATCTTGTGGAAAATACATTTCTCCATAACCGTCTGGCCCTGCTTTTTTTTATTGATAAAGGTGGGGTGGTGGTCTGGGGCCGTTGTTATAGTGATGAACTTGAGGAGTTTATCTCAATAGAGGAATTTCCCGAGCAGCAATGGCCGCAAAATCATCCTCTATTGCAGCATTGCCGCAATGATAGCTTTATCAAAGGCTATTTAGAAACCTCAGAGGGTGCGATGATGCTGGCATCACGGCCTATTGTGCCGAGTTCCGGTGTTGGTGAGATTCGCGGCACTCTGGTTATGGGGCGTCTGATATGTGAAGGATGTGTCGAGATGATGCGCGAGAGAACTCAGCTCGATATGGAAATTTGGTCTATGGATTGTGACACCCTGCCGCAGAGTGACTGTCTGGCCAAAGGTAAATTAACCCTTGAGAACCCTTCTTTTTTTGTTCGCGATAAAGATTGGATTTACGGTTACACCTTCCTTGATGATATCTACCTCCAACCGGCTTTATTGCTCAGAATCAAAGCTTGGCGAACAATTTACAAGAGAAGCAGTGAGGGCGTTCTGGTTGATATGCTTTTTACTGTATTAGCCGCAGTGTTTGTCATTTTTTTTATCAGTTATCTTCTGCATCGTTTTGTCAGCCGGCCCCTGGCCCGTTTCTCCACAGCAATTGCTGATATTAGAGTCGGTGGAGAGATGAGAGAGCTTAGTGTTCACCCTTTTGACGATGAGATAGGTCACTTGCAGCAGGAGTTCAACCTGATGCTTCAGCGTCTGTATAAAGATGCTGAAAAGAGAGAGTTGATCGAAGCGGATTTGAGGGTTAGTGAGGCCAGCTTGAGTGCTGTTCTTAATGCCGCACCAGATGGTATTCTGACGCTTAACAATGAAGGGATCATTATGACGGTCAATCCCGCAGCGGCAGCGATGTTTGGATATGGCTTGAGTGATCTGTTGGGCGAAAATATATTAATACTGTCAGCGCCGCAGCAACAAAATCTATTAAAAGAAGAGATTGTGAAGTTACGCGAAGACCCTGAGAGCTCAGTGTTTAGCCTGGGCGTTGAGGTTTCGGGTATGCGGCGAGATGGAACTTTTCTATTGCTTCACTGTAAAGTGGGACGAGTTGAAATTGAGAGCGGTATTCGATTTGTATGTATCTTTAGAGATGTGTCTGGTTTGAAAGAGATTCATGAAAGGTTGATGCGTACCAAGCACCTGGCCTCAATTGGTGAGATGGGGGCTTCAATTGCTCATGAGATTCGTAACCCTTTAGCTGGAATCAGCGGGGCCGTTCAAGTGTTAACCGATATGAGTTCGGAAGAGCGACCAGATTATCCTGTTCTTCAAGAAGTCAGCCGTTTGGCAGGCCGTATCGAGGGCACTGTCGGCCAGATGCTTGAGTATGCCAAAGACTGGCAATTGGAACAAAGATTGACCTTTATTGTGGCTTTGATAAAGGAGACGGTGGCTGTTTATAGTCGGCAGGCTGATTTAAGAGGTGCGGTTATCAGCGTGGAGGGTAATGAAGATATCAGAGCTCTGCTGGACCCGGAGCTGATTGGGCAAGTACTTGTGAATCTAATGGAGAATGCCGTTGCTTCATGTACTGATCGTAACCCTGAAATTTTATGGCAGGTGGAAAAGAGTCAGCGCAAGGTTTATATTACTTTGCAGGATAATGGCTCCGGTATTGACAGCGATGTGCAAAAGAATATCTTTAAGCCTTTTTTCACGACCAAAGTGGATGGTCACGGTCTCGGCTTGGCGATCTGTCAGAAAATTATTGAAAGGCATAATGGTAACATTACCGTTGAGAGTGAGGTGGGGGTCGGCACTAAGATGACAATTGTGCTGCCGAAAAGTAAATTTCTCAAGGCATCATAAATTGAGTTCGATTTTTTGGAAAATATCTTGACATAAAAGGTGCAGATAGGCTAAATGGCCTGCTTATGATGAATAATCTTTGCGATAACTTTTGGGGCTGGTGGTGGCTAGGCGTGCTGAATACGTCCGGGCAACCTCCACAACGGCTTGGTTAAAGCAGAGAGATAACTGACCGTTAAGTCTTTGAAAAGGGCTGTGGAAGAGCTTGGATGCTTTACCACAGCCCTTTTTTTTATTGGTTCCCGGTATTTTTATGAAAGAGAAGATATTTCCTGAATTTGACGAGTTTGTGCGGCTTGGGCATGACTATGCTTATGTGCCCATCTGTCGTGAGATTGTTGCCGATCTCGATACACCATTGACCCTCTACCACAAGCTTGCGGCAGAGGAGGAGTTCTCTTTTCTACTTGAAAGTCTTGAAGGGGGTGAGCGCTGGGGCCGTTACAGTCTTATCGGTTACCGACCAGCGTTACTCTTTTGTCAGCGCTGCGGTGAGATCGAAATTACCCGAGGAGAGCAAAAAGAGTTTATCAAAACCGCAGACCCCCTGCCGGAGATTGACCGGGTAATGAAGCTTATGCGTCCGGCCCCGGTTTTGGGATTACCCGATTTTTACGGTGGGGCAGTTGGTTTCTTCTCATTTGAGACGGTCAAAGCTTTTGAAAAAATTCCCCATACTGTAGAGTGCGATGTTGATGGAGCTGATGCCTGGTTCATGGTTCCCGAGATTCTTCTGGTTCATGATAACCTGCGTCACTCTCTCTCCTTGGTGCGCTTGGTAGCGGTTGGGAGTGAAGTTAAGGAGTGCCAAGAGCTGGCTTCTCTCTATCGGGATGCTTTGTGTGATCTTGATGAGGTTGTTCAAAGGATTCGTCAACCACTAGCTTGGGTTGCCCCGACCCCGGTGATTGAACCTTTAACCTTTACTTCCAATATGAGCCGGCCCGAGTTTTTGCAGATGGTTGAGCGGGCGGTCGACTATGTCAAGGCCGGGGATCTGATTCAGGTGGTTTTAGCGCAACGCTTTCAATGTCTTCAGCCCCTCGATCCGGGAGCTATCTATCGGGCCCTGCGCCTGATAAATCCATCTCCCTATCTTTTTCACTTTAACTTTAAAGGCGAGCGTCTGATCGGTTCATCGCCGGAGCTTCTGGTTAAAAAAAATGGCTCCCGGGTTGCGGTTCGTCCGATTGCCGGTACCCGTCCGCGTGGAGCCGATACGGCCGCCGATCAGCGTTTGGCGGAAGAGCTGTTAGCCGACCCCAAAGAGGTGGCCGAGCATATCATGCTGGTCGATCTTGGGCGTAACGATATCGGCCGGGTTTCAACCTACGGCAAGGTTCTGGTTGAAGAATTGATGAAGATTGAACGCTATTCGCACGTTATGCATATAGTCTCTCATGTAGAAGGAGAGCTACGTCCCGGGCTTGATATGTTTGATACCTTCCGGGCCTGTTATCCGGCTGGTACGGTAAGTGGCGCGCCCAAAGTTCGGGCCCTTGAAATTATTGACGAACTTGAACCTACCCGGCGTGGACCTTACGCCGGGGCTGTCGGTTATTTTGGTTTTTCCGGCGATATGGATTTTGCCATAACGATTCGTACGGTAACCGTAAAGGATGATCTGATCCATTTTCAGGCCGGAGCCGGTATTGTTGCAGACTCCAAGCCCGAAATGGAGTACCAGGAGACCATTAATAAAGCTTCAGCCATGCGCCGGGCCCTGGAACTGGCGGCTAAAGGTTGGTAGTTGCAGGAGAGTTTTAAATGAATATAAAAGAAGCTATAGCTGAAATAATCGAGCGCCACTCCCTGACAGAAGAGGAGATGGTGAATGTTATGGAGGAGATTATGACGGGAGCTGCCACCCCGGCTCAGGTCTCCTCCTTTATAACCGCCTTGAGGATGAAGGGAGAGACGGTCGCCGAGATTACTGGTGCGGCCCGGGTTATGCGACAGAAAGCAACCCGAATTGAGGTCAATTTTGATCAAGATCAAGATAGTGAAATTCTGGTCGATACCTGTGGCACCGGTGGGGATGGCAGCCATACTTTTAATATCTCAACCGCTACTGCTTTAGTGGTGGCAGCGAGTGGTTTGAAGGTTGCCAAACATGGTAATCGTTCGGTCTCAAGTCGCTGCGGTAGTGCCGATGTTTTAAAAGCCTTGGGCGTCAATCTCGAATTAACAAAGGCTCAGGTCGCGGCTTCCATTAAGCAGATTGGTATAGGTTTTCTCTTTGCCCCACTTCTGCATGGGGCCATGAAATATGCGATCGGGCCCCGGCGTGAGATCGGAATTCGAACAATTTTTAATGTCCTAGGTCCCCTGACCAACCCGGCCTCAGCCAATGTGCAACTGCTCGGGGTTTATGAACGCTCGCTGACAGTAACTCTGGCGGCCGTTCTTAGAGCTCTTGGGAATCAATGCGCTATGGTAGTGCATGGGGCTGGGGGGCTCGATGAGTTGAGCTTGTCTGGAACCAATCATATTGCCTGGCTTAAAGGCGATAGTATCGAAGAGTTAAGGCTTGAACCTGCGGAAGCCGGCTTGTCAGAGGCTCCTTTGACAACTTTACGAGGTGGTGATCCCAAAGAAAACGGTGCTCTTATCAGAAAATTATTGGCTGGTGAAAAAGGGCCGCGGCGCGACATTGTGTTGCTCAACAGCGCCGCCGTTTTTGTGACCGCCGGCCGGGCGGAAAATTTTCGTCAGGGGGTTGAGCTGGCGGCCGAAACCGTCGATAACGGTTCAGCCTTACTAAAACTTGATGAATTGATACAATTTACAAATGATTTTTAGTGCCTTGCAGGTTATTTTCTTGTTTTTTAACGAGGGTATGTTCTGATAAGAGCGCTTATTTGCGGGCCGATAGGGCTCGGTTGGGTTGCGGGGATTGTTCCTGCATTAGAAGAGGATTCAATTGATGACCGTTCTAGATGAAATTATCGCTGCCAAACATTTGGAAGTGGCTGCTTTAAAAAAGAGTCAGTTGACTTCGGCTGCGGTTCGAGTCGGGGTTGACCGGGGGCCGCGGCGCTCTTTGCGGGCTGCTCTTGAAATACATCCCGGAATGCCAAATGCACCTCGGATCATTGCCGAAATCAAAAAAGCATCGCCTTCGGCGGGTCTGCTGCGGCCCGATTTTGACCCCCAGCAACTGGCCGTAGAGTATCAGCAAGGGGGAGCCGCAGCACTCTCAGTGGTTACTGATGCTCCCTTTTTCCAAGGGTCATTAGAGTGGCTGGCCATGGTCAGACCTCTGGTCGATATACCTCTTTTACGTAAGGAATTCATTGTTGATCCCTGGCAGCTCGAAGAGACCCGACAGGCCGGGGCTGATGCGGTTCTTTTGATTGCTGCAGTTTTAAGTGAAGCTTTACTCGATGAGTTTTTGACTCTGGCCGAGAAACTTGATCTCGAATGCCTGGTCGAGATTCGTGACTTGGCGGATGCGAAAAAGGTCGCCGCAGTCAAGGCCCCACTGGTTGGTATTAATAACCGTGATCTACGCAATTTTACGATTGATCTGCAAACCAGTATCGATCTTTCCGCCCATCTGCCTGTCGATCGTCTTGTGGTCAGCGAAAGTGGAATTGAGACTGCAACCGATATCAAAAGACTGCAAAAAGCCGGGATCAATGCCTTTCTCATCGGTACGAGTCTGGTTAAGGCAGGAACTGGCCGGGTCGAATTGCTGGAGAAGTTACAACGGTGACCACTAAAATCAAGATCTGCGGTTTGACCCGGCGTGAGGATGTTTTGGCGGCTGCCGAACTCGGGGCCGATCTGTTAGGCTTTGTCTTTGCCGAGAGTCCGCGCCGGGTGAGTCCGGAGAGGATGGTAGAGATTTCGGCGGGGTTGCCCGACGGGGTTTTGAAAGTTGGGGTTTTTGTTGATGCCCCACTGGTAAAAGTCAAGGAGATAGCGGCTTTTTGTGCTCTCGACGTACTACAGCTGCATGGCGCTGAAAGTTCGGATTATGGTCGTGCATTGAACGCTTATAAAGTGCTCAAAGTTTTTCGTCTCGGAGGTGGTCACAAGCTTCCTGAAACTTCTTCGAGTTCCTATTGGGCCGCCCTCTTTGATACTTGGTTACCTGAAATAGCTGGGGGAGGGGGCAAGGTTTTTGACTGGCGCTTGGTAGCTCCCTGGTCGGGAAAACGTTTTTTCTTAGCCGGCGGCCTGACTCCAGAAAATATCGGAGAGGCTTTGGCTTTGACCAGGCCTTTTGGAGTTGATGTAAGTTCCGGGGTAGAGAGCTCCCCCGGCATCAAGGATGCAACAAAAATCAGAAAATTTATCGCGGCGGTACGAAAGGCTGATAAAGGTGATGAAGATGAATAAAGCAGAAGAAAAAACGGGTAGGGCGACGGTTCCTGATGAGAGAGGTTACTTCGGCGCCTATGGCGGGCGTTTTGTTCCTGAAACCTTGATTGCGGCTCTGGATGAGTTAGCCGAAGCCTATGAACTCTATCGCTATGATCAGGCTTTTCAGGAAGAGCTCAAAGGCTGGCTTTCGAGCTACTGCGGTCGTCCAACAGCTCTTTATCGGGCAAAACGGCTGGCTCTAGAGTTGGGAGTTAAAGAGATTTACTTAAAGCGTGAGGACCTGGCCCATACCGGGGCTCATAAGATTAATAATACTATGGGACAGGCCCTGATGGCTCGGCGAATGGGGAAAAAACGTCTTATCGCTGAAACCGGGGCCGGTCAGCACGGCGTCGCCACGGCTACAGCGGCAGCTCTCTTCGGGTTAGAGTGCGAAGTCTATATGGGAGAGAAGGATATTGAGCGCCAGGCTATGAATGTCTATCGTATGAATCTTCTCGGGGCGAAGGTGATTCCGGTTACATCCGGCAGTCGGACTTTGAAAGATGCGACCAATGAGGCGATTCGAGACTGGGTGACCAATGTTGGCCACACCCATTATAGTATCGGCTCGGTTGTCGGGCCGCACCCCTATCCCTTAATGGTGCGTGATTTTCAGAGGATTATCGGGCTTGAAACCAGGACCCAGATTCTGGAAATACATGGATCTCTGCCGGACTATATCTTTGCTTGTGTTGGTGGTGGTAGTAATGCGATCGGGGTTTTTCATCCATTCCTGGAAGATGATGTGAAGATGGTTGGTGTTGAAGCGGCCGGCAGTGGTATCGAGAGTGGTGCCCATTCGGCTCCCTTGTGCGCAGGAGAACCCGGGGTTCTGCATGGTTCTTTAAGTTATCTTTTACAGACCGATGACGGCCAGATAGAAGAGGCCCATTCGATTTCGGCCGGTCTCGACTATCCTGGAGTAGGTCCTGAGCACAGTTTTTTAAACGATCAGGGCAGGGTTGAATATATCTCTGTAACTGACGATCAGGCGCTTGCAGCCCTGCGTCTTTTGTGCCGGGCTGAAGGAATTATTCCCGCTCTGGAGAGCGCTCATGCATTGGCCGGGGTGGCCTCTCTTGCCAAACAGCTCAAAGAGCAAATCGTGGTCATTAATCTTTCCGGTCGTGGTGACAAGGATGTTGCCACCCTGGCGGCTCTTGAAGAGAAGGAGGGTAAGTGATGCTGCGTCTAAATAGAAGCTTTGCTGAACTGAAAAAACAGGGGCGTAAAGCTTTGATTACCTTTATCACCGCCGGCGACCCTGATCTTGAAGCAACATGTGATCTGGTCGAGACCCTGGTTGCGGCCGGGGCCGATATTGTCGAACTTGGGGTTCCATTTTCTGATCCTTTGGCTGATGGTCCGACGATTCAGGCGGCCTCTACCCGGGCCTTGGCCCAAGGAACAACCTTGAAAAAAATTATTGCTACAGTCAAGGAGATTCGTCGGCGTACCGAAGTTTCCCTGATCTTGATGAGCTATTATAATCCGCTTTATCATTATGGTTTGGAAAAGCTCGTCAGGGATGTTTATGAAGCCGGGGTTGACGGTCTTATCGTTCCCGATCTGCCTTTGGAGGAGTCGGCAGAACTGCGCCGGTTGGCGGCCGAAAAACTTGCAATTATCCCGCTTGCGGCCCCGACGACACCAGATGGTCGGCTCACCGATATCGTTGCGGCAGGTAGTGGTTTTCTCTACTATGTCACGGTGACCGGGATTACCGGTACGAGAACCAAGTTGCCGGAGGCACTGTCACACTCATTAGATCAGGTTAAAAAGAAGATTTCCGGCAAACTGCCGCTGGCGGCCGGTTTCGGGATCTCAACCCCGGAGCAGGCCCGTACCGTTGGTAAACATGCTGATGCTATTATCGTCGGTAGTGCTTTGGTTGAGATTATTGCTCGACAAGGTGCTTCTAAAGCCGGTCGTCAGGAATTAAGCGGTCGGGTTAAGGCTTTGCGCTTGGCTTTAGATAGTTAATTAAAACATTATACTTGACAAGGTTATGGGGTTATGTCAAAAGGGTCCAAATCACCGCATCCTAGTAGTTTTCGTCAGCGCAGCTATCGTCGGCTACCAGGTTTAGAGAGCTGTTCGTTCGAGGTGCGGGTTGAAGAGAGTGACCTTTGGATCAGTGGCCTAAATTCAGATATTGAACCTCTGGCCTATGACCGCCTGCTCCACTATCGTAACTTACTCAGCACTTTTTTACTACGTCACCCGGAATGGCGTGACAGTTTGGTGCCGGTTGCAGCAGCTGAATACCCACTAGCCCCACCGCTGGCCAGAGAGATGATGAGCGCTTCTGAAGTTGTCGGGGTTGGCCCGATGGCGGCAGTCGCCGGAGCTTTGGCTGAGGCGATCGGGCGGGATCTAGTCCCCTTGTCACCTGAATTGGTGGTTGAAAACGGCGGCGATATTTTTCTGACTGGTCGTTCTGAGTATCGACTGGCGGTTTTTGCGGGTACTTCACTGCTCAGTGGTCGTATTGGTATTAAAGTTAAAGCTCCACATACTTTCAGTTGCGGGGTATGTACCTCATCTGCAAAGGTAGGACACTCGATAAGTTTTGGCCAGGCGGATGCAGTGACTATTGTAGCGCATAATACAGCTTTGGCTGATGCAGTGGCTACGGCTATGGCCAATCTGGTACAAAAAAAAGCCGACCTCGCCCGGGTTGTTGAAAAAGCCCTGGCTTTGGACGGTGTTTCAGGAGCCGTTGCGGTTATGGGGCCCGACCTGGCCGGTGGCGGTGATATTGAATTGATAGACTTATTATCTTGAAAGGGATGTTTTATGAAGAGAATATACGTTCTTCATTTTAATCAGAATAATTACGATAAGCCGATAGTTTACCAACTCATTAAGAGTTATGATCTGGTGGTAAATATTCTGCGGGCCGTAATTTTGCCACGTAAAGAGAGCTATCTGGTCCTTGAGATTGGTGGTGATGAAGTTCTTATGGAACAGGGCCTGACCTATCTCAAGGAGAGCGGGGTCGAGGTTGAATCGATCAGGAAAAGTGTTAAACGTAACGAGGATGTTTGTACCAGTTGTGGAGCTTGTACGGCAATTTGTCCGACTGGAGCTCTCTATATTGAAAGGCCTTCGATGAAGGTTCTTTTTGCACCGGAAAAATGCAGCGCCTGTGGGCTCTGTGTCAATGTCTGCCCACCTCGGGCAATGGAGGTAAACTTTTGAAACTTTCTACTAAAGGCCGTTATTCGGTTCGAGCCATGGTCTCTCTGGGTATTCTCTCGAACTCTCAGGCTGGTCCGGTGTCCCTTAAGGATATCAGTAAAGTCGAAGGGATTTCAGTTAGCTATCTGGAACAGCTCTTTGTCCATCTGCGACGTTCCGGGCTGGTAAAAAGTGTCCGGGGACCCGGTGGCGGCTATCTCTTTGCCCGGGATCCTGAGGATATCTATCTGGATGAGATTATGGCGGTTGTCAAGGAGTCGATAAATCCGGTAGATTGTCACTCTTGTGATAAATTTGATCAGACAGCTTGTGACTCTGGTGAATTGCGCAATGCCTGTTGCGTTACGCGACCCATGTGGGAAGAGTTGGATGAAAATATAAGCTCTTTTTTGAATTCGATCTCCCTCGCCAACCTTCTGCAGAGTTGCAAAAGCTGATTGACAGGGGCTTTTGTTCGGCTTGCAATTGATAGATGAGTTGCCGATGCGAGTTGCATAATATCAGGTAGGGCGTCATTGATTGTGGAAAATTTAAGCCGTTATTTTTTACTTGGAGCCGGCACTTTAGCCGGCCCTTTTACGTTTACGGACAGAGTGCAAATGGATAGCGACAAAATCTACCTTGACTACAACGCAACCACCCCTGTTGACCCTCGAGTTTTTAAAGAGATAGCCCAGGTGGCCCGCGAAAATTTCGGCAATCCCTCCAGCAGCCATTGCTTCGGTCGACCGGCGGCAGAGATTGTAAAACGAGCTCGGCAGCAGGTGTCCGCTCTTCTTAATGCCGAGCCCGAAGAGATCTGCTTTACCTCAGGGGGTACGGAGAGTGATAATCTGGCTCTGAAAGGTGTAGTCTTCCCTCATCTTGCAAAGGGTCGGAAGCCGCATCTTATTATTTCGGCTGTTGAGCATCCTGCTGTTGCCGAAAGCTGTCGCTACCTCGAAAGTCTGGGAGCCGTTATAACGCGCTTGCCGGTAGCCGAAGATGGCACTCTGGCCGCTGCTCAGGTAGCTTCCGCCCTTAAAGATGAAACGGTTCTAGTCTCTTTAATGCTCGCTAATAATGAGACCGGAGTTCTTTTTCCTCTAGCCGAGATTGCAGCTCTCACAAGGTCCCGAGGCATTCTTCTGCACACTGATGCGGTCCAGGCATTTGGTAAAGTGGAGATTGATGTGAAGGCTTTGGGGGTTGATCTGCTCTCTATTTCCGGTCACAAAGTTTATGCTCCCAAAGGAGTGGGCGCCTTGTGGTTACGGTCCGGAGTCGAACTCGAACCCTTGTTGCATGGCGGAGGTCAGGAGGGCGGTTTGCGGAGTGGTACCGAAAATCTCGCCGGGATGACGGGACTTGGTATGGCTTGTGAAATACTTGGCTCCGGGATGGCGGTTGAAGGCCTTAGGATTCAGCAATTGCGTGACCATCTTGAGTCTGAACTGGCAGCCACTTTAGACCAGCAGCTGATATTCCACGGCCATCGCCAACTCAGGGTTCCCAATACTATCTCTTTAAGTATTCCCTATATTGATGGCGAAGCTCTGCTGGCTCATTTGGATCTTGAAGATATTGCGGTCTCCGCCGGTTCCGCCTGTTCCAGCGGCGAGCACCAGGGATCTCCGGTTCTCAGAGCCATGGGGATCAGCTCCGAGCTCGCCCAAGGTTCACTTCGTATCAGTCTCGGTCGTTGGACTACCCGGGCTGAGGTTGATAGCTTTGTCGAAAAATTTACGACCATTGTTCGTCGCTTATGGGCCATCTCTCCACTTTATCCAAAAAGATAGCAACGCGTATTTACTTTATCTGTTTGACTCGGGAGATAAATCTAGACTATATTTATAATCAACAAATTAACAACCTTCAAGAAATGCCGAATCGGCGAAAGGTTGAGATGGAAAACCAGGCAAATAGTTAGATAGCCGAATCGCTTTTTTTAGGAAAGTGATTCGGCTATTTTATGTTTATAGAATAAGCAGGAAAAAAATTATGAGAGAAAAAAACAGTTTTTTCAAATTTACTCAATTGTGGGTAATTATTTTACTGATTGCGTTTGGCGGCAGTATCATTATTCTTGATATTGCTGTCTCCTATCGAAATTTTAATGTCCGGGCGGAACAGGTTCGCTCTGACTATATCACCCGACAGAAAGAGATGATTAAGCAGGAAGTTTACCGCGTTGTTAACAAAATTAACCATCAAAAATCTCAAAGTGAGGTGGTCGCAAAGGAGAAAATAAAATCCAGGGTTTATGAAGCGTACGCTATCGTTCAAAATATATATCAGCAGAATATAACCAGCAAAAGCGGAGCTGAAATAAAGCAGATGATCATCGATGCCTTACGACCTATCCGCTTTGCTGAGGGGCGTGGGTATTATTTTGTTACTCGTTTGGATGGTGTTGAAATACTCTGTGCTGATAAGCCGGAAATGGAAGGACGGAATCTGCTGTCTATACAGGATACGCATGGTCAATATATCGTTAAAGATGCGATCGAAATAATGCGGCAATCAGGCGAAGGTTTTTATACTTACTACTGGACAAAACCGGGTGCCGAAGGCAATGACTTTAAAAAGATATCTTTTGCGAAAGAATTTAAGCCGTTTAACTGGTTTATCGGTACCGGTTTGTATGTTGATGATATTGAGGCTCAAATCAGATCCGATCTGTTATCAGCTATAAGCAGAGTACGGTTTGGCAAGGAAGGATACATTTTTATCAACCGATTAAACGGGGATGCCCTGATTTCAAACGGAAAGCTCCTGGACGGAACCCGGAAACTTTGGCAGGCTTTCAATAAAAACCCGGAAAAACAGAAAGCTGTTTTTAAAAAAGAGTTCAATGCCGCCTTAAAACCTGAAGGTGACTATATCTTTTATTCGTGGCCCAAACTCAGTGATCCTGACCAGGAATTAGCCAAAACCTCTTTTGTTTATGGTCTGCCCGATCTGCAATGGCTTGTCGGTGCCGGCGTCTATCTTGATGATGTGGAAACCGAAATCGTCACCATGCAAACCGCATTAAACCGTCAGAATAAAATAAAAATGCTCTCATTTATTCTGATTGTGATCGGGATAGTCACACTTTTTATCATTTTTTTCAACCGCGTTAACAACAGACTTAAAAATGATTTCAACTTGTTCATCTCGTTTTTTGACAGGGCGGCCCAATCTGATGAAGAGATCGATCGGGATCTGCTCCAATTCTCAGAACTTGAACGAATGGCGGAATACGCAAATAAGATGCTTGAGGATAAGGTCAATGCTCAGCAGGATCTTCTGGACGAGAAAGACGCACTTTGGCGAAGTGAGATGAAATTTCGCGGGCTTGTTGAGTCCTCTTGTGACTGGATATGGGAGATAAACTCAGAGGGTGCCTACACCTATGCCAGTCCACAGGTTGAGACGATTGTGGGTTACAAGCCTGAGGAGATTGTCGGGAAATCTCCATTCGATCTGATGCCGTCGCAAGAGGCAAAAAGGGTAAAGGGGATTTTCAAGAATTTGGTAGAATCGGGTAAGCCTGTCGTCACATTGGAAAACATCGCCTTGCACAAAGACGGCCACCGCATTGTTCTTGAGACAAGCGGTATGCCTATTTTTGATTCTGCAGGAAAGTATGCCGGTTATAGAGGTGTGGATCGCGATATTACTGAGCGTAAACTGATTGACAGTGTACTGCTTAAAAATAAGGCCTTGCTTAATGCAATTATTGAGAATCTACCTTTCGATTTTTTTGCCATCGACACAACCGGTTGTTACATGATGCAAAACTCAATTTGCAGAAAAAATTGGGGAAATGTTGTTGGAAAACGTCCTGAAGACCTACCGTTTGACGAAAAAACAATAACACTTTGGCTTGAGAATAACCGGAAAGCCTTTTCCGGGGATATCGTCGAAAGTGAGTTAGTGATAGATGAAAGAACATATCACAATGTGATTTCACCAATTAAGGATGGCGACAGGGTAATTGGAATTCTTGGTTTGAACATGGACATCAGTGAGCGTAAGTTGATGGAAGAAGAGTTGTTGAAAATACGCAAACTTGAGTCGGTCGGCATCTTGGCTGGCGGCATCGCCCATGACTTTAATAATATTCTGGCGGCAATTTTAGGCAATATCTCTATGGCTTTGACAATGACAGACCCGAAACATGAAATTTATGAGTTGTTGGCCGATGTTGAAAAAGCCTCCTTACGAGCCAAAGAGCTCACTCAGCAATTACTGACTTTTTCCAAAGGTGGTGACCCTGTAAGAAAGATTGCAGCAATCGACGAAGTTGTCAAAGATTCCGCCGACTTTGTTTTGAGGGGCAGTAATGTCCGTTGTGATTTCAACTTTAGCGAAGATCTCTGGCCGGTGGCCATTGATACGGGCCAGATAAGTCAGGTTATTCAGAATATTATTCTTAACGCCAGTCAGGCCATGCCGACCGGTGGCACGATTGTAATAGATTGCTCTAACTATTGCCTGAAGTCGACTGATATAATTCCGCTTAGTGTTGGAGATTATATAAAAATTGTCGTTAAGGATCAGGGTGTCGGTATTCCGGCCGACATACTTGATAAGGTTTTTGACCCTTACTTTACAACCAAACAGCAAGGCAGTGGTCTGGGACTGGCGATTACCCATTCTATCATAAGCAAACACAACGGCTATATTGCCGCCGACTCTGAACCGGGTCAGGGAACGACCTTTACGATCTATCTTCCCGCATCTCAGGGGCGGCCGGGAATCGAAGCGCAAGATGCGATTATAGCTCCAGCAAAAACTGCCCATGGCCGAATAAT
>JANTGZ010000038.1 GCA_024762675.1 Thermodesulfobacteriota bacterium | reverse complement strand
ACGCAAAGACGCAGAGAAAGGCAAAATAAAATCAAACCCTAAAATAACGCGATTAAAGCTGTAAAATCAGACTGTTATAACAAGTCAGAAAGTTGTGGTTGAAGTCTATTGCTTCCCGAAATTAAGGAAGTGTTGCAAGCCTCATCTTCATTGCAAAATAAAATGTTGGCATAATTTGACAGGGGCCACTTATAGTATAGGGCTGTAAATAAGAATAAACTCGCAATTCAGTATAGGTGTATTAGGACACTTCATAATATATATCAAGAGCTGTGGTCACATAAAATAAAAATTCACAGGCTGGCTTTTTCTCTATCGGCTTATGGCCAATTGGGGGTGTCTAGCTGAACAGCAGGATGAATTGATTTAGCAGCTCCGGTTCAAAATGATCCGGGGTCTCGTTCTGGATAATTTTCAGAGCCTCAAAGGTTGAAAGGGCTTTTTTGTAGGAGCGTTTAGTGGTCAGAGCGTCAAAGACATCACAGAGGGCACAGATTTTCCCGGGTATTGAGATCTCGTTGCGGGAAATTTTTTTGGGGTAGCCCGAACCGCTACAGCGTTCATGGTGGGTGAGGATGATGTCTATGATGGTTGGATTGTCTGTCCCCATCTCTTGGGCCAGTTCCGCTCCCATGGCCGGATGCTCTTGCATGAGTAACCACTCGTCCTGATCGAGAGAGCCTTTTTTGTTGATTATGGAATTGGGGATTCTGGCTTTGCCGAGGTCGTGTAGAAAAAAACCCAGGCCTAAGGTTTTGAGTTCTGCTTCGCTGCTTGATGGTATGGCTTTACGCATCATTGAGACGGCATAGATGCCGACATTGATGGAGTGAGTGTATGTGTAGTAGTCCTGGTTGGTGATCATCATCAGCAGGTTGCTGGTTTTGGGTGATTGACTAATGGTGTCGATCATGCAGTCAACCAGATTTCGCGTCTGTTCAATGCTTTCCCGGCTGGGTTGCAGGAAGAGTTCTTCAGTGATATCGCTGGCGGTCTCGTAGATGATTGAGGCTTTGTCATTCTCCGTCAGGTCGGGGTTGGTCAGGATTGCCGAAAGATTTTTTTTGATATAGCTCAGGTAGCCTTGACGGTCGCTGGTGTTGAGATAGAGGTGGCTGACGTTGTTTTGTTTGAGTTGTTCGATCTTTGCGGTTGAGAGTTGGGTGGTTTCGGTGAGGAAGAGAACGAAGCGATCTTTGCCGGTGCGCAGAAAGAGTTTGACGCCGACCTGGCGTTCTGGTGCCAGAGTGGTGAGGGGGATCTGCTGGTAAGTTGTATCGGCTTTAGTTGTTGCTGTCTGTGTCACTTCGTTTGTCCTTCGGTTGGCGGTAGCTGATTGCTGTTACCGGCTCGAAGAATTTATAGTGAATGCCTTTAAATTAGTCAAACAGATAATAATTCGCGAAATTTTTGCGGATGGGCGAAAAATTTTCGTTGTTTTTTTCGAGTCATTTTTATGGGCGCAGTATCCTGAAGTGATAGAGAGATAGTACTTCTGGGCTGCTAACTGAGCGGCGGCCACCGACTACTGTTGTTGTGGTACATAATTTGCTAATATCTGCCCGCGAGAACACAGTTTCGTTTTGGCAGTCAACGCTTAAACGATCTTTTATAATGCCACCATAAAACACTATCAAGGAGGTAGTAAAGCAATGGCAAAATCGAAAGAGTTAAATATTCAGGAAGCGACAATCTGTCCCAGTACCATTCAGATGTTGGAGAAAGCCCAGAAAGATGGCGTGCAGATCTCCTTTCATCGCGCTAACGATATGGCTGCCTGCCCTATCGGTGCAGTTTCCGCCTGTTGTAAAAACTGTTCAATGGGTCCTTGTCGCATGAGTCCAAAAGATCCTTACGCCAAAGTCGGCGTTTGTGGCGCGACAATTGATACCATCGGGGCCCGTAACTTTGCTCGCATGGTTGTCGCTGGCGCCGCCGCCCATACCGATCACGGCATGGGTATGCTTGACTGTTTCAAGGAAGTTGCTCATGGTAAGGTTGACGGTTTCCGGATCAAGGATGAACAGAAGCTTAAAGAAGTTTGCGGTTATCTTGATATCCCTATTACTGTCGAAGTTGACGGCGAAGTCAAAGAGCGTGAGATTTTAGAGTTGGCCTCTGAGCTGGCTGAAGAGCTTGAGAAAACCTACACTCAGGTTGAGGGTGAAATTCCTTTCATGAAACGGGTGCCGGAAAAGACTCTTGAGCGTTGGCGTGAGCTTGGCATTGTTCCTCGTGGCGCTATGCGCGAGTTGATGGAGATGATGCATCGTACCCATATCGGGGTCGATCAGGAATATGTCAATATCTCCCGTCAGTTCCAGCGTGCTGCTCTCTCCGATGGTTGGGGTGGTTCGATGGTAGCGACCGAGATCTCTGATATTCTTTTCGGGACTCCGAAACCTATCGATGCTTATGTCGATATGGGTTGCCTCGAAGAAAAACAGGTTAACGTCGTTATTAATGGTCATGAGCCGATCATGTTTGAAGCGATGATCGATTCCGTTAATGATCCTAAAATGATCGAAAAAGCCAAGGCTGCTGGAGCTGAAGGTCTTAATCTGGCTGGTATGTGCTGTTCCGGTGCGGAAGTTCTGATGCGGCATGGGGTTCCCCATGCCGGTAACTTCATGTCGACTGAAGCTCTGCTCGTAACCGGTGCTGTCGATGCTATGGCGGTTGACGTTCAGTGCATTAAACAGGGTCTTTCCCCGGTCGCCGAATGTTATGGAACACCGTTCATTACAACCAACTATCGCGCCCACATTGAAGGTGCGACCCATATTCAGCTTGATGAAAGCAATCCTCGCGAATGTGTTGATCAGGTAGTTGAGTTGGCAATTGAACGTTTTAAAAATCGCAGCAAACCGATTGAGATTCCGCAGAATAAACATATCGGTATCCACGGTTTTGGTCACGAGAGCATCCTCTATCACTTAGGTGGGACCTATCGCCCTTCATATCGTCCGTTAAATGATGCTATCATCAGCGGTCGTATCCGGGGTGTTGCCGGCGTGGTTGGTTGTACTAATCCTCGCGTCAAGCATGACTGGGTTCATACTGAAGTTGTTAAAGAGTTGATCAAAAATGATGTACTTGTGCTGCAGACCGGTTGTTCAACCATCGCTATTGGTAAAGCTGGTCTTTTGACCCCTGAAGCCGCCAAGTTTGCCGGCCCCGGTTTGGCTGAAATTTGTGAAACTGTGGGTATCCCGCCAGTCTTGAGCTTAGGTTCCTGTGTTGATAACAGTCGTATCCTGATCGCCGCTTCCGCCGTTCTGAAAGAGGGTGGTTTGGGTGAGAGACTTTCCGATCTCCCGGTTGCCGGCTCCGCTCCTGAGTGGATGAGTGAGAAAGCGATCTCCATCGGTCAATATTTTGTCTCCTCCGGTGTCTACACGGTTTTCGGGGCTGCCTTCCCGGTTACTGAAGGAACCAAATTCAAAGAGCATCTCTTCAGTGGTTTGGAAGAAGAGGTAGGTGGGATGTGGGATTTCGCAGTTGATCCTTATGAGCATGCCGCCAAGATGATTGCTCACATCGATAAAAAACGTGAAGCTCTTGGCATTAACGTCAAGCAGGAGCGTAAACTCTTCGACATGGCCGATCGCCGTGAGCTGTAAGATTGACTCTTAAATTTTAAGAGTATTCAGGACTTGAAAGCCCCGGTTCATTAAGAACCGGGGCTTTTTTATGCTTGACAATACGAGGTGGAGTTTCTACAAGGCTGATGGCGTCGCAAAAAGTCCGATCTACTGCGTCGTAGTGATCTTTCAGACACTCGACATACTCCATGTATAGTCTCGCGCCTGAAAATCACTACTTCTTGTATATCGAAATTTTTACTTAGCCATCCCGCAATTTTTTACGCCCTGCAGGAAGAAGTTACCTAGGGTGTGAGTGTCTTGAGGCTCAGGCGTTTGTCGAGTCAATTTTTTTAAAGAAAGGAATTTTATGCGTTTTTCCAGGATGCACTTGCCAACCTTAAAAGAGGTGCCCTCTGAAGCGGAGGTTATCAGTCACCGTTTGATGCTTCGGGCCGGGATGATTCGCCGTTTGGCCGCCGGTATCTACTCATATCTGCCGCTGGGATTGTTGGCTCTGCGTAATGTTGAAGAGATTATTCGTCAGGAGATGAACCGGGCCGGAGCTCAGGAAGTTTTGTTGCCGGCCGTGCAGCCGGCCGAGCTCTGGCAGGAGAGCGGCCGTTGGGACTTTTATGGTAAAGAGCTTTTAAGAATCAGGGATCGCCATCAGCGTGATTATTGTTTTGGTCCGACTCATGAAGAGGTAATTACCGATTTGATTCGTCATGAGGTTCGTTCTTATCGTCAGTTGCCCCTCAATCTCTATCAGGTTCAAACTAAATTCAGAGATGAAATAAGACCTCGTTTCGGACTCATGCGGGGCCGTGAATTTATTATGAAGGACGCTTATAGTTTTGATATTGATGATGCTGCTGCGGGTTTAAGTTACCAGGCTATGCGTGATGCTTATACTCGAATATTTTCCCGCTGTGGTCTAAATTTTCGTGCGGTTGAGGCCGATTCCGGGGCCATCGGTGGCAGCTTTTCGCATGAATTTGTTGTGCTTGCCGACTCTGGTGAAGACGCGGTTGCCAGTTGTCAATCCTGTGAGTATGCTGCTAATGTTGAAAAAGCTGAGAGCCGGTTCATTGCTGTCAAAGCAACCTCTCCAGATCCGGACGCGGCCCCGCCGCTTGAAGTTGCGACTCCAGATTGTGAGTCGATTGAGGCGGTTGCCGCCTTCTTCGGGGTCGCTCCCGATAAGACTGTAAAAAGTATGATCTTTGAGAGCGATCTTGGTTTCTGTATGGTCGTTGTGCCGGGTGACTGCGAGGTCAATGAGATCAAAGTTAAAGCCGCTCTCGGGGCGGAGTGGCTTGAGATCCCGGCGTCGGCTAGGGTCGCGGATGAACTCGGTCTACCGGTCGGTTATCTGGGGCCACTTAATGTCACTATTCCTCTGCTTATCGATCGCCAGGTGCCGCAGCTGGGCGAGATCATCTGCGGGGCTAATCGCGCCGGTTTTCACCTTAAAGGGGTTTTCTGGGGGCGTGATTTCAGCAGTCGGCAGATTGTCGATCTGGTTCAAGTTAAGGCCGGAGATCCCTGCCCGCGTTGTGGTTCTCTTCTCCAGATTGACCGGGGCATTGAAGTGGGCCATATCTTTAAATTGGGAACCAAGTACAGCGAAAAGCTGAACGCTACATTTCTTGATCAGGAGGGCAAGGAGAGACTCCTGGTAATGGGGTGTTACGGTATCGGTGTCGGTCGGACTGTGGCTGCCGCCATTGAGCAGAATTATGATGAAAACGGTATCTGTTTTCCATACGCTATTGCTCCGTTCAAGGTGGCACTTTTAAATCTCGATCTCAAGTCGGAAGAGGTTACGGCTTATTGCGAAAGTCTCTATCAGGAGTTGCAGAGTCGAGGGATTTCAGTCATTTATGATGATCGTAATGAACGGCCTGGAGTGAAATTCAAGGATGCCGATTTGATTGGTGTACCACTGCGTTTGACGTTGGGGCGCAAAGGCTATAAACGGGGAGTTCTGGAAGCCCGGCGTCGGAAAGGGTCAATAAATGAAGAGTTGCCTCTTGATGACCGGGCCCCTTTATGGTCTCTTCTCGCAGAGCTGGCGGCGGATGATTAGCGTATCCAACCTCAATAAGAGTTATAGCCATCCCGATATGGTCTTGAAAGATGTCTCTTTTAAGGTCAAAAAGGGTGAATTTGTCTATCTTTCAGGCCCCAGCGGAGCCGGTAAAACAACCCTGTTCCGCTTGCTCTTTGCCGACCTTAAACCCGATAGTGGCCAGATTGAGGTTGATGGTCTAGACCTGATGCGGGCCCAACCGTCTCGTATCGCCCGCTTAAGGCGGCGTATGGGGATAGTCTTTCAAGACTATAAATTAATTCCCAATTATACTGTTTTCGACAATGTCGCCTTAGCCTTAGAGATTGCCGGTACGCCGCGTCGGCTGATTCAGAAAACCGTCTGGCAGGTGCTTAAAGTGGTTGGCGTCGAGCGTCAACTTGATCGTCTGCCGCCCCAACTATCCGGAGGTGAGCAACAGCGGGTCGCGATTGCCCGAGCTCTGGTTAATGATCCACAGCTCATCCTGGCGGATGAGCCGACCGGCAATCTTGATTATGAGATTGCCAACGAGATTATGAATATTTTCAATTATATAAACTCTCAAGGGGCAACCGTCGTTATGGTTACCCACAATCGTGCATTGCTGCAGCGTTTTAAGCGCAAGGTTTTTTATCTCGACCAGGGTATTCTGCAGGCCTATGTCTGGCCCGATTGAGGCTGTCAAAAGACTTTATTATTTATGTCCAGAACCAAAGATTATCTCTATCCGCTATTTAAACTTACCGGCAATAATATCCGCCGTCATCCGGTTATTAATCTGATCTCGATCTCGATTATTACGATAGCCATGTTGTTGTTGGCCCTCTACTTTCTGGGTTACAGTAATGCTGCCCGGATTGTCTCCGTCTGGCGTTCTGATTTGCAGATTGCCGTTTATCTGGTTGACGGTATTGATGCTGAGAGGATGTCGGCGCTGAAAAATTATTGTCGGGAACTTGATGAGGTTATTCGTTTCGATTATGTCTCCAAAGAGCAGGCTTTGGAAAATTTCAAAGTGACTTTGGGCGAAGATTCCAGTTTTCTTTCGGGTTTGCCGGAAAACCCTCTGCCCGCCTCGCTTGAACTTTTTCTCGATTCCGAAGTTGCTGATGTCGATGATGTTGAGCGACTTGCAAGGCAGTTACAAAGGCAGGTTGGTGTCGATGAGGTTGCCTACGGCAGCCGTTGGCTGCGGCAGCTTTTTTCGCTTCTCAAAGCGGTTAAATATTTTGGCTTTCTTTTCGCCGCCTTTCTGTCAGCGGTAACTGTCTTCATTGTTGCCAGTACTATTCGACTTTCGCTTTATGCCCGCAGTGAAACTATAAGGGTGCTGCATCTGGTCGGAGCTACCCGCAGTTTTATAGCCCTGCCTTATCTTTTTGAGGGAGTTTTTCAAGGGGTTGTGGCTTCATCCCTAGCCTTAGGGTTTGCCTTTGCTGGTTTCAAACACTTTAAGATATGGCTCCAAACCCAGGCTCCGCAGTGGTCAATAGCTCCGCAGCTCAAATTTTTTACGACACTCCCACTGCTCCTCTTTCTGCTCTTGGGGACCATTCTTGGAATTGCCGGTTTCCTTCTCTCCAGTCGCTGGATTCAACGTGGTTAAACAGTTTTAAAAATGAGAAAGTTCTGTTCAGTTTTTTTATTGCTTCTTTTGGGATTCTCGGCGGGGTTGCCAATTTCGGGTCGCGCCCTGGCTCAAGAGAGTCGGAATGAAGATTTTGGAGGCGATCTGCGTACGCTTAATGAGCAGATTGTTAAGGCGCGAAAAGAGGAAGAGAGGGCCTGGTTACGGCACGGTTCCGTCCTCCATGACATTGATGATCTTAATCGCTGGCGTACTGCTCTTGAGGGGGAGCTGGGTGCTTTAGTCAAAGAGAAGCAAGAGGCCGGATTGCTGGTGGTGGAACAGGAGGCTGAGGCGATTCGTCTTGAGGAGTCATTGGAACAGCTGCTGCAAAAATTTTGTCAGCGCCTTAAGATTCGCTATTGTCAACCGCCGGGCAGATGGCTCGATTTTCTCGATGGTGATGCTGATTTAACCGAAAAGCTTAATGCTCTGGTCTATGGTCGGCGGGTGCTTGTCGCCGACCGACATTTGCAGAAGGCCTGCGCCGACCTGCTTGAGGACGTTCGTAGCCGCCGCCGGGAACTTCATGAGCGGCGTCTTTTTCTTGTCCAGATTGAGCAGCAACAGGTCGACAAAATGGCGGAATTGGAAGAAAATATTGCCAAAAAAAATGAGTTGCTGTATAAAATCAAGCATCAGGTCAAGGTTCATGAGGAACTTGTTGCAGAGCTGGAAAAAGTTGCCGCAAGGCTGAAAAAAATGACCCTTGCAACCGGGTTGCCGGAAACCGATTTCGCATCCCTTAAAGGTAGTTTGTCGATGCCGGTAGAGGGGGTAGTAGTTAGTTTTTTCGGGCTTGAAAAAGATTCCCGCTTTGCGACGGTTACCAGCAATAAGGGTATTGAGATTGAAGCTCGTATCGGAGACCCGGTCAAGGTTGTGCATGATGGCCTGGTAGTTTTCGCCTCATGGATGAAAGGCTATGGCAACTTGCTGGTGGTTGACCACGGCGGTGGTTACTATTCTATCTATGCCCACCTTGAAGATTTTGCCTGTCGGATAAATGATCGATTGCGGGCGTTTGATGTTGTTGGCCGAGTTGGTCAGGGGGTACTTTCTGATTCTCCCTCTCTCTATTTCGAGATTCGCAAGGGCGGTATTCCCGAGGATCCGCTGATCTGGGTTTCACAGTTGCAGAGACGATCTGGGTGATGGAAAAATTTTCTGAAGAGAGCGATCACAGCAAAGGTAGCGAAATATTGGATGCTGCCCCTGTTTCAAGTTCTTATCTGTCAATCTTTTGGAGGTTTCTAATGATTGTTGAAAGAAATAAAGGTAAATCGATATTTTTCGGCGTGATATTTGTAGTCGCGGCGTTCCTGGTGGTTCATCTCGGGGTTTTACAAGGTGATTCCAGGGCCCGGGAAGAGGCACAGAGTGTAGATGACAAAAGTCCTTATGAATATATAAAACTCTACACTGATACTTTGAGCCTGGTGCAGAAAAATTATGTTGAAGATGTCGAAATTAAGAAGCTGGTATATGGATCGATCAAGGGTATGCTCTCTGATCTTGATCCGCATTCGAGTTTTATGCCACCGGATATGTTTAAAGAGATGCAGGTAGAGACGACCGGTTCATTTGGTGGTCTCGGGATTGAAATTACAATCCGTGACGGGGTCTTGACCGTGGTCTCGCCGATTGAAGATACCCCGGCTTTTCGGGCCGGGGTTGAAGCCGGTGACCGGATTATCAAAATTAATGGTGAACTGAGCAAAGATATGACCCTGATGGAGGCGGTCAAGAAAATGCGCGGTCCCAAAGATACTGAAATTACAATCTCAATTATGCGGCAGGGGCTCAACGATCTTCTCGATATCACCATTATCCGTGATATTATCAAGGTTGTCAGTGTCAAAAGCAAAATACTGACTGACGATATAGTCTATGTCCGCTTGACTCAGTTTCAGGCTCGAACCTATGCTGATCTTAATCGTAAAATGAAAGAGCTCAAAAAAGAGCACCCGATCTCCGGTTTGGTGCTTGATATGCGGAATAATCCAGGCGGCCTCCTGCAGCAGGCGGTTAAGGTCTCGGACTATTTTCTAAAGTCCGGTTTAATTGTCTATACCGATGGGCGCATTAGTAAACAGAATATGCGCTACCAAGCCTATGATGATGGCACCGAGGGAGACTATCCCATTGTTGTTCTGGTAAATGGCGGCAGTGCCAGTGCCTCTGAAATTGTGGCCGGGGCTTTACAGGATCATAAAAGAGCCCTGGTGTTGGGAACCCCCAGCTTTGGTAAAGGTTCGGTGCAGACGATTATCCCGCTCGAAGATGGTTCGGCTGTGCGTATGACCACCTCGCTCTATTATACCCCTAGTGGTCGTTCGATACAGGCTAAGGGGATTGAGCCCGATGTGCTGGTCGAAGCGGGTACGGTTGTACGTCGAGATCAGAAAAAAGGTATCATGCATAATCTTAAAGAGAAAGATCTTAAAGGTCATTTCGAGAATGGCAAAGGTCATTTCGACGGAGCTAAAGGGCCACAAAAACTTAAACTGCAAGCGGTTGACGGGAAAGTTCAGGGTGATGGGAATAAGGACTCTGATGGAAGCTCAGATAAAGCCAAAGTTGCGCGGGAAGAGTGGCGCGATGATATTCAGATTTTGCGGGCTGTTGAACTGCTCCAGGGCTGGCAGGTTTTCAAACAGCTCAGTGCGCAGTAGTCGACCGGCGTAATGAAGAGAGAGCACAGTCCAGCAGCCATAAGGCAGCGATTTTTGATTGTTGCTTTAAGTTTGGGCGGGGCAGCTCTTCTCTTTTTCCTGGGTTATCTGGTCGCCGACCGGTCGGCTATTAGGTCACTTGAATCAGGTCGCCAGCCGATATCTCATCCGGATTTTGTCGTTCAGCAACCAAGCTCTCGAGAGGAACTGGTTAAAGTTCTGAATCGATTGGAAAAGATTCTGGTTGGTTTCCAACCTGCGAAAATTATCGATCGGCACTGGGAGGAGATGCACAACGGCTTGTATGGATGGACCCGAGTGCGGCTTCAAGGTGAGTACCAGGATCTTGAAAGTCTGGCTCAGGTTTTGGAGACCTGCAGAGGGCTTCTGCTTCGTGATTATAATCTTCGGGTTCTGATTTATCTCGATAGAAGTAGCGGAATTCTTAGTCTTCTTATCCTGGACGGAGAAGAAGTTGTAGTGCTTGGCAGTTTTTTACCTGCGGGTGAAGAGCGGGTTGCAGAGCCTGAGCTTGTCCGGCCGCGGCTGGCGATTGTTATTGACGATCTTGGCCGCAGTTTGGAAAGCGCCGCTGAATTTGCAGCTTTACCGTTACCTTTGACTTTTGCGGTATTTCCTAAGCTGGAAAACTCGCTGAAGGTAGCGGATTGTTTTGCCGATCATCATCGAGACATCATACTTCATGCTCCGATGGAGCCTCGTGGTTATCCGTCGATAAATCCGGGGCCGGGGGCTCTGCTTAGCGCCATGGCGGGTGAAGAGTTAAGCTCTGTTTTTATTGAGGATCTGCAATTTCTTCCGGGGATTATAGGGGTCAATAACCATATGGGTTCACGGTTGACTGCTGATTCTCAAAAGATGATTCAGGTTATGGAGATCCTTAAAGGTCGCAACCTTTTCTTTCTCGATAGTCGTACGATAGCCGACAGCGTTGCTTATAAACAAGCTGTCGAGGCCGGTATTCCGGCGTTGCAAAGGGATGTTTTCCTTGATAACGTTCAGGATGTCGAACATATTGTTGAACAATTCAGGGCTCTCATTGAGGTTGCCAGGGTAAAAGGCAGTGCCATCGGCATTGGTCATCCCTATCCTGAGACTATGGCAGCGCTCAGTTTTTTGCCGGAGATGGCAACTCAGGCCGGGGTCGAAGTTGTTGCTTTACGCAAGTTGCTAAGATAGCTCTGCTGTAACCTGACCCGGCCTGGCCGGAATCAAAAAAAGTAGTTTGTTATTGCACCACAAAGACGCAAAGATTACGAAATTAAAAGGTGTTTTTCTTCATAATCTTCATGGTTTCGTGGTAAAAATATTTTTACTTAGCCATTATTATAGTAACGGAGTCGATATTAATGATTGAGGGGATGGTTTTCGCTTTTCTTGGTGGTCTCGGACTTTTTCTTTACGGCATGAAAATCATGTCGGAAGGTTTGCAAAAAGTGGCCGGGAACCGTTTGCGGCTGGTTCTTGAGAGGTTGACGACCAACCGGATTGCCGCTTTTTTGGTTGGTACCTCGGTGACCGCGATTGTTCAGAGCAGTAGTGCGACGACGGTTATGGTGGTTGGTTTCGTCAATGCCGGTTTGATGAACTTGATGCAGGCTATCGGGGTAATCTTGGGAGCCAATATCGGGACGACGATAACCGGGCAGATGATCGCTTTTAAAGTGCACCATTATGCTTTGCCGGCAATTGGTATCGGGGTTGCCTTGAAATTTTTTGCTAGGAACCGGCGTTGGCAGTATTTTGGTGAAATTATGCTCGGTTTCGGGATGCTCTTTTACGGTCTTGATATCTTGAAAGACGGCCTTGCAGTTCTCAAGACCCAGCCCTTTTTTCAGGAAGCTTTTGTCACCTTCAGCCATAATCAGGTTATGGCAGTATTGGCTGGAGCTTTGCTGACCATTATTTTACAGAGCAGTAGTGCAACTGTTGCTATCACTATGACCCTGGCGGCCAGCGGGGCCCTGACCTTTGAAGGCGGTCTGGGCTTGATCTTAGGAGAGAATATCGGTACCACGATCACCGCCCTTTTGGCTAGTATAGGTACTAACGTCTCGGCCAAGCGGGCGGCTCGGGCCCATATGATGATAAACATCTTGGGAGTTGCTTATGTATTATTGCTTTTCCCGTTATTTGCCCGACTGGTTGATAATTTCACCCCGGGTGATCCCGAGATGGTGTTGGCTGGCGCCCAACAGGCGGCCGAGTACGCGATGGCTGTAGGGGATAAACCTTATATTGCTCGCCATCTTGCCAATGCACATACTTTTTTTAATGTTTTTAACTGCCTGATTTTCCTGCCCCTGGTCGGTATTCTTGCTAAAGTTTGCATCTGGATGGTACCCACCGGCGATGAAGAGGAGGGTACTTATCATTTGCGCTATCTCGATAACCGGGTACTGGATACCCCATCCCTGGCCCTGGCTCAGGCCCGTCAGGAGACCATTCGGATGGCCGATCTTTGTTTGCGAATGTTCGATCAGACTATGGAGTGTTTCGAAAACTTTTCGCAGAAACTTGTCGAGAAAGTCTATCGTAAAGAGAATACCGTCGACATGTTACAGAAGGAGATTACCGATTTTCTGGTAAATGTGACCCAGTTGTCAACGACTCCGGAAATCTCCCGTGAGGTTAACGCGACCATGTATATTGTCAATAATCTCGAGCGCCTTGGGGACCATTGTGAGAACCTGATTCGGCTGGTTGAACGGATGCATGATCAGAAGATTGAGTTCAGTACAGAAGCTATGGGAGAGATTGCCAATATTAAGGGGAAAGCCAGGGACTTTATGGAGTTGACGATAAGTGGTCTGGAAAAGGGTAATTTTGAGAGGTTCATGGTCTTGGCCAAAGGCTTTGAAGGGAGTATCAACTCGCTGGAGGACCGCTATCGTAACCGGCATATTGAACGTTTAAGCGAAGACCGTTGTTCTGTAGTGCCGGGCTTGGTTTTTATCGATATCCTGACCAACTTTGAAAAAGTCGGCGATCATTGCTATAATATATGCGAAACCGTGGCTGGAGAAAAATGAGTATGAATATCAAGAAGCACGTCAAACGTGGTCTCTGGAACCATTTGATGAAAAGCGGGGTCGAAATGGGCCTGGCCAGCATAATCTATGAGGTCGGAGTCGCTTCAAAATACGTCAATCACGCTATGCGTACTGGTGATCTGGGGTTAGCCGGCACCAGTAATCTCTATGGTGAGGATCAGCTGGCCCTAGATGTCTTAGCCGATGAAATTATAAAGGATCGGCTCGATCATACGGGGCGTGTCTGTCGTATTATCTCCGAAGAGCAGAGTGAGATAATTATTTTTGATCGTCAAGATAGAGCTGGTGGCTATTCGGTTTGTTACGACCCTTTGGACGGCTCTTCCCTGGTCGATGTTAATCTTGCGGTCGGCACAATTGTGGCGATCTATGCCGGTGACAACCCCCTGCAGAACGGTAGAAATCAGGTTGGGGCTTTGTACGTTGTTTATGGTCCGCGGACAACCTTAGTCTACGGGGCTGGTGATGGGGTTCATGAGTTTACCTTGAACAGTTTGGGTGAGTACGTCTTGACCCGGGAATATATTACGGTCAAAGCTTCGGGGAAGATTTTCTGTCCCGGCGGGATTCGGCGCGACTATTTACCGGAACATGAAAAATTTGTTCAACAGCTTGAAGAGGATGGTTACAAACTTCGTTACAGTGGTGGTTTTGTGCCCGATTTCAACCAGATTCTTCTTAAAGGTGGGGGTCTCTTCATGTATCCCGGGACGACCTCTGCCAAACAGGGAAAACTGCGCCTTCCTTTTGAGCTTAATCCTATGGCCTATCTGATGGAGACCGCAGGTGGTGCGGCAACCGACGGGCGTCGGCCGGTTCTGGATCTCGATTGTTATGATCTGGATCAGCGCAGCCCGGTCTATATAGGCAGTCGAGATGAAGTTGAGCTGGCAGCAAAATTTTTTGGTGGAGATAATTGATGAAACCTGAAGAAATTATAACTGGTCTGACCTTTGATGATGTTCTGATCCAGCCCAATTATTCCAATATTCTGCCGAATGAGGTCGATCTTTCGACCTGGTTGACCCGCGATATTAAACTCAACACGCCTCTTCTCAGTGCGGCGATGGATACGGTGACCGAGTCGAAAACGGCTATCTGCATGGCACGTGAAGGTGGTATCGGTATCATTCATAAGAATATGTCGATTGAGGACCAGGCTCTGGAGGTTGATAAAGTTAAGAAGTCGGAAAGTGGTATGATTGTCGACCCTATAACCATGGCGCCGGGGCAAAAGGTCCATGAAGTTCTTGAAGTAATGGAGAAATATCGTATATCCGGCGTGCCGATTGTCGATGGCGACCAATTGGTCGGGATTGTCACCAACCGCGATCTCCGTTTTGAAACCCGCATGGATCGTCCTCTATGTGACATTATGACCAAGGATAACCTGGTTACGGTCTCCAAGGGGATTAGTATGGGTGAAGCCAAGGTGTTGCTGCATGAGCATCGTATTGAGAAGCTTCTTGTGGTTGATGGCCAAAATCGTCTGCAGGGCCTGATTACAATCAAAGATATTGAAAAAACTCGTAAATATCCCGACTCCTGCAAAGATACAAGGGGTCGTTTGCGGGTTGGCGCTGCAGTTGGTGTGGCGGGTGATCGTGAGGCCCGGATTGCAGCCCTGCTCAAGGCCGGGGCGGATGTAATTGTTATTGATACGGCGCACGGTCACAGTCAGGGTGTATTGGACGCGGTAATAGAAACCCGCAAAACGTTTGATTGTCAGTTGATTGTCGGCAATGTCGCAACGGCTGCCGGGGCCAAAGCCCTGATTAAAGCCGGAGCCGACGCGATCAAGGTCGGCATCGGTCCCGGCTCTATCTGTACAACCAGAATTGTCGCCGGGATCGGGGTGCCGCAGGTCAGCGCCCTGATGGCCTGTAACCAGGTGGCGGAAGAGTTTGGGGTGCCGGTGATTGCTGATGGCGGAATCAAGTTTTCCGGAGATGTCGTCAAAGCGATCGCTTCCGGAGCCCAGACGGTGATGATCGGATCTCTTTTCGCTGGTACTGAGGAGAGTCCCGGAGAAACCATTCTCTACCAGGGTCGCAGCTATAAAATGTATCGGGGTATGGGCTCTCTCGGGGCCATGCAGTCAGGTAGCAAAGATCGTTATTTTCAGGAAGGGGTTGATGATCAGAAAAAACTTGTTCCTGAAGGTATTGAAGGTCGTGTACCCTACAAAGGGCATCTCTCTTCCAGTATCTATCAGTTGTTGGGTGGTTTGCGTTCAGGGATGGGCTATGCCGGTTGCGCGTCGATTAACTGTCTGCGCCATGATGCAGCCATGATGCGGATTACGCCTGCCGGGTTACGTGAAAGCCATGTTCATGATGTGATTATCACCAAAGAAGCCCCCAACTATCGGTTGGAGTAGGAGAAATAATGCAACAGCATGATATCCATGAGGAGAAGATTCTCATCCTCGATTTTGGTTCCCAATACACCCAGCTGATAGCCCGGCGGGTTCGAGAGCAAAAGGTCTATTGTGAAATTCATCCCTACAATCTCTCTTTAGAGCGTATCCACGCCTTTCGACCTCTAGGTATTATTCTTTCCGGTGGTCCGTCCAGTACTTATGGTAGTAGTGCTCCCCATGTCGATAAAGGGGTTTTTAATATGGATACCCCAATTCTCGGAATCTGTTATGGAATGCAGGAGATCGCCGAACAGTTAGGCGGTACGGTTGGTCACTCTGAACAACGTGAGTTCGGTATGGCCAGTCTTAACTCCTTAAAGGATGATCCATTGTGGGGAGGGTTGAATTTTCCCGAGCAGGTTTGGATGAGTCACGGTGATAAGGTGCTCTCCTTGCCGGAGGGTTTTTCTGCTGTTGGAAAGACTGAGAATGCTCAGATTGCAGCTTTTGCAAACCCCAAAAAACGGGCTTGGGGCTTACAGTTCCATCCCGAGGTTGTGCATACAACGAACGGCCGTCAGATTTTAAAGAACTTTCTGTTCACCATTTGTGATTGCCACGGCTGGTGGGATATGCACTCTTTTATAGAGACTACGATTGCCGATATCCGGGCCCAAGTTGGTTCCGGTAAGGTTATTTTAGGTTTAAGCGGCGGGGTTGACTCTTCGGTTGCAGCTCTGCTTCTGCATAAGGCCTTAGGCGATCAGTTGACCTGTATCTTTGTCAATAACGGGGTCTTGCGTTATCAGGAAGCAGAGGCTGTTCAGGAGATGTTCAGTCGCCATTTTAACCTTAATTTGCGTTATGTCGATGCGAGTCGGAGTTTCCTCGAACTCCTGGACGGGGTTACCGATCCGGAAAAGAAGCGCAAGATTATCGGTAATGAATTTATCCGGGTCTTTGAAGATGAAGCCTATTCGATTGAAGGAGTTGATTTTCTGGCTCAGGGTACTCTCTATCCTGATGTTATCGAGAGTGTCTCGTTTAAGGGGCCTTCAGCGGTTATCAAGAGCCATCATAATGTCGGCGGTCTGCCCGAGCATATGAAACTCGAGCTGGTTGAGCCTTTACGGGAACTTTTCAAAGACGAGGTGCGAGAGGTCGGCCGTGAACTTGGCATGCCTTCAGAGGTAGTTGACCGCCAACCATTTCCGGGCCCGGGCTTGGCTATCCGCGTGATTGGTGAAATTACCGAAGTTCGACTCCATATCCTGCGCCAGGCTGATGCAATTTTTATTGAAGAGATTCGTAAAGCCGGTCTCTATAATGAAATCTGGCAAGCTTTTGCTGTGCTCATTCCGGTCAAAACCGTTGGTGTTATGGGCGATGAACGTACCTACGAAAAAGTTATCGCATTAAGGGCGGTTAACAGTATGGATGGTATGACCGCCGATTGGGTGCGTATGCCTTATGATCTTTTGGGGCGTATCGCGAATCGGATTATCAATGAAGTAAGAGGTGTCAATCGAGTGGTTTACGACATCTCGTCCAAACCGCCGGGGACAATAGAATGGGAGTAGAGGAAAATCCAATGGGGCAGGCCGGTCGGATTCTGATAGTTGATCGTAAAAGTCGGATCCGGCAGGAGACCGCTGCCGTTTTAAGGGGGCTCGATTTTTACGTCGAAGAGGTTGACAGTGGCGACCAGGCCCGGGTGCTACTTAAGAAATCTTGCTTTCAGTTGATTCTGGCCGAGGTCAGTCTGTTGCCTGGCGGCGGGGTTGAGTTCCTGTTGGGTCAGGGTGCCATCCTCTCCTCAACCGCTGTTGTCCTGATGGCTTCTACCAGCTCAGTTGATGATGTCGCGGCGGTGATGCGGGCCGGGGCGACCGATTTTATTCAGCGGCCTTATGGTCTCGATGAGCTCTGTCTGCGGCTTGAAAAAGCTCTCAAAGTCCGTTTTTATGAACATGAGCTGACCTATCTTCGGGGTGAGCGTGACATAATCTATCGTTTCGAAAACTTTATAGGTGAGAGTCCGGCCATCAAAGAGGTCTTTGCTCTATTGAACAAGGTTTCCAACAGTAATGCCAGTATTCTGATCTCCGGGGAGACGGGAACCGGCAAAGAACTGGTAGCCGGGGCTATTCACTACAGTAGCCCTAGAGCCGCGAAAGGATTTATCAAGGTAAACTGCGCCGCGTTGCATGATAATCTGCTCGAGAGTGAGCTTTTTGGTCATGAGAAAGGGGCCTATACCGGGGCCAGCCGCCAGCGTATCGGGCGCTTTGAACAGGCCGATCGAGGCACCCTCTTTCTCGATGAAATTGGTGATATGAGCCTTGGTACCCAAGCCAAGCTTTTGCGGGTTTTGCAGGAGAAAGAGTTTGAGCGTTTAGGTGGCGATAAAACCATCAAGGTGGATGCGCGCATTATCTCTGCATCCAATAAAGATCTGGCCAAAATAATTCGTGAAGGTAATTTCCGAGAAGATCTTTTCTACCGGATCAATGTAATTAATGTCCATTTACCACCTTTGCGTGAGAGACGTGAAGATATTCCCTTGCTGGCTGTAAGCTTTATTCGTAAATTTGCGGCCGACCTCAAGAAAAATACAGCGACTCTGCATCCTGATGCTGCCCGTTTTCTGAAACAGCACCACTGGCCGGGTAATGTTCGGGAGCTACAGAACTGTATTGAGCGGGCCGTTTTGATGAATGAAGGTTCAGAGATTGTCACGGAAGATTTGCTTTTTATGCGAGCTCTTTCTTCTGATAGTGGAGATGGAGAAAAATCTCCGGTTTTCGAAATTCCTCCGCAAGGGTTGAAGCTCGATGAGATGGAACGGTCACTGATTATAGAAACCCTGGAAGCTTGCAACTGGGTTCAGAAAGATGCGGCGTCCATGCTGGGCATTAGTAAACGGGTGATGAATTACAAGGTCAAACAGCTTGGTCTGGCCAATTCCCGCTGGCTTAAAAACAAGTGATGGCGTTGCAAAAATTTCGATCTCCTGCGTCGTAGTGGTTTTTCAGACACTCGACATACTGTGTGTATAGTCTCGCGCCTGAAAAACCACTACTCCTTGTGTATCAAAATTTTTACTTAGCCGTACGAGTGCGTAAATAAATGCAAGAAAGCGGGAAGATAAATCTAAAAGGGTTAACTCGGCAAGAGTTGGCTGGACATCTTGCCGGCATCGGCAAGGAGCGCTATCGTGCAGACCAGATTATCCGTTGGCTCTATCGTCAGCGGGTTTCTGAGATTGCTCGGATGAGTAACCTCTCACGGAGTTTTCGTGAGCATCTGCAAGAAGTTGCCTGTATCAGTCAGATTGAGTGTCTGCGAGAACAGTTGGCTCAGGATGGTACCCGAAAATTTCTTTTTCAGCTTAATGACGGACATACCATCGAGACCGTTCTGATTGGTGATAAAAGCCGTTTGACCCTCTGTCTTTCAACCCAGGTTGGTTGTCGCATGGGCTGCAGTTTCTGTCTTACCGGCAAATCCGGTTTTGAAAGAGATCTCAAGGCCGCAGAGATTGTTGATCAAGTACTCCAGGTTGCTGACATTATCGATCCCGGGGGTTCGTCTCGAGGGGTGCTTACCAATATTGTTCTAATGGGTATGGGTGAGCCTCTCGACAATCTCGAAGAGGTGATCAAGGCTCTGGAAATTTTAAAGTACGATAATGGTTTGCAATTTTCCAGTCGCCGAATAACCCTTTCAACATGTGGTCTGGCGCCAAAGATTATTGAGCTCGGGCAGCGAATGGAGGTCTCGCTCGCAATCTCGCTTAATGCCGCAGATGATGCCTTGCGAAGCCGGCTGATGCCAGTTAACCGGCGCCACAATCTCGCCGCCTTGATGGCTGCTTGTCGCAGTTTCCCATATACCAAACATCGCCTGGTTACATTTGAATATATACTTTTTGCCGGACTCAATGACTCGTTGGATGATGCACGGCGCTTAGTTAAGTTGATAGGTTCATTCCCCACCAAGATCAACCTTATTCCCTTCAATGAACATCCTGAACTACCCTTCAAAAAACCGCAGCAAAAACAGATTACCGATTTTCTGGAGTATCTGCAAAGTCATAACTTGACGGTTATGACTCGGCGCAGCAAAGGCGCCGATATCAGTGCTGCCTGTGGCCAGTTACGGGAAGCCGGCATCGAAAAATCTCAGTAGCTGCTGTTTACTCGATAAAAGCAAATTCCAGAGAAAAATTGCCGAAGTCTGTGGTGAAGGGGAGAACTACTATTGATGATTTGGTGATGTGGGAGATACTGTGGGCTTCGCCGGTGATAATGGTGGGGATTCCGGCGGTCAGATTAATGTTCTGGGCTTCGAGTTTGTTGCGGGCATCACCGCAGATCATGTTGGTGATTTCGCCGACGGCATCGGTAACGTCTTCATTAAGTTCGTCATGGACTTCACCCAGCATTTTTTCGAGTATAGCTTTGATGCAGGTGAATGTGAAGGTGATTGAGAGAGAACCCTCCTTGTCGCCTGCAAGTCCTATGATACCGGTAATATCACCAGTTGCCGCCATGCTTTTTTTGATGAAGGGTTTGCCTGGTTTTGAGGTGATGAAGGCCATGGTCTGTAACACATTGATGGTACCTTCAATGAAGGGGTTTATATAGCGAACATCCACAGTCTGATCTCCTTCGAGTGGGACGAGTAGTGTGAAATAGCGGGTCGGTGCAAAGGGTCAATCCAAACAATATAGGCATGACCACGAGATTCATTGACTAAGTAGCAAATTGTCTTGTCAAGTTCAAGTATTTTTATGGATTTTTTTTCCGCATATTGTTAGTATCGGCGATTATAGATAAAATGAGTGGGGCCTGTCGGAGCTGATTGCGGTATGGCGGGTTGATTTTTTAACGGGTTGAAATAATGAAATCTTGCTGGATAACTTTTGTTTTACTGAGCTTGACTATTTTACTCTGTCCCGGCACTGTCAAGGCCCTTGAAAAGGGCTCTTTATATCTACGCCTGACCGCTGAAAAGGGGCTTGATGAGAATCTGTTGATGAGATTTCAGCAAAATGAACAACCCCAGGTCAATACGACTATTATTGCTAAAAATCTCAAACAAGTAGAGTATAAAGCTACCTACGATCGTTTTCTGGAGTCCCCTTCAGTGCGCAAGGGCCGGCAGTTTCTTGAGGAAAACCGGGAATGGATGAGGGTGGTTGAGGAGGAGTATGGGGTCGAAGCTGAGCTGATTACAGCAATCTTTCTGATTGAGTCTGACCTGGGCCGTTATCCTGGTCGCTATCGCCTGCTTCAGGTTTTCACCTCCCTGGCATCCTGTAACCGGGATGAATATTTGCAAAAGGTCTACGATGAGTTACGTTCCCAATATCCAGAACTTGACTATTCCTGGCTTAAGCGTCGGGCCCGGAAAAAATCGGCCTGGGGTTATGAGCAGCTTGTCGCTCTATTGCGTCTGGCTGATCGTCTTGATATAGATCAAGTGAAAGGTTCTTGGGCCGGGGCTTTCGGTATTTGTCAGTTTATTCCAAGCAGTTGCCTTAGTTATGCGGTTGACGGTGACGGTGACGGGCGTATCGATCTCTACAATTTCCAGGATGCAGCAGCCAGTGTTGCTAACTATCTTAAAACTCATGGTTGGCGCTCCGGACTTGATCGTGAGGGTCGGGAAAAAGTGGTTTGGAGCTATAATCATAGCAGTCTCTATTGCCGGACCGTAGTTGAGCTGGCCCACCGGTTGCAATAATTATGGCAACTTCTGGAGCAGGTTCCCTGATCTCTTTTGAGGGGATAGAAGGTTGTGGCAAATCAACCCAGATTGTTTTACTGGCTGAGCGTTTACGGGCCACCGGCAGAGAAGTTGTCATATCGCGTGAGCCGGGCGCGACCTCTTTGGGATCAGAGTTGAGAAAAATCCTTTTGGATCCCACCTATGACCCCGATGCCCTGACTGAACTGCTGCTCTATCTGGCTGATCGTCGTGAACACCGACGTTTGGTGATCGCCCCGGCCCTGCAGCGTGGGGCTCTGGTCTTAATCGATCGTTACGTTGATTCGACCTGGGTCTATCAAGGCTTTGCCCAAGATGAAATTGAACCTTCTTTAATTGAAAGACTTAATCGTCTCGTGGTCGGTGATAATTGGCCGGATTTGACCTTTATTCTTGATTGTCCGGTCGCAGTGGGTTTAGAAAGAGCTCGAGAGCGTAACCGGGAAACTGGTGCTGAAGGGGTGGCCGACCGTTTTGAACAACGTCATCTCGAATTTCATGATCGGGTTCGGCAGGGCTTTCTGGCTTTGGCAAAAGTCGAAAAGGAGCGTTTCAGGGTGATCGCTGCTGATCGGGAGGTGGAGACTATTCATAATGATATCTGGCGGGAGTTTTCGTTAAAATATGCCATTAGCTGATCTTTTGGGACAGGAGTTGGCGAAAGAGCGCCTCTCTTTTATGGTGGAAAGTGGAAGAGTGCCTTCGGCTCTGCTTTTTATCGGCCCTCAAGGTGTTGGTAAGGCATTGGCCGCACTTTTTTTTATCCAGGCCCTGAGTTGTCCCGAAAGAGATAAAGGGGATGCCTGTGGCCATTGTCCATCATGTCTTCAGGTTAAGCGTCATATATATCCCGACTTTTTGGTGGTTG
>JANTGZ010000037.1 GCA_024762675.1 Thermodesulfobacteriota bacterium | reverse complement strand
CTCCATTCTCTGTCCGGATGCGATGTAACCAACTATCAAGCTTACTATAAAATAACCAGCGATTGCCCTGCTGTCAAGAAGATGACTCACTTTTTTATCAATATAATGCGATAATATAAAAAAAAGAGTACCGATTCGAATGAATCGGTACTCTTTTTTGGCTGCCAACACCGTTTAACGGCGCCGCTATCTTTTATCTAGAACCGGAAAGTTAAGCCGGCATTAACCAACAGCAGATCGCCATCGGTATCGTAAAGATAGGGTTCGTCATCACTGTAATCGGTGTATGACGCGTTCAGGTTAACTGAAAGTACCTCATTGAAATCATACGAGCAACCCAGATAATACTCAATCTCATTAATTTCCTGGTCGGAATTATCTTCCCAGGTGCTGAAAGCAACAGCATGATCATAGCCAAAAGATGCCGGATCTTTACCTTCATAGTAGGAGGCACTAAGATTATCCATCTCGGATTTGCTCCAGTTAAAAATCAACCCTCCATTAAATTTAAGTTTCTCAGTCGCTTCAAAATCAGCACTGAAAAGCAGGGTGTGAACTTCGGTGTTGTTCTCCATATCTGACAATGTGGCCCCAAAACTTGGGGACAGGAAAGAGCCAGCTCAGCCGCCATAGGCAACCGAGGAGAGAAAAGCCTGATCCTCCATATCCATATAGTTATAAGCCAGCGTAAACGTCAGATTATCCAGCGGTGCGATAAAAAGATCGGCGCCCACAGCATACATCTCCTTGTCAAAGGTGTTGCCATGTCCGGGAGCATCAATTTTGACCTCTTCCAGACCATACTGGAAATGACCACTGGCGACAATCCGCGGTGTAATATTGTAGGTGGCATGCGCTTTGAAACGATGCGCACTTTCCGGTTCGGAAGTCAAATCCAACTGGCGGCTGTTATACATAACCGTATACTCGGATGCTTTCGGATTACCCGGACTCGGCATACCCTTGATACTACAGGCAGGCAGACCACACGTAAGATCCTGATTCCCTTTGAGCCACTGAATCATCGCATCAGGATTGGCATAGGCCGCGTGCTCGTTAGCAAAAGGATCATCAATATCTTCATACGAATATTGCAGACGCAGGCTTAGGTTTTTAACCAGACGACTGTTGAGCGCGATTGAGTAGATATCAGTAGTGGTCTCCCACTCAACATCAACATCTTCCACTTCGCGCTCCCAACCTAAAAGCAGGTTGGTACGTTTGAATACTTTGGCCTTAACCTCAGCCCCATAAGTATCAATATCCCGTGACAGGGTTGACTGCCGTTCACGCGGCCAACCATCATGTTCTTCCGAGTAACCATGCAGGCCGTAGAGTGCCGGATCAACTGCCTGATTATTACGCCCTAAAGGATCATAAGCCGAATCATCAAACAGAACCGTAACATCATCAGCATCGAGATCTTCATGACGATATTTAAATGACATCGTCATGAAAGAGACCGGAGATGAAGTTACCCGCATAGCGTAGGCGTCATAATCATAACTCGGGTCGTCACTGATAGTCACATCACCTACGTTATTACTCTTGGCATCGTTATTCTCGATCTTAGTATGAACATAACTACCGAAAACCGCCGTATTCATCGGCAAAGCCACCTGAGCTTTGATGATATGAGAATCTTTCTCTGAATCCGGAGTCGCGGCATAGATCATTTCGCCGTCCGATGCATCAATTGCCATCTTTTTCTGAAGCGATCCAGCCGACATATAGGTATAGGTAGGAGCATTCGAATTTTCATCAAAAGTACGCCTTAAAAAGGTGTAATCCAAAGTTACCAAACCTAAATGGGCGGTTGCCCCGATCTGAAAATCCTGAGTCTCTTCGTCGATCTTGTGTTTATCAGCCGCCAGATGACAGCCGCCACATTTACTCAAGGTCTTGGTCTGTTCGTAACCTTCACGCTTTTCCATCCGGTATTTGGCGTGAATTTTAATAAATTCAGCTCCAGGAAGCAGAAATTCATTCTCGGAAACAAGTTCCTCACGGGTCACATAGAGGTCATCACCCCAGGATGTGTTACGGGCGACCGCAACATTGGGACCCATTACTTGCGGTTTATTAAAAACCGCTTTACTCGAAGCCGCGATGTAGTAAGGATTTGTTTCAGTCATTCCGGTAGGAAATCTGAAATCAGGATCTACATTCTGGTTGACAAGATCATCATTTTCCAACCAGTGGATAAACTTCTGATAGCTGTTTTTGGTCCTGAAATAGCGCTTCAGATCGAGATCGATCTGGCCGCCGAGGTCATCCTCATGCAGATAGTTGACACCAAAATCGTACTTGATACCGCTATGGTTACCGTTAATATTCATATCGAAGGTAGCGTTACCACCTTGATCCGCGGTCAGGTACTCAGCTGCACCCTCCCGTGAATCATCAATATCGACCCCCTGGACACCAATCCCGACGCTGCCCGTGGTTTGTCCCGCCCACGAGAGAACCGGTACCAGCACCAGACAGAGGGCCAGAATCGTGTATTGTGCAATACGTTTCATGATCTCTCCTTAAATTATCTGGTTAAAGCCCCACCCTGTCCGGGAACCGTCTGGGATGGCAAATCACTGCCGTGAACCTGGGCATGACACTGGGTACACTTGGTCGCATAAGCCTGAGCCCAAATATTTTTATTGCCGCTGTTATAATCTCCTGCAGGAATTATATTACCATACGGATCTTTCTGCGAACCTGTTGCAGTTGCAGTCCGGCCGGCATGAAAATGCGGCTCGTGACACTGCAGGCAGAGATAAGGCTCATTCGCTTTCTTCAGATTATTAGAGACCGTACCGTGCGGATCATGACAGATCATACAGTCATCAGAAACCGGTGAGTGTTCGAAAACAAACGGACCCTGATAACGGGCATGACAATTTAAACAGAGATCGTTCAAACGTTCATCAGTTTTCAGGTTGTTAACCATCGAGCCGTGATTGGCATGACAATCACTACAGACCATTTTCCCTTCTTTAACCGGGTGGTGGGAAGGATAGTACATCTTCGCCCGCTCAAGTGCATGACACTCGTAGCAAAGTTCCGGCTCAGCTTTCTCAAGAGAAGCTTCCACCACCGGCGGATTATGAATCTTATGACAACTTAAACAACCGACATCATTCATCGGATGCGATGTACCGGCCCAGTCAAAATGTTCACCATCACTATGACAACGCAGGCAGACGGACGATGAAGTGCCCGCATCCAGGTTCTCAAAAGCGATAATCTGGGACGGATCTTCTGATTCCGTATGCAGGCTCGCTGGACCATGGCAGGTTTCACAACCCTTCATACCGATAGCTGTCTCTTGGGCCAGAATACGATCATGGATCGAACCGCTGAAGGCTGCTGCCAATTCATCATGGCAGTCAGCGCAAGACTCGCTACCGGCAAACTGAGCCCCTTCGACGGGCACCGGCAGCTTGAGGACGCTGGCTCTTTGATTGCTCAAAGTCGTACAGGCGGTAATACTCATGGCTAACGCCATCAGCAACCCTGCACCCAGCATAATCCAATGCTTTTTCATGTTAATAACCTCTCTCTTCTCCTCGTTAAAAATATTTCTTGCCCTGTCAAACTAACAGAGCCTGCAAATACGATCTCCCACCCGGAGATCACCGGCAACAAAGAATATCTATTGCCTTATCCCACCTCCCTTCATCAAATTGATTAAGTTTAAAGTTAAAATGAGAACCACGTTCACATTCATATAGTAACTCTAATATAATAACTCTCGCCGGAGCCTTTAAGCTTATTCTAAAAAAATTATCGGAACATGAGCTACGCATTCACAATCATACTATAGATTTTTTAGCTGGTATTAGTTTATTTCATTGTTTCTGTCAATCATTAAGATTAATTTATTCTTAATCTTGTTGTGAAAAATTTATTATTATATAATCTTTATATTCAAATAATTACGCTCCAAACGGACTGGCATAGCTGCTGGAAAATTAATACAATAGTGCTCTTTTTTTAACCCCTCAACGAGATCAATTCCGCAAACCGGCAAAACTAAACTTTTCGACCTTGGATAATACCGACGACTTTCGCTTGTCTTTATCTCCTATCTTTGCTAAAAGGCCGCCCTTACCATTTAATCATCCGGGTCTTAGTGATTTTTATCCGATCAACAAAACACAAGGGCCCTCCAAGAGACTCACAAGATTGAACCAAATCCATCTGCACAGAGAGGTATCATTCATGGGTTTACGAATAATTGTAACGGTCAAGCAAGTACCCGACACCCACAATGTATCTGGAGATGCCATGAAAGATGATGGCACGGTAAACCGCGCCGTACTACCGACAATCTTCAACCCCGAAGACCTTAACGCTCTGGAAGAGGCTTTAAAGATCAAAGAGATCGCCGGAGGCACAGTAACCTGCATCTCAATGGGGCCACCAAATGCAGTTGAAGTCTTGAAAGAGTGCCTTTACAGAGGTGCAGACGATGTCATCCTGGTTTCTGACCGCCGTTTTGCCGGGGCCGACACACTGGCAACTTCATACGCCCTAAAATGCGCCATCGAAAAGGTCGGAGAGTACGACCTGATCCTCTGCGGCCGTCAGGCCATCGATGGAGACACCGCCCAGGTCGGCCCCCAGATCGCGGAAAAACTGGATATTAATCAACTTACCTGCATCTCTAAGGTGGTAGCCGTAGAAGACCGCTCAATAACGGTCAAACGCTCGGTCGAAGACGGCTATGAAATTGTCAAAAGCCGGTTTCCAGCACTCCTTACTATAACCGCAACGGCCAACGAACCTCGTCCCGCCAATGCCAAACAGGTAATGACCTATAAGAATATAGGAAAAGAGATGTGCAGTTCATCGTACGACGAAAGCTACATAGCCTCAGACGCCTGCGCCATCCTCAATCATGTCAAAGAGTGGAACGTGGAGGCGATTGCAGCCGATCCGGAGCAATGCGGCCTCTCCGGTTCACCGACAAAGGTAAAAAAAATACAGAGCGTGGTTCTGGCTGCCTGCGAAAGCCGGCAGGTTGCAAACAGTGATGCCGGGGTTGCCGATTTAATCCATGAACTGATTGAAGAGAACATCATCGGTTGATGGCAAAGTGAAAAAGTCCAGATACTATTCCAGCATTGGACAGGAGTTATTAAGGAATGGATAACCAAAAAAATGTAATGGTTTTTATTGAATCACGCAACTCTAAAGTTGCCGAAGTCAGCCTTGAGCTGCTCAGCGCCGCCAGCCGCCTGGCCCAAGAACTCGGGAGCAGCGTAGAAGCAGTCGCTCTTGGTCATAATCTTGAGGAGGAGCTGAAAGCCCTCGGCCATTATGGTTGTCAGCGGGTTTACTATACTGATGATGAAAGATTAAGCCATTTCACCTCAGTCCCCTACGCCAAAACCATCACCAGAATAATCAAACAGTACAAGCCTGGAGTTGTCCTTTTTGGGGCGACGACCATGGGCCGTGATGTAGCACCCCGAGTGGCCTCTGCTTTAAAGTGCGGGCTGACTGCCGATTGCACGGATTTACAGATCGGCGAACACAAAATTAAAGAGATCACTTACGAAAACACCCTGTTGCAGATTCGCCCGGCCTTCGGCGGCAACATTGTAGCGACTATAGTCTCTCCCGAAAGCGTGCCCAGCATGGCAACGGTTCGGGAGGGCGTAATGAAAATGAATCTTCCAGATCCTGACAAAACTGTTGAGATCATTCAGGAACCCTGCGTAATAGATGAAGATGATTTTCTCACTGAGATTCTGGATATTGTTCGCGAGGAAAAACAGGTCAACCTGAAAGCGGCCCAGATCATCGTCTCCGCCGGAATGGGGGCCAGCGATCCCGAAACAATTGGCCTGGCTAAAGAGCTAGCCAAGGTTTTGGGAGGAGAACTGGGCTGTTCCCGGCCGGTCGTCGATTCCGGAATCCTCGACAAAGAGCACCAGGTCGGTCAAACCGGCATCACTGTAAGGCCCAACCTCTATATCGCTTGCGGAATTTCCGGACAGATCCAACACCGGGCCGGGATGTCTGAAGCCAAGCGAATTATCGCCATCAACAAAGATCCTCAAGCCCCGATTTTTGCCTTGGCCCATTACGGTATTGTGGGTGATGTAAAAGATGTATTGGGCAAAATGATCAAAGCTTACAAGACTAAAGCATAGGAGTCCGGTAATGGCTAATTTTTATCGTGATAATGCAGATATTCTTTTTCATATGCGCAACTTGGATCTGACCCGGGTTGTCGATTTAAAAGAGGATGGTTTCAGCGAAAAAGAGAGCTCCCCTTACGCCCCGAAAAATGAGGCCGATGCGTTGGACAATTACGACCGAGTACTGGAGATTGTTGGTGAAATTGCCGGCGATTTTGCCGACCCCAGAGCCCGGGAAGTTGACGAAGAGGGGGCCAGCTTTGCTGATGGGGAGGTAACCTACCCCAAGGGCATCCGAGAAACGGTCGCCCGCATAAATCAGGCTGACCTGGCAGGTTTTACGATGCCCCGAGAGTATGGCGGGATCAACATGCCGATAACCATTTTCTCAGCTGCAATTGAAATAATTTCCCGTGCTGATGCCTCGTTGATGCTGGTCTTTGGCTTGCAAGGCCTAAGTGATACAATCTGTAAATTCGGCTCCGAAGAACAGAAAAAGCGCCACCTGCCCCGTTTTGCCAGTGGTGAAATAATGGGCTCCATGGCCCTGACCGAGCCCGATTCCGGCTCCGATCTCCAATCGGTTATGTTGCGGGCCCACCAAGATGAAGACGGCACCTGGCGTTTGAATGGAGTGAAACGTTTCATCACCAACGGCTGCGGTGATATCTCTCTGGTTATGGCGCGTTCGGAAGAGGGCACAAGCAGCGGCCGGGGACTCTCTCTCTTCATCTATGAGCGCGACCAGGATATGAAAATTCGGCGCATCGAGCATAAACTGGGAATCACCGGGTCACCAACCTGCGAAATACAGTTCAATAATGCCAAAGCCGAACTACTAGGTAAACGCAAACTGGGATTGATTAAGTACACCATCTACCTTATGAATGGTGCCCGTCTGGCGGTTGCCGCCCAGTCGGTGGGGATTGCGGAAGCAGCCTACCGGAAAGCCTACGCCTATGCCAATGACCGAGCACAATTCAAACAACCAATACGAGATTTTGCCGTTATTTATGAAATGCTGACCGACATGAAGGTATCCATCGAGGCGGCCCGCTCACTGGTTTTTGAAACCTCTCGCATTGTTGATATCAAAGAGGGCATAGAGGAACGAATTGAAAAACACCCTGAGCGTACCGCCGACCTGAAGGCTGACTTGAAACGCTATACCAGGTTCGCCTCTCTATTTACACCTTTGGCAAAAAGTTCAGCTGCAGAGATGGCCAATAAAGTATGTTATGATGCCATCCAGATTCATGGTGGCGTTGGCTTTACTAAAGAGTTTGATGTTGAACGCCATTATCGCGATGCTCGCATCACCAATATCTACGAGGGAACCACCCAGCTGCAGGCGGTGGCAGCCTTGGGTGGCATAATTGCCGGTGTGGTTTCAGAGCGCCTCAGTGAATATGAAGAGAACCACGACTTTTCCAGTATTGCCGACCTTTTTCAGTTGTCCCAAAAAATGCGCTCCCACCTGGAGATGGCAATCTCCTATATTAAAGAGAAGGGAGATACCGTTTACCAGGAGTTTCATGCCACCAGACTGGTCAACATGGCCACAGATGTAATCAACGCCTACCTCCTGTGCCACGATGCTCTTAATTCAGAACGTAAAAAAACCGTCGCCAGGCTCTTTATAACCAAGGCTAATATACGGGTCAAATCTACCCTTGACTATGTCCTTGCCGATGACCACAGCTTAATCGATTTGCATGCTGAGGTGATCGACAAAGAGGAAAGCGGACCACTCAAGCAGCAGTAACCCCCGACCGCCGGACAACTCTTAACACGAGACAATTTTTGCACTTGACAATGTGTTGACAGCAAGATAGAATACCCAGCCTTTTTAATTTATAGTAAAAAAACAGACGCCGGAAAACTTTTCCGCATACCTAATCACTTTATTGGAGATATATAATGGCCGTACCAAAGAGAAGAACATCCAAAGCCAAAAAGAGACAACGCCGGTCACACCTTGCTATTGCGACCCCGCAAGCCGGAACATGCCCCAACTGCCAAGCCACTACCATTCCCCACCGGGTCTGTGCGGCCTGCGGAACCTACAAAGGTGAAACCTTCATTAATGTCGATTAAAAATTCACGGTTCTTCGACTAAAGGCCTGCGACACCCATGAAAATTGCCGTTGACGCTATGGGGGGAGACCAAGCTCCGCATGAAATCGTCGCCGGAGCAATTGACGCCGCCAGGAACTTGAACCTGCAGATCATTCTGGTTGGGATTCAAGAGCGCATAGAGACCGAGCTCGCAAAACACGACATAAAAAACCTCCCCATTTTCATTGAGCCAGCCGCAGAAGTCGTCACCATGGATGATTCACCCAGCAAGGCGATGCGACGCAAACGTGAATCATCTATCGCCGTAGGCCTCAGGCTGGTACGCGATGGGCGAGCTCAAGGTTTCATCTCGGCCGGCAATTCAGGCGCCACCATGGCCATTGCTATGGTAACCTTGAAAAAACTCAGAGGTATCGATCGACCGGCAATTGTCACCTGCTTACCTACCTTAAAAAAACCCGTAACCATCCTCGACGTCGGCGGCAATGTTGACTGCACCCCCCTACATCTGGCCCAGTTTGCAATCATGGGCAGTGTTTATGCCCAACGGGTTTTAAATCGTCAGTTCCCCAAAATCGGCCTCTTAAGCAACGGCGAAGAGGAGAGCAAGGGCAACGAATTAACTCGGGGCACCCATGAACTCCTTAAAACCAGCCCATTAAACTACTTGGGTTCGGTTGAAGGTCGGGATATCTTTCCTGGTGACGTTGATGTTATTGTTTGCGATGGCTTTGTCGGCAATATCGTTTTAAAAACTTCTGAAGGACTGGCCTTGGCCATGACCAGTATTTTGCGCGAAGAGCTGACCGCCAACATTGCCCGTAAAACCGGAGCCTGGCTCTGTCGAAACGGCCTAAAAGATATGAAACAAAGAGTAGATTACGCCGAATATGGAGGAGCACCACTACTCGGCATCAACGGCAACTGCTTCATCGCCCATGGCTCTTCGTGCCGTAAAGCTGTAAAAAACGGTATCCGCTTATGCGCCGAATTTTTCGAACAAAGGGTTAACGAACACCTGCTTGACGAACTCGACAAAAACCATGAGATCCAGAAACTTCTCCCCAAAAAGAAGCTTTGGAATCAAATTAAAGAGCGCATAATCCCGAAGGAGACATCTGAAACCAGCCCGGAAGATAAACAAACATAATCAGCCTCAGCATTCACCAAAGCCGACTGAAACCAGCAGTCCCCCCTACTTAGAGAAACTTCAACAACTCCAACATCAATTAAAATGTATTAATTTTCTTGGTTTTTATTGACATTTGTCGAACAAAACCACTATATTGCGATGATTGAGGCCATCGGCTTGGCTGTAGAGTTACAGAAACAGAAAAAAAAGACTTCACAAAAAGTCGCCAACACCTCATCAATGGAGATCGTATTGGAAAGTAACCACCATAGCTCTGCGTTCATATTTCCCGGCCAAGGCTCGCAGCATATCGGCATGGGCAAAGAACTGTATGATAATTTTCCAGAGGCCCGTGAAACCTTTGCTGAAGCCAGCGAAGCTTTAGGTGAAGATCTGGCCGATATCTGCTTTGCCGGTTCCCCGGAGGAGCTCAACCAAACCGCCAACACACAACCTGCTATCCTGACGGTCAGCATTGCTGCCTACCGCATTTTGTGCCGCAAACTCGTGCTCAAACCGGTACTTGCTGCCGGACATAGCCTGGGTGAATATTCAGCTCTAGTCGCTGCCGGCACCATCTCTTTCTTTGATGCCGTGCGCATTGTTCGAGCTCGAGGAAAATTCATGCAGAGCGCGGTTCCCGTCGGCCTAGGCACAATGGCAGCAGTAATGGGCATGAAACCCCAACAAATAGTCGACATCTGCGATGAATCCTCCAACCCCGCAAATGATCAGATCGTGGAACCGGCCAACTACAACTGCCCCGGCCAGATTGTCATCTCCGGACACGTTCCGGCGATCATGGAAGCTGGTGAAAAAGCCCAAAAAGCTGGTGCCAGCCGGGTCGTAAAGCTACCTGTCAGCGCACCATTCCATTGCTCCTTAATGCAGCCTGCTGCAGAAAAACTGGCCGACCATTTTGCTGATGTCAAAATTAATGAACCTGCGATTCCGATCATCTCCAATGTTGACGCTGAAGCCAACTACCAAGCTGACAACGTTCGCCAACTTCTGGTACAACAGGTCAGCAGTGCTGTGCGCTGGGAAGAGTCTATGCAACTGGCGATTAGTCAAGGGGTCACCCAAGTTATTGAACTGGGTCCTGGACGGGTTCTATCCGGCCTCATGCGGCGCATTAATCGGCAAGTCAAAACCCTGAACCTGGCAACCTGCCAGGATCTTGACCGAATTGCTGAGAGCTACGCATAATGACTACCTCAACACCTTTCGACTTCAGTGATAAAATCGCCTTGGTTACGGGAGGCACCCGGGGTATTGGCAAAGAACTGACTAGCACCCTGGCCCGAAACGGAGCACGGGTCTTTTTTTGCGGCACAAACCGGGAGCTCGGAGAGAAAGTCGCCAACGAAATCAACCAGGAGTTAGCGCCAAACAGTGCCGGGACCTCCTTTCTCAAGGCTGATATCTCCGATTTTACAGCCTGCAACGATATGGTGTCTGAGATCACGACCAAAACCGGTCAGATCGATTTTCTTATCAACAATGCCGGCATCACCCGTGACAACCTGCTCTTACGCCTTAAAGAGAGTGATTGGGACGAAGTTATGGCGGTCAACCTTAAAGGCTGCTTCAACTGCAGCAAGGCAGTTGTCCGCAGCATGATCAAAAAGCGCTTCGGCCGGATTATTTTTCTCTCATCGGTCATCGGCCTCATGGGCAACAGTGGCCAGGCTAACTATGCCGCATCCAAAGCCGGCATCATCGGCTTTGGCAAAAGTCTGGCTCGGGAACTGGCCTCGAGGAATATCACCAGCAACATCATCGCACCTGGCTATATCGAGACAGAAATGACCGAAGCCATGGATCCTAAAGCCCAGGAAAAGATTAAAGAGATGATTCCCGCCGGCCGCCTGGGAACAACAAGTGATATCAGCAATACTGCCCTCTTCCTGCTTTCACCATTGGCTGACTACATCACCGGCCAGGTGCTGCAGGTCGATGGCGGGATGTTAATAGCCTAACTTATTCCATAAACAAAGACAACTAACGCTAGATAGCTGACGAAGACTCATCCAAGCTTCCGTCAGCATTGCCAAAAGGAGAATCAAACATGTCGGTTGAAGTTAAGATCAAAGAGATTATCGCTGAAAAACTGGGTATCAAAGATGCAGAAGAGATCAATAACGAAGCTTCATTCATAGATGACTTAGGAGCCGACTCCCTCGATACGGTTGAGCTGGTCATGGCTTTTGAAGAAGAGTATGGCGTAGAGATCTCCGATGAAGAAGCGGAAAAGATCAGAACCGTCCAGAATGCTATTGACTACGTCACCCAGCATACCGCTTAGACAGTAACCAAATTCTTGATTTATGGTGCCTTTAATAACGGCACAGGGAACGCCTTTCCGTGCACGGAAAGGCGTTTTTTTCTTTACAATTATCTCCATTGCCGATAAAAAGCGGTGACTTTTAAAAATCAAAGATAGCCCAATCAAGATCGAGGTAAAAAAGTGAAGCGCAGAGTCGTTGTAACCGGAATAGGCATGGTAACCCCATTGGGAACCGGGGTAGAGAAAAATTGGCAGCGCCTGCTGGCGGGAGAATCCGGGATCAGCCCGATAACTTCGTTTGATACGGAAAAATTTGCCACAAAAATTGCCGGCCAGGTAACAGATTTTGAAGTCACCGACTTCATTGAAGCCAAAGAGACCAGAAAAATGGATACCTTCATCCATTTCGCTCTGGCTGCCGCCGACATGGCCATGGAGATGGCGAAACTTGACGTCACACCAAGTTTAAGCCCGCGACTTGGTGTTTCAGTTGGAGCCGGACTTGGCGGCCTGCCCTGCCTTGAGCAATACCATAAAATAATGCTGGAAAAGGGCCCACGGCGCATATCCCCGTTCTTTATTCCGATGATGATTGCCAATCTGGCACCCGGCAACATTGCCATCCGATACCAAGCCAAAGGCCCCAACATCTCAGTTGTAACCGCCTGCGCCACCGGTACACACTCAATTGGAGAAGGCATGAAGATCATCCAACGCAACGATAGCGATGTCATGATCTGCGGCGGCACTGAATCGGCTGTAACCCCATTATGCATCGCCGGCTTTAATGCCATGAAAGCCCTCTCGACCCGCAATAACGAACCGACTAAGGCCAGCCGCCCCTTTGACAGGGATCGAGACGGCTTTGTACCTGCCGAAGGTGCTGCTATACTAATTCTTGAAGAGCTTGAATTTGCTTTAAAACGCGGGGCCCCGATTCTAGCCGAACTGACCGGCTACGCCAGCTCCTGCGATGCCTACCATATCGCCTCTCCCGCCCCTGAAGGGGTTGGGGCTGCAGCCTCCATGGAAGCCGCCTTACGTGATGCCGGCCTCAAATCAGAAGAGGTCAACTATATCAATGCCCACGGCACCTCGACCTACTTCAACGACCTTTATGAAACCCAAGCCATCAAAAAGGTTTTCGGCTCTCACGCCGGCAAACTCCTAATAAGCTCCAACAAGTCGATGACCGGCCATATGCTCGGCGGAACCGGTGCCGTTGAAGCGGCTTTCACGGTTCTGACTATAAAAAACGGCAAGGTTGCCCCAACTATCAACCTTGATAATCCCGACCCTGAATGCGACCTTAACTATGTCCCTAACCAGGCGGTCGAAGCTAACATCAAAAATGCTATCAGTAACTCATTCGGTTTCGGCGGCACCAATGCGACTCTCGCCTTTTCCGCCTATTAACCACCAATGAAATTTAACTCAAAAAGGTTGAAATATATATCACCACAAAGAAAAGTGTAGATGATCTTTTCTCTGCGTCCTTGTGATAAATATAAAAAAGAGAAACAAAATGCCGAAAAACACCCCTGAAACCCTGTTTATCGCCAGTGACCATGGCGGATACCAGCTCAAAGAGTTCCTCAAAAGCAATTTGCCGAAACAATACAAACTCCAGGATTTAGGCACCGCTTCTGAAACCTCGGTTAACTACCCCGAATTTGCCCATAAACTTGCCGATCAAGTTGCCGCCAACCCCGACACTTCAGGAATCCTGATCTGCGGAACCGGAATCGGCATGTCGATCACCGCTAATCGCCATCGTAATATTCGCGCCGCCCTGGTACATGATAAATTTACTGCGCAAATGGCGAAAGAACATAACAATGCCAACATTATTGTGCTCGGAGGACGAGTACTGGAACCTTCTACTGCCCTGGAACTTGTCGAACTCTGGCTGAGTAGTGAATACAGCGGAGGCCGTCACCAGCAGCGGCTGGACCTGATCGAGAGACGTAATCTCAACTCGAATCGCGACATTGCAGCCCCTTTAAGTCAGGTCGACCCGGAGATCAGCCAACTGATCACACAAGAGACCGAGCGTGAAGAGAGTAAATTGATTATGATCGCCTCGGAAAACTGTGTCAGCCAGGCGGTCCTTGAAGCCCAGGGTAGCGTTTTGACCAATAAATATGCCGAGGGTTATCCGGGAAAACGCTATTACGGCGGCTGCCAATTTGTTGACCAAGCCGAACAATTGGCAATCGACCGAGCTCTCTCTCTTTTCGATGCTGAACATGCTAACGTCCAACCGCTCTCGGGCTCCAGTGCCAACATGGCAGTCTATCTTAGTGTTTTACAGCCCGGGAACACCATTTTAGGAATGAACCTGGCCCATGGCGGCCATCTTACACATGGGGCTTCAGTCAGCTTCTCAGGCCAGATCTACCGCTCTGTCTACTATGGAGTCGATCGAGAAACCGAAAAGCTTGACTATGATGCCATCGAAGAGATCGCCCTGCGTGAGCGGCCTCACATGATCGTCGCCGGCGCCAGCTCCTACTCCAGAACCCTTGATTTTCCCCGTTTTCGCGCAATCGCCGACAAAGTCGGAGCCATGCTGATGGTTGATATAGCCCATATTGCCGGACTGGTGGTAGCAGGGGCCCATCCTTCACCAGTTCCCTACGCTGATTTTGTGACTACGACTACTCATAAAACCCTGCGCGGCCCTCGCGGAGGTATGATCCTCTGCCGTCAGGAGCACGCCTCAAAAGTTGACAAAACAATCTTTCCAGGGCTCCAGGGCGGACCTTTAATGCACACAATAGCCGGCAAGGCGGTCGCCTTTAAAGAAGCTACGACCGAAGAGTTTGTAAAAGTTCAGAAACAGACTGTTATCAATGCCGCCTTTCTTGCTAACCGATTACAGGAAAAAGGCTTGCGAATCGTCTCCGGCGGCACCGACAACCATCTCTTCTTGATCGACTTAACTAATTTGCCGGTTAACGGCAAAGGGGCTGAAGAAGCCCTTGACGATGCCGGGATCACGGCCAACAAAAACGGTATCCCCTTTGACCCGCGTAACCCGGCCGACCCCAGTGGTATCCGCATTGGAACTCCAATCGCTTCAACCAGAGGTATGCGGGAGACTGAAATGGAGATCATCGCCGACTGTCTCGAAAAGGTTCTCAGTAACCCGGAGGATAACACTGTTATCACGCAAGTAAGATCGACAATCCGGGAACTATGCTCAAGATTCCCAGTCTACAGTCATTTACTTTGATGGCAAAGTAAAATATCCATTTTATGATTTTAATGCGTGTGTAAATAGAATGATCCGATAAAAAGGGAGATCGTGATGCAGACTCCAGCCCCGCTACGACCTGACTGGCAAACCTATTTTATGGATATTGCGCAACTGGTTTCCAGTCGTTCGACCTGCATAAGACGCCACGTCGGAGCCGTTATCGTCAAGGAAAACCGCATACTCTCCACCGGCTACAACGGCACTCCGACCGGCATCCGTCACTGTCTCGATAGGGGCTGCCTGCGGGACGAGCTCCAGATTCCCTCAGGCCAGCGCCATGAACTCTGCCGCGGCCTGCACGCCGAGCAGAATGCCATCATCCAGGCAGCCTACCACGGAGTTTCAATCGAATCTAGTGACATCTACTGCACCAACCAGCCCTGTATTATCTGTGCCAAGATGATTATCAATGCCGGCCTTAAAAAAATCATTATCGGCAACTCCTATCCTGATGAACTGGCTGCCGAGATGCTTAATGAAGCCGGACTTAAAGTGGTCGTTCTCTCTACTGAAAAATCATAAAAAAAATTATGCCCGAACGGGAAATTTTATGAAGTGTCCTTTTTGCAGTTTTCCGGAAGACAAAGTAATCGATTCCCGCATCGCCAAGGACCAGAGTGCGATTCGCCGGCGCCGGGAATGTCTCTCCTGCAACAAACGCTTTACCACCTTTGAAAGAGTTGAGGTCCACTTGCCGCTGGTTATTAAAAATGACCAGAGTCGGGAAGCCTACGACCGCCATAAAGTTGAAAATGGTATCAGGAAAGCTTGCGAGAAGAGGCCCGTCAGCCAGGAGCAAATCGAGAAATTAGTCAATGAACTAGAACAGGTACTGCGTGAAAGCGGTGAAAAGGAAGTACCCGTCGCCTTTATCGGCGAACATGTCATGGCATCCTTGAAAGATCTCGACGATGTCGCCTATATCCGTTTTGCCTCGGTCTACAGACAGTTCAAAGATATCAACGAATTCATGCAGGAACTTCAGGGGCTACTGAAAAATAGCCCCGGCGAATATCGTGATGAGTAATTTTACCCACTCTGATATAGGCTTCATGCAGACCGCCCTGGTCCTGGCTCGTAAAGGCCTTGGGCTGACAGCCCCAAACCCTATGGTTGGTGCTGTAATCGTTGCCAACGGTGAAATTGTTGGCCGCGGCTTTCATCCCCGGGCCGGAGAGCCTCATGCTGAAATCTTCGCCTTACGCGAAGCCGGCGACCAAGCCTTGAACGCCGAACTCTATGTCACCCTCGAGCCTTGCAATCACCATGGCAAAACCCCACCCTGCACGGAGGCGATCATCCGCTCCGGAATTCGCCGGGTGGTTATCGGCACCTCCGATCCCAACCCGCTGGTCGAAGGCCAGGGTGCAACCCGCCTCAAAAATGCCGGCATCAAAGTCGAGGTCGGCTTACTGGCCCAAGAGTGCTGCCAACTCAATGAGGCCTGGAATAAATTCATCACTACCGGCCTGCCCTTTGTCACTCTCAAAACCGCCGCCAGTCTCGACGGCCGTATCGCAACCCCGACTGGCCACTCACAGTGGATTACGAACGATAAATCTCGCCACTACGTACACCAGCTAAGAGCCGCACATGATGCCATCCTGGTCGGAATCGGCACCCTACTCAAGGACAACCCCCGACTGACCGCTCGCCGCCCCGGCGAACCAGATCACAGCCCCTACCGCATTGTTGTAGACTCACTACTTCGCACCCCTCTACAATCTAAGGTTTTCGGCTCCGATGGCAAGCAGCGCATGCTGCTTGCCACCCGCCAACAGAGTGAGAAAAAACTGGCCCCTTACCGCAAACTGGTCAAAGAGATCCTAATTCTGCCAACTAACAACCTTGGACAAATCGATCTTTTGGAATTAATGAAAAACCTCGCCGCCCGGAAAATCACCTCGGTACTGATCGAAGGCGGTTCCGAAATTAACGGTTCTGCCCTTGATAATAAAATTATCGATAAAATCTGTTTTTTCTACGCCCCGATCCTGGTTGGCGGCCGCGGCAGCCTCGGCATGATCAGTGGCCAGGGGGCCGACACTATTGACCAGGCGATGCCGGTCAAGAATATTACCATCCGCCATTTTGATGATGATCTATGTCTCGAAGGTTACCTCGACCATTGCTGACAAAGTAAAACATTCATCTGCGCCCTGAGCGTTAGCGATGAAGTGCCCTTGGGGTGCGTCGTTCCCCTTCAACCTTCGTCACTGCGGCGTACTTCGTGTACGCCCCATTCCTCAGGTTTCGGGCGCCAAGCATCTAAACATTTTACTTTGCCAGCAGCAATAGCTTTCCCAAATACTATCAAAGCATATGAAGAGCAAGATACTGTACTATAGCAACCTGCTCACTGCCCCGGCTTTACTCTACGGTGCCTTCATGGCCGGGCGCAATTTGCTTTATGATCTCTTTCCCGCCTTAAGCCAGTCTGTAGAGACCCCGATTATCTGTGTTGGCAACCTGACTACCGGCGGCACCGGCAAAACCCCGATGGTCGCTTATTTGGCTGATTATTTCCACGATCATAACCTAACGGTTGCCATCCTCTCACGCGGCTATGGCCGTAAAAAAAGACTGGATCCAAAGCTCATCACCAAAGCTTCCACCATCGACAACCTGGCGGCCCGGGAACTCGGAGATGAAGCCTTAATGCTCCATCAACAGATACCCGATGCCGCCCTGGTTCTTGATGGTGACAGGGTTCACGGGGCTCAAGCTGCGATCAAACAACTGACGCCCGATCTCATCCTGATGGATGATGGCTTCCAACACCGTCGCCTGCGCCGCAATTTCAACCTGGTCATGATCGACAGCCAGAAACTCTTCGACAACCGCCGACTCCTGCCGGCCGGCCCTTTGCGAGAATCTTTGAGCGCCCTCAAACGGGCTGACGCTGTTGTCCTCAACAAGTTTGACCAGTGCCACCCCTACTTTTACAGTGAAGCGGCAGAGATCTTAAACTATATATCTCCCAAAAAAGTATTTTGCTCCAGCTACCACTTTCGCCGATTCATCGCCGCAGATGGTAGCAGTAGCTCTCTTAGTTTAAGTGAAGTTACAAAACTGGGACCACTTTGTGCCTGCTCAGGACTTGCTAACAACAACTATTTTTTTGCCCAGCTTAAAAGCCTCGGATTGCAACTGGAAGAGACCGCCTCATTTACAGACCATTATAACTATCGTAGCAGCGACCTCAAGCATCTCATATCTATGAGTGGAGCCCGGCCAATCATCACTACGGCCAAAGATGCAGTTAAAATCAAAGCTTTGACCAAGGCTAAAGAGGAGGGTCTCCTGCAAAAGCTTTGGGTTGCAGAAATAGGTTTAAAAATTGACAATGAAAATACTTTCTTAAAACTCTTTAAACCATTTATCGGGCCGGATTTTAGACCCGATAATAAATCTGCACGCCCATGACTGAATCCTCCTTGACGCCCATCATCAAATCCCGAGGCGCGGTTTTTCTTGACCGTGACGGCACCATCATTAAAGAGGTCAACTACTTAAGCCGAATTCAAGATGTAAAACTTCTACCCCAGGCGGCGGATGCAATCACCAGACTCAATCGGCAACAAATTCCGGTCATCCTGGTCTCTAATCAGTCCGGAATTGCCCGAGGCAAATTCACTGAAAGCTTCGTCACTAAGACCCATCTTTATCTCCAGAAGATACTGGCCCGCGAAGGGGCCTATCTTGATGATTTCTTCTTTTGTCCGCATCACCCAGAAGCTGGAAATGCTCCCTACAGAAAGATCTGTGACTGCCGCAAACCGGCCCCCGGCCTCCTTCTTGAGGCCGCATCCCGACATCATCTGGACTTGAGCAAATCATATGTCATTGGTGATAAGCTTATTGATGTCGAACTGGCACTACGGGTGAGTGGTAAAGGTATTCTGGTGGAAACCGGACATGGAAAAAGTGAAAAGGAGAAGATCGTTGAAAGTAAGATTAACCCAAATTTTATCGCCGTCGATCTTTACGCTGCTATAAACTGGGTTTTGGAAGAATTACGAAGAGGAAGAAAAATTGCTGAAAATTCCGTCTGACTGGAGTGATCGCGGAACCGTTTACTGCTTTAAAGCAGCGAGAGCTCTATTTAACCTGTTACCAGCCGCTGACGCCTACAAACTGGGACATCAACTAGCCCGTCTATGGCTGACCCTCGACCGCGGCCATCGACGCATTATCGAAAAAAACATCGATCTCGCCCTGCAAGTAAAACCAAAGAGCCCACAAGCACATGATCTGCGAGCCGAGATCACGCAACATCTAGGTTTTAATCTCTGTGAATTTTTCCTCCTCCAAAATCCGGCATGCCGCCGACTGCTGAAGGAAAATCTGCAGATTACCGGACTTGAACACCTGATCAAAGCGCAAAGCGACGGCTCGGGTGCAATTGTTATCTCGGCTCACTTAGGCAACTGGGAACTTGCCGGATTTCTCTCGACCATGCTGCAAAACCCAATTGCCACGGTAGCCAAACCAATCAAGGAAAAACCTAAACTTTATGACGCTATCGAGAAAACCCGCAGGGAGGTTGGGTTCATACCTGTAAATAAAAGTGGTAGTGCCGGGACCCTGGTTAGAAATCTGAAAAAAGGCAACATTATTGCGTTGCTCGTTGACCAGCGGGTTCGTCGACGTTTCAGAATATGGTCACCGTTTTTCGGCCACCAGGTTCCGACCATCCCCTCACCGGCCGTCCTCGCCCGACTCAGCGGCAGCCCGATAATTCCGGCTTTCACTACCCGAATTCGCCCCCTTCATCATCAGATTGTGGTAGAAGAGCCGATCTTTGTGCCGCGAACCGGCAACAGTCGTGACGTGATTGCCGACTACACGCGGCGCTTAAACCTGATCATGGAAAAACATATCCGCGAATGCCCGGCCCAGTGGTTCTGGGCACATGACCGCTGGCGCCGCATCAAAACCATCAACTCCGATTAAGCCACCAGCCGAATTTATAAAAAAGCCCTCTCCAGGCCAGGCCAAAACCTAGTTTTCGATACAGCTTAGAGTATTCCTCCGGATCGGGTTCATAGGCGATCAGGAATGCTGAGCGGTCGGAATCTGTCAGTTTACCACCGCGAAAACTATACTTCTCCACCGAGCGCAAAAAACGATAGAGATTGGCCCGCCGACGAAAACCGGAAAGCGGGGCTCGAAACTGTTTGGCCTTATCGAAATCTATAAAAAAGATCCCGCCCTCAGGCACGACCAGAATATTTTTGACATGCAGATCGGTATAAAAGATCCCGTGCTCGTGCAATTTCCGCAGATAATCTCCGATCTCGAAGGCAATTCGTAAACGGGTTGCCGCCCCCACCTGTTCCAGGAATTCAGGCAAACCGGAAATATTCGGCAACCTGCGGGTAACGTAGTATCCATTGACAAAGATACTCTTTGCCCCTCTCTTGACAACTATAACCCCAAGCGCTTCAGGAGTTGGAATGCCAAGCCTGCCGGCCAGGCTATGGAGCTTGAATTCGGCCAGAAAACGATGTCGGGTAAAAAATCGCGCCCCGCTCAAAAAACGCCACAGGCCACCATGACGATATTGACGTACAACTATCGGACAGAGAAGCCAGTCACCGGACAAAAAGAAGATCCCCCCCCGCCCCATACCGGCAGAAGGCTCAACTGAACCCTGCCCGGAAAGGACCTCCTCAACAACTCTTTGCCGGAGAACTGGATCGTCTGCCAGAAAAGTTTGAGGGGGAGCATAAATATAGCAAAATTGATTATTTACCCTTAAGGTAGACGCAAGGTTAAGACCTTCGGCCGAAGTTTCACTCATCACCTTCAGCCCAGGGATCTTTGAGTTCGGAGGAGACTAGCGGCTTTATGGTTTTAACATTTTCCACCCCAGTCACTTGTTGTAAAAAATCTATAATCAAGCCATAATCGAGTTCTGCAATCTCGAGTCGACTCCGACCCTGGCAATCGAGCTGACCTCCAGCCACCTGATTATGTCCACCGGCAGTACCACCAAGCTTCTCGATCAGTTCACGCACCACTTTTCCGGCCTGAGCCCGATAGTTGCCGGCCCGTAACGATATAATCAGTTTTTCATCATAGAAAGCGGTCACGATCGACCAGCTCATACGCTCATGAAGGAGCAAAAAATCAGCAACTTCGGCAACCACATCAGGGTTTTCTACCGGCCCCAGTCGGGAACCAATCACCTGACGATAGACAAAAGCATTATCAACCGCTTTGCGAATATAGAAAAAATGCTCTCGCGGCCTCCGACTGAACTCAATCTGGGAGAGCCTGCGCATATTAACCAGAGGTACCAGATCATTATAGATGCGACGATCCTGAAGGCTGGCCTCCCTTCCTAAATGCTGGGTTTCGGAACTGATACCATAAACCAGTGTGGTCGCCAAAGCGGTCGTGAACGGCACCCCCAAACACTGCAGATATTCAGTAACAATAGTCGTACAAGAACCGTAACCGGTGCGAATATCAACAAAAGGGGTCTGGCGGAGGGCAGCCCTGGTAAGAGATTTCTGGGGATGATGATCTATAACAATGGCCGGAACCTTATCGTCCGGCAAAACATTATTCCCGGCCCGAGGCTGTGTATCAACCAAGGCATAAGCAACCTTGTCACGACCCCGCACGCGGCTGAAAGGAACCACTTTACAAGGTAGATAACGCATCATCGTGCGATTCTCAGACCGCCCGACAATCCCACCATAAGCGACCTGTACTCGACACTCAGGATCAAGAAAGTTGATCACCGCGGCCAGGCCGCAGGCTGATGCAAAGGCATCAGGATCCGGATTATTATGAGTCAGAATTACCAGGCGAGAGCTACCTTGCAGAGCCGCCAGTAAACGCTGCCCTAAAGCCTCAAACCTTTCACCCTCGCAATTATCCATAATCTCTCCCGCCCTCACACACAACATTTAAACCAAAAAACAGATCGACCAATAACATATTTGACGATGATCTATCAAGGCAAAACCGGGTAGGGCCTGACCTCTCATCAGCAAGTTGTAAAGGCCTATATTAAGAACCTCTTCAATCTCCTCTTTTATTAAAATGAACATTGTTGACATTTTGAAAAGTGTAAACTATTTATAAACTCTCAAAACTATAATGGATCATTGTTTCATCCACACCCACTTTCAGTAAAAAATGTCATTGCTGTCCGGTAGGCCTAGGGATATCGGGCTGTTTTCTGGAACGTCTAGCAAAATTTCGTCGTTTTTACCAGCGAATGGAGCCTGAAAATTGCGACTGTTTAAGCGAGGTACGAGTGAGTTTCGCAATTTTGGCGTAATGAGCGTTGGAAAAACAAAAATTTTGCTTAAGAAGTGGAAGAAAATAGGCCGATATCCCGGGTTGCAATGACCTTGCCGGACAGCAGTGAAAAAATGT
>JANTGZ010000036.1 GCA_024762675.1 Thermodesulfobacteriota bacterium | reverse complement strand
TTTCATCTTTTTCTCCTTTAGAAGAGTAGTTGTTGAAATTGTTGTTAGATAAGAGGGACATCTCCAATCTTTTTAACGGCTTTTGTGAAATCATGTCTGGCCAGACAATTGTGATTTTTTCCTGTTTTTTTAATAACAAGAAAGAAAACATCACTTCTTTCGCTATATCAATTTTCATGTTTAGCGATTACCGTGCCAACTTTAAAAAAAATAAAAAGCCTGATTTTGCATATCTCTTCTGCATATTGACGATGTAATAGACGACAATCATCGCAGTTGTTCGACAATTTTGTCGAACAGACTTAAAAAATATGTCTTTGTCGATCTGTTTTTCTGTTTTGGCAATAAATATCCACAATTTATAGGGGTTAATTCTCATGAATGGGGATAGTCTGTGGATTTTTATCTTTTCTGTGATGAGATTAATTGTTTTTTACATTGTTTTATGCTAAGGGCGGCTGGATATTTTTTGAGATTGCTTCTGTCTCAAACGTTACAGGTAGAGTATGGAAGAGCAAAGGTAGAGATGATGACAAATCGCGTTTTACAGTTTTTTTGCTTAACCTCGTTCTTGTTTTTTGTATTCATTGTTGGGGTTTCGGCACCTCTTGCCGAAGAGACTTTTACCGATCCTGAAACCGGAATGGAGTTTGTCTGGATTGCGGGCGGTTGTTTTCAGATGGGGCAGAGTAAAGGAGAAGAGGAGGATTTGATTAAAGAGCTGGGCCGAGGTAAATACGACAAATATTGTGCTTGTGAATTGCCACGGCACCGGGTTTGTGTTGATGGTTTCTGGATGGGAAAATATGAAGTGACGAATGCCCAGTATCGGAGATTTAAGTCGGATCATGACAGTAAGTCATATAAAGGACACTCGTTAAATGATGATAAACAGCCGGTGGTAGAGGTTTCCTGTGAAGATGCAATTGCCTACGTTGAATGGTTATCCAGCAAGAGTGGCAAAAGATTTCGTCTGCCGTCAGAGGCCGAATGGGAGTACGCCTGTCGGGCTGGAACGTCAACCGTGTGCTTTTGGGGCGATGATGTGAGTATTACCTGCTACTATGCGAATGTGGGTGATAAGACTGCCCGAAATGAGTGGTCAACCTGGACAGTACATGATTGTGAGGATGGTTTTAAGGTGACGGCCCCGGTCGGCAGTTTTAAGCCTAATAGTTTTGGTCTTTATGATATGTTGGGAAATGTCTGGGAGTGGTGTTCTGATTGGTTTGGCGAAAACTATTATAAAGAGTGTCCAGTACATAATCCTCAAGGTGCTGCTTCAGGTTCGTACAGGGTTGCACGTGGCAGTTGTTGGGATAGTCCTCCTCGTTATGTGCGTTCGGCCAGTCGCAATAAGCGCCTGCCGGAAAATCTCAATTACGCAATTGGTTTTCGGGTAGTGTCATCAGGCCCGGCTGGAGTAGATTCCAGCCGCTGAGGTTTCCAGTTTGCAACTTCTAAAGCTCGTCTCAAAAAAGAGAATAACTAATCCTGTCTCCTTTTTTTCATTATTTCTTCCTGCTTTAATATAGTTTATGAAAACGATTTCTGTGGTTATTGAGAAATATGCGCCACCGGGAAATGGTCTCGGTTTTTATCAGGGCAAAGCCGTCTTTGTGCCACGGACAGTTGTTGGTGATGAGGTTCTGGTAAGTCCTGAGAAAGAGAAAAAACGCTATATCATCGGGCGTTTGGAGAAAGTTGTAAAACCTGGTTTAAAACGTCGGGAAGTACTTTGCCCTCACTATGCGGAATGCGGTGGTTGCGACCTGCTCCACCTGGCCTATAGCGATCAGCTTGAACTTAAAAAAGATATGCTGCTTCAGGTTTTGGCAGGGGCCGGAATTCAAACAGGCGTCAATATGATTGCAGCCCCAGATGAATTTCATTATCGGCATCGGGCTCTTTTTCGGCGTGATGCTGAGACCGGGGGGGTCGGTTTCCTGCGCCGCCGCAGTCATCAGGTGGTAGCCGTCCCGGAGTGTCTGGTTTTGGCCCCTGCTTTATTGGCCTTGCTGAAAGAGCTTAGGGTCTCATCGGCTCTGCCGGAAAAAATGTTGTCCTGTCATGGGCTGGCAAGTTCCAGCGGAACCTTTGCTGCGGCTGTAGAGGTTGGAAGTTGTTGTCAGGCGCTTTCCGGAATTTTGGAAAGCGTTACGGAGAATTATGGTTTCGGCGATCTCGAACTGGCTGCCTCAGGTTTTGCTCAGGTAAATCCCGCGATAACCCGGTTGATGATTAATGATCTTCTGAAACATTGTGCCGATGCATGTGAAGTAGCGGAGCTTTATGGTGGTAGCGGTACCTTCTCGTTACCATTGGCGACCATAGCCAGGCATCTTACGGTTTATGAGAGTGATTCAGCGGCGGCCGCCAGAGGCCGCCGTAATGCGACCCGTAACAGCTTTGATAATGTCTGTTTCATAAGCGGTCGGGTCGAGAGAAAAACATTGCCCGATTCTCTCGATACCCTGGTTGTCGATCCCCCACGCAGCGGATTGGATCCTCTGGTTGTTGAGAAAATAGTTAAAAGCAAGGCTTCACAGCTCATCTATATAAGTTGCAATCCTGCGACTCTGGCTCGTGACTTGGCCCGCCTCAAAGAGCTTGATAACGGTTTTATTTTCGACTCACTCACTGCCTACGATATGTATGCCGGGACTACCCATCTCGAGGTAATGGCTTATCTGAAACGTTGAATGTGATGAGGGCTTTGTCAGTATCTTGAGTTGGACAAAGGACTTCTTGGACCATACGTTAAATTATTACAACGTTTGTGGAGAGCGAAACTTTGGCTGTTTGGGGTTAATTATTTGTTCAGTTTTTGTTCTGGTAAGCTGCGACCACGGCTTGGCCGAAGGCCAGACCGTGGTCATTGGTTGGTGCATGGCAGTGGCTTTGGATAGTTATTTTTCGGCTATGTCCAGGTTCCTGGTCATTATGGCAAAAGACATGCTCATCGATTATTTTCAATGAGGATTGGATCAAGAAGAGTTCATGCACCTTCAAGAGCCTCTCGCCGTTCAGGTGCCAACTGCCATCCTGAGAGCTCATGTAAAAGCAGCTTCTCCATTGCCGGGAAAGCTTCAAGCATGATCGGGCTCATAGACATCTCCATTTCACCGCCATAGGATTGGGGCGTAATGCAGAGAAATATGGTATTCGGCAATGAGCCCATCATCTCGGCCTTGCTTAAGACATCAAAAAATTCAACCTCGTGGGCCGAGGTCGGGGCCGGCAGGTGGAGCTCCATTTCAGTCTGGGTGAAACGGTATATAGTTCCGGGCCGGTCGCCACTTTTAATGATGTCGATTACCAGAAGACGGTCGCAGGAGCTGATTGTGTCAAGCAGGCCATAGCCCAGCGTGCCACCATCGATCAGTTTGACACTCTCCGGAAAGCTGTACTTGCTAGCAATCTCATTAAGAAAGTGGACGCCGAAACCTTCGTCGCGAAGCAGGGTGTTACCGAGTCCTAAAATGGTTGTCCGCATAGGGTTTATTCTGCTTTTCTAAAAACCCGGCCGCTGATCATTGATGAGATGGTGCCCTCTTTATAGACGATATCAATCCAGACCGCCATGTAGACATGAACCATAATAAAGAGGATAAAGCCCCAGGCGATGATGTGGTGGATCATGCGAACTCCGGCAAGGCCACCCATGGCGATCTCGACCGGTTTCAAAAAATTTCCCAACCAGAGGCTTAACCCGGCATGGATATTTGCTCCTACCATAATAAGACCGGTCAGAATAATCATGATCTGTAAAAAAATCAATCCATTGTAGGCGAGTGCTTGCAACGGACCGTACTGGTACCGATGGCTTGGTTTCTTCTCAGAGAGGAGCAGGTAGAACCTTATCTGGGTAATCAGGTTATCAAGATCAGTCCAGGCCAGAAGATCGGTCCAGCGGGCGTGAAATTTTGCAAACAGCCCGAGATAGGCCCTCCAGAGCATGAGGAAGGTCAGAAAAGCCCCGAAAAAAGTATGGATTGAGCGGATGTTGCCCATGTAGAATTTGTCAGGTGTAGCTCCGGACCCAAAAGTTATAGGGGTCGCGATATAGAAGCCGCTGATCAGTAGGGTGAAAACTGAGATAACAACCGACCAGTGGATCAGGCGAATCGAGAGCCACCATTCTTTTTTCATCTTTATATCAGGCATCGTCAGCTCCTGGGAATGTTGTTCATTGCTTAGAGAACCTTGAAATGGCCGATCTCACGCCCTTTAAAATCGATGACATGGACAGCGCAGGCCATACAGGGGTCAAAGGAGTGAATGGTGCGTAAGATCTCCAAAGGCTGGTTGATGTTCGCCATTTTAGTTCCTATCAGAGACTCTTCATAGGGACCGCGAACCTTTTTCAAATCGCGGGGTGAGCAGTTCCAGGTCGATGGAACCACCGCCTGATAGTTGCTGATGACCTGATTTTCGATCTTTAACCAATGGCCGAGAGCTCCGCGGGGAACCTCAGTAAGGCCTCGCCCCTGACCGCTCTGGGGAACATCACAACGGCTCCAGGTACGCTTGTCGCCGGCTTTTAAGTTGGCGACCAGTTCGTTGACCCAGGTTTCGGTATAGTCGGCCACGAGTTTAGTCTCAAGGCCCCGGGCGGCGGTTCGGCCCAGAGTTGAAAAGAGGACTGTGGCTGGTAGCCCTGCTGCTTTCAGGGTGCTGTCAACCAGGGGTTTGATCCTTTTGTCTCCCTGGGCATAACCAACAATAAAACGAGCCAGAGGGCCGACCTCGTAAGGCAGGTCATCATAGCGCGGAGCTTTACACCAGGAATACTTCTCATCACCTTTAACCTGCCCTTTTTCATCCAGGCCGCTGTAGGCAGGTTCAGTTTTGCCATCAAATGGGTGCAGTTTCTCATCGCCACTGTACCAGGAGTGCGCGACCTCTTCAGTGATCTTGGTTTCGTCAAGGGGCAGGGGGTTGGCAAGATCAGCCCCTTTAATGACACCTTTTGGTAAGAGTACATCATGCCACTGATCATCAAGTGGGAAGCCGCCGTAGGAGAGGTAGTTTTTGACACTGGCTCCTATGCCGGCAAGACCTTCATCTTTATAGTAGGTTCCGGCGATCAGAACATCTGGGATGTAGGCGGTATCGATAAACTTTTTTACCTCTTTTAAACGGAAAAGATATTCTCCGATTCGGTGGGCATCCTGGATATCCATGACACAGGTGACACCGCCGGCAACCAGCGTTTGCGGATGCGGATTCTTGCCCCCGAAAATGGCCTGCATCTGACCGCTAATTTTGGATATATGCAGGGCGTCAAGATAGTGTGAGGCAATTACCAGGTTGGCTTCAGGTGGCAGTTTAAAAGAGGCGTTCCCCCAATAAGCATTGGCAAATGGCCCTAAACGACCTGACTTGACGAATTTAGCCAGGCGCTTCTGGACAGCTTTGTAGTGGGTTTCAGAGCAGTTGTAGGGGGCCTCATGGTAGCTTTTGGCCAGTTCGACAGCTTTTCTCGGGTCTGCCGAAAGGGCGCTGACGATATCAACCCAGTCGAGACCATGCAGGTGATAAAAATGCATGATATGGTCGGTAAGATATTGGGATGACTTAATCAGGTTGCGAACGATGCGGGCATTGGGAGGTGGAGTGACTTTGAAAGCGTCTTCACAGGCCAAAATGCTGGCTTCATAGTGAGAATAGGTGCAGACGCCGCAGAAACGTTGCGTGATGAGGCCGGCATCTCGGGGGTCTCGGCCTTTTAAAATGGTTTCAATGCCGCGCCACAAAGTAATGGAACTCCAGGCATCACGGATGATATTTTTTTCGTCTACTTCAACTTCAATCCGGAGATGCCCCTCAATTCGGGTAATCGGGTCGACAATAATTCTTTTAGACATTTTTTAGACCTCATCCTCTGGTTTGGCAAAATCTTTCTGGTTGTGGCGTTTGATGTAAGAGACGGTGCCGTGGGTAGCGATCCCTGCAGCCGTGACGCCAGCTAGGATTTTGCCGATATCGTCGACGGTTTTTTCACCACCGCCAAAGGTTTTTTCAGCGATCGGTTTCTCGAGAGGGGCCATGGTGTCCCAGAAATTCGGTTCAACACAGCCCATGCAGCCATGTCCACCCATGATCGGCCAAGAGACGCCGTCGTTAAAACGAACTTTGGCACAGTTGGCATAAGTATAAGGTCCTTTGCATCCCATTTTGTAAAGGCACCAGCCCTTCTGGGCTCCGGAGTCTCCCCATTCTTCGACAAATTCTCCTGCATCGTAGTGGGGCCGGCGTTCGCAGTAGTCATGAATCCTTTTGCCGTAGGCCCATATAGGTCTTCCTAAAGAGTCAAGAGGAGGCAGGGCTCCAAACATCAGGTAGTGAAGGATAGTGCCGATGAAATTGATAGGGTTAGGCGGACAGCCAGGAATATTGACTGTCTGGATACCGAGAGCGTCACTGATGCCTTTGGCGTCAGTGGGATTCGGTTTGGCGGCCTGGACATTGCCGAAAGATGAGCAGCTGCCGATGCAGATGACGGCTGCAGCTTTACTGGTTACTTCACGAGCAATCTCCATGCCGGTTCGGCCTTTAGCACCTAAAGTTAAATATTTTCCATTAAGGCCGGTCGGCAGGGCGCCTTCAATGACGCAGATAAACTTTCCAGGAAAATCGTGCAGGGCTTTTTCAAGGTTTTCTTCAGCTTGATAACCGGCTGCAGCCATCAGGGTTTCGTGATATTCCAAGGAGAGAGTTTCTAAGATCAGATCATCTATATTGGGATAGGAGGTGCGTAACAGAGCTTCGCTGCAACCAGTACATTCGGCAAAGTGGAGCCAGACGACTGGTACCCGGCCAAATTGTTCTGCCGCTCTGGCGACCCGGCTTTTGAATATTGGTGGTAACATTAAGGCGGCAGTTGTGGCTGCCGACCATTTCATGAAAGATCGGCGGCTAATTCCAGAACTTTCAAGTTGTTCAACTAAAGGTTCAATCGGGGGAGGTAATTCACGCTCCATTAGATCCAGGTGGAGGTCGCACTCCTTAACCATTCGCTGGTAATCCCGGGAAATACGCTCTTCAAGTTCTCTATCCCGCTTTTTAAAATCGCGGTTCATAACCTCGCCTCCTGCTAGAGTGTTAAACTGAAGGTCTTTCATTGAAAATGTCAAAAAGCTCAGGGGTAGTTCCCATAGTTTAGAATTTCTAGTTTACAAACTGTTTTCTGTCAAGAATTTGTTTGCTGTACTTAAAATTTTATTTAAAACCTTTTTTATATTCATATATGTTGTTGACCTCGGTGTTTTTGTTGAGTTATAAAATGGAAAAATAGTATATTCTTATTTTTTTATATTTTTAAAGAGAGTAGAATCGCTTATGAAGATAGCTAGCTGGAATGTTAACGGTATTCGAGCCTTGGTGAAGAAAGGTGAGTTAGATAGATTTTTGACTGTGGTTGATCCCGATATTCTGCTTATGCAGGAGACCAAAGCCCGGGCTGACCAGCTCTCTTTCGAGCTTACCAGTCACGCTGAATATCATCAATTCTACCATGCCGCCCAAAAAGCCGGTTATGCCGGGACATCAATCTGGGCCAAAAAAGTTATCAATCCGGAAGTGACTTTTTCGGTCGGGATGGATGGTTTCGACGATAGTGAAGGGCGAGTTGTGACTTTGCGTTGTCATGGCCTGACAATTTTAGGGGTATACTTTCCTAATGGTGGCAAATCTTCGCTCGCCTGGCAGGGTAAGCTTGAGTTTTATGAAATCTTTCATCGTCATGTTAAGGCGTTGCGGGATGCTGGTGAAAAGGTGATTTTTGCCGGTGATGTGAACTGTTGCCATCAAGAGATCGATATCGCTCGGCCCAAAGAGAATGACGGTAAGATCGGTTTTCATCCGGATGAGAGATCTCGTGTCTCGGCTTGGGTTGCCGACGGTTGGGTTGATGTCTGGCGCCGACTGAATCCCGATCTGGCTGATGTCTACTCTTGGTGGAGTTTTCGGGCGCGAGCTCGAGAGCGCAATATCGGCTGGCGGATCGACTATTTTTTTGTTGACGAAGTGCTCTTGCCGCGGGTGAGAACGCTTGTCTATATGACGCAACAGATGGGCAGCGATCACTGTCCGGTGGTGATGGAAATAGATTGATTAAATTTGTCAGTAGTTTTGTCGGGCTGGGATTACCCCTCGGATGCCGCCACGAGGAGTTTCAACATCACCGAAACGCCGGGGGATCAGATGGATATGAGTATGAAAAATAGTCTGGCCGGCATCACGGCCGCTGTTGAAACCGAGGTTGAAGCCGGAGATTGAAGGGTCATCGACAAGTAGCTTTTCTCGTATCTGTTGGACCAGTTGCCAGGCCTCGGTGATCTCTTCAGAGTTTAAATCGAGGGGGTCAGCGATATGTCGATTGGGAATAATCAGACAGTGGCCTGGGGTTACCGGTGAGTTGTCGTTGATGACATAGAAGTTCCGGCTGCTGGTGACAACCTCCAGTTTTTCCGGAGAGCAGAAGGGGCAGGGTACTGCTGGTCGTCTCTTATTCATGGCGAGTTCATTTCAGTTCAATAAATTCCGGGATCAAACGGCCATTTTTAAGGTGGAGCTTGGCCAGTGATATCGGCAGACTCATTCTTTTAGGTCCGGCGCTGCCGGGATTGATGTAGAGTACGGCGTGGCGCAGGAAACTTCCGGGTCGATGTGAGTGGCCGAAGACGACGACATCGATGTCGGCAGCCTGTGGGTCGAGGTCAAGTCTGTCAAGATCGTGGAGTATGTAAAAGGTGTGTTTGCCGACTGTCAGCAGGCAGTTTGCTGGATAGTTTACATTGCCGTCCATGTTGCCGCGGACGGCATGAACCGGGGCGATCGTTGAAAGTTTAGAGATTATATTATCGTCGCAGATGTCACCGGCATGAATGATGGCATCGCATCCTTTAAGGTGATTAAAGGCGTCATTGCGTAGTAATCCGTGCGTGTCTGAAATTAGCCCGACTGTATATTCATTCATAAGCAGATTGGATTTCACGAAAAAAATAATTTTTATTGCAGGGTCTTCGGCTCTTGTGGTGTTTTTTATTGACTGAGTCAGGTTTTAAGCATTTGCGTGGGGGACGTTGCCAGGTGGTTCTTTTTGAGGGAGATGTTTTCGGTGGGAAAAAATCAATCGGCACGATCAGTTAAGATCGTGCCGATTGCTGTTACTTAAAGAGGGTTAACATTCTCAGCCTGGGGGCCTTTTTGGCCCTGAGTCACATCCATGGAGACTTTTTGTCCTTCATGGAGGGTCTTCCGGCCTGTGCCATTGATTGCGCTGAAATGGACAAAAACGTCACTTCCACCTTCTTGTTCAATAAATCCAAAACCTTTTTCATCATTGAACCATTTTACCGTACCTTCGACTTGCTCTGACATAACATCCTCTTGCATAATGTGCCATTCTAAATGGCGTTGTTAATTTCCAACAGCTAATCGGTGCTGTTAGATTGTATCTCTTCATAATAGCGCACTTTTAAGGATAATGCAAGGGGTTTTTCGGGTATAAAGTTATTTTTTTAAAATATTGTTTATGTAAATTTTGTTTTCTGCTTGAAACGGATCTCTTCTGGATATATGTGACTTAGACGTTGAAGCGGATCTCAATGATTTCATCAGGTTTGACAATGTATTCCCGATCAACCACGCGGGCTATGCCTTTGCTTTTGCATTCGTTAAAATTGTGGCAATCAAGGTAATCACTGAACCCGACAACGTCACCTTTGATGAAGCCGCGGGCCAGGTCGGAGTGGATTTTGGCAGCGCAAGCAATTATGTCGGAGCCCTTTTTTATCAGCCAGGCGTGGGATTCAGCGGGCCCGGTTGTATAAAAAAACATATAGCCGGTTTTCTCGAGCACGTTTGCGATAAGTTCGTTACCGTCTTCATCGCCCCTGATCTGAATAACCGGTTTGAGGCTGTAGGGGTCGGCACTGAGAATTGTTGCGGCTTCATCTTTAGTGAAACCGACATCGCATAAAGGAATTTCCTCTTCAAGGCTCTGCTGGGCTTTTTGCAGTAAGCTTTTCTCCTCTTCATTGTCGGTGCGGGAGAGTCTGGTTTCAATCTTTTCGATATCGTAAATCAAAAGGTCGAGGATGTTGTCGGCCGGAATAATAATAGCTTCAACATGGACAAGTTCATCCTGGATAAATTCGGCAAAAAAGGGGGTAACCTTTTTAGGTTTATCTTTTTTTTCTAAGGCAATCAGGTTCTTATCGTTAAATTTAACCTTACCCTCTTGCAGCTCAACGCCTGTAAAACCTATTTTCAATGTTACTCTCCTGAGATCCGGTCTTGAAATTTATTTTCTGGTTAAATGACGGTATTTGATACGTTGTGGTTGGTTGGCCATGGCTCCGAGACGGGCTTTGCGGTCAGCTTCGTATTCGGAATAGTTGCCGTCAAACCAGACCACCTGACTATCTCCTTCAAAAGCCAAAATATGGGTGGCTATGCGGTCTAGAAACCAGCGGTCATGGCTGATGATGACGGCACAGCCGGCAAAATTCTCCAGGGCCTCTTCCAGGGCCCTTAGGGTGTTGACATCGAGATCGTTGGTCGGTTCATCAAGCAGGATTACATTAGCTCCCGATTTCAGCATACGGGCAAGATGAACGCGGTTTCTCTGGCCACCCGACATAAGACCAACCTTTTTTTGCTGGTCGGAGCCGGAGAAGTTGAAACGGCCGACGTAAGCCCGCGAATTAATTTCGTGGTTGCCGAGAGTAATAGTTTCCTGACCTTCGGAGATGGCTTGCCATATTGATTCGTCGGGGTTTAAAGTATCTCGGTTCTGGTCAACGAAGGCGAGTTTGACACTCTCTCCCAGACGGATCGAACCGTTGTCGGCTGTTTCCTGGCCGGTGATCATTTTAAAAAGGGTGGTTTTGCCGGCTCCGTTGGGGCCGATAACGCCAACAATGCCGCCCGGCGGCAGGGCAAATGTAAGGTTTTCAAAAAGTAGTTTGTCGCCAAAGGCTTTACTCAGATTACTGCTTTCAATTACCACCTTGCCGAGGCGGGGTCCGGGTGGGATGAAAATTTCGAGATCGCGGCCCCGTTTTTCGCCCTCGTTTCCAAGGAGCTCCTCATAGGCGCTGATGCGGGCTTTTGATTTTGTGTGGCGGCCCTTCGGGGTCATCCTGATCCACTCCAGTTCATGTTTTAAAGTTTTGCGGCGGGCTGATTCCTCTTTCTCCTCCTGGCTTAAACGTTTCTCTTTCTGTTCGAGCCAGGATGAGTAATTGCCTTTCCAGGGAATGCCTTGGCCGCGATCGAGTTCAAGGATCCAGCCGGCGACATTATCAAGAAAGTAGCGGTCGTGGGTGACAGCTATGACGGTACCTTCATAGCGTTGCAGATGTTGTTCGAGCCAGGCGACGGTTTCGGCGTCGAGATGATTGGTCGGTTCATCGAGCAGGAGGATATCTGGTTTTTTCAGTAAGAGTCGGCAGAGGGCAACCCGGCGTTTCTCTCCGCCGGAGAGCACATTGATTTGGGTGTCGGCGGGCGGGCAGCGCAAAGCTTCCATCGCCATATCGAGGCGGGCATCGAGATCCCAGGCATCGGCTGCGTCAAGTTTTTCCTGAACCTGCCCTTGTCGGGCAATCAGCTTCTCCATCTCGTCATCTGACATCGGTTCGGCAAACTGGTCGTTGATCAGGTTGTACTCGGCCAACAGATCAACTGTCTCTTGAACCCCTTGTTCGACAATCTGGCGTACCGTCAAGGAATCATCGAGTTGGGGCTCCTGTTCAAGCAGGCCAACGTTGAGCCCTGGGGCAATAGTAGTTTCTCCGTTAAACTCCTGTTCAACTCCAGCCAGGATTCTTAAGAGGGTTGATTTGCCGGAACCGTTAAGGCCTAAGACTCCGATTTTGGCCCCGTAAAAATAGGAGAGACTGATATCTTTGAGAACCGGTTTGTTATCGTACTGTTTACTGACGCGAATCATCGAGTAGATGATCTTGTTGGCTTCCACACTCATTTTTTACTTCTTCTCCTTCGGAATAGATATTTTACGTTTTTCAGGATCCCGGTTCTGGCGAAAGAAGATAGCGATATGACCGGTCATGCCGACCATTTCACAGGCTGCCGCCTTTTCAAGTTGTTCAATGATCTCTTTTTTCTGTTCTTTCTCCTTGAAGTCGACAAATTTTACCTTGATCAGCTCATGGTTGTCGAGGGCTTCTTCAAGGGCCTCGGACAGATTGTCACTGAGTCCTTTCTGGCCAATCAAGATCACCGGTTTAAAAGCGTGGGCCAGCCCGCGCAGATGTTTTTTCTGAAATCCCTTAAGCATTATGACATTTTCCTTTTTATTGTCGTCCCGGCAGCGCGTCAAGCATACTACCGTTGCTGTTGAGTTGAAAAACTACAACCGGGGCTGTGGCGCTATAGGCAATATAGGTCGCAGTATCAATATCTTCACTAAAGAAATCTTCGGTAAAGCCGTCAATTTTTTCGAAACCACTTAGTTCGACAGGAGCACTTGCGATTTGGTTACCATTATTGTCGTAGGCTGTTAATGTCAGAGTGCAGGTGTCTGCTGAAGTGTTGGCTATCGCAACGCCGGTCCAGCCACTATCACTGCTTTTCGGGAAAATTCCGGAAAGGCCATCAATATCAATACTGGAGTAGCCGGCCAGTTGTCTGCCGTCATAAGTACCAAAAAGTTCAAAGCCGTTGACTGGAACGGTTGTCTCCAATATCAACCAGGCAGTATCAGCAGGCAACTGTAATTGAGAAAACAATTTGACAAAATTGCTTTCGGCAGCAATTTCAATTGTAGTAACCGGTTCGGTTGGGACAAGTCGGGTTCCGTCAGCTGCATATGGTTTTATTACTATCTCACCGGCAACTGAACCTGGGTTGAAAGCGGCAATACCGGTCCACCAGTCATTATCACTCGCTATATGCGGGTAGTAGAGGGTAGTGCTGGTACTGTCTTTAAGCGGGATTCCACTCAATTGTCCGTCGTTGCCGAATATCTCCAGTCCGATTATGCCTTCGCTATTGCTGATGATAGCAGATTTGATGTCACTTGTCGACAAACCTTCAAGAAAATAAGTAAGGTTGATAGCTTCATGAGCTTTCGCCGGCAAGCTTAGTGATTTGCTCTCGCCATTGTTGAAAGTAAATGTGATTTCGCGGATCTCTTCGGTAGTGTTGACCAGGGCTAGGCCAGTCCACCAACCATCCTCAATGGCGATATGAGAAACGCTGATATTGTTTTGGTTGATGTTGGTTGTTGCCGGGATGGCGGCTCGGTAACTTAGTCCTGGGTAGTCGTAAAACTTTAGATAAGCGTAAGTCGTCTGGCTGGAGGTTTCCAGAATTATATAACGGATTTGGGTAGGATCTGAGAAGAACTCTCCGACAACTAACTCAAGCCGTCCGGCGGCCTGCAGATTAAGAGTATGCGTGTCATCGAGAAGCTCGCCATTGCTGTCGTAGGTTTTAAAAGTTCCGCTTGAAGGGGTATCGGGACTGGTGTTGATAATAGCAATCTCGGTCTCCCAGCCGTTACCGCTGGCGATGTGGGGAAAGTAGACCATATAGGTCGGGCCGCAATTTTCGATATCGTCGCAAGTTACTGTTTCGTAAGACCAGCTCGGCATTCCTCCAGAGAGGCTGTATACGGTTTCAAAGCCATTCTGATTGAGAATTGACGCAGCACGGCTGCTACGGATGCCACTGGCACAGACGACGAGGATTGGTGCATCGCCTGGCAGGTTGTCATACTCTTCGTAAAAGATTCCAGAGTTGATTGGGTAATTTATGGCGCAAGGGATGTGCCCCGGACAATATTCATAATTTTCTCTTACGTCAACAACGATCAGCTCTTTACTGGTGGAATACATTTCATAAGCATCAGAGGCTGAAATTGTCGTGTAGGCATACCCTCTGCTGTACGAAAAGCTTGTGGTCATCATTACTATTGCTAAGGTCAGGAATAATTTTTTCATGAATTTTTCTCTCGTTCGATTTTGTGTTAAAAAGATCTGTTACTTGCAAATGTATTCATGATTATATTGGTGAGGATTGTTTCTGTCCAGTAAAATATAAGGGCGCCTTTAAAAATTAGAATTTTTGTTAGAGGACAAGGTGGCCATAGTCAATTTTTGCTCTTTTTCATCTGTTTTTAAGAGTTCCAGGCGTAGAAGATTGAGCGCCTGGGCGGCAAAAATCTTTTTGTTGAGCTGGCGTTTAGCGAAAGGGAAAAAGTAATGCTTTGCTTTTGTTCCTTGAGGTCCGGTAAGTGCAATATAAACAGTCCCGACCGGTTTTTCAGGGGAGCCGCCGGCGGGACCGGCGATGCCGGTCGTCGCTATAGCGTAAGTGGATCCGCTGAGTTTATTTGCACCGGTGGCCATGGCTATGGCGGTCTCTTCGTGAACCGCGCCCCATTGTTCAAGGGTTGTTTTTTTCACTCCCAGGACACTCTCTTTGGCTGAATTTGCATAGGTGACGGCAGCCAGGAGAAAATATTCCGAACTTCCAGGAAGATCGGTCAGCCAGCTGGCGATCAAACCACCGGTACAGCTTTCGGCAACGGCCAAAGTGGTTTTTTGCTGAATTAAAAGATTGCCGACGACGGTCGCCAGCGGTTGGCCGGTCAGTGAAACTATTTTGTTACCAAGTTTTTCTTTGATCCAGGTGATGGCCTCTTCCTGCTCTTTGACAAGAGCTTTCTTATTACTGTTTTTTTGGTAGAGTTTGACCTGGACTTCCGGAAAGCTGGCCCTGAAACCGAGTTTGATGTCGGGCCAGAGACCGGAAAAACCACTCAATTTATCTTCTAACGCTGATTCTCCCAGGCCGAAAGTGGAAATGGTTCTGGTTTCATAGTAATAAGGATCCTTTATTTCCTGCTTGATTCTCGGGACAACCTGTTCATTAAGCATTTTACGCATCTCAGCCGGAACGCCGGGGAGAAAGAAAAAGGTCCCTTGTTTAATTTTTAAAGAGAAACCCGGGGCCGTACCGATGGGATTTTCAAGGATTGCGGCGCCTTGGGGAAACATGGCTTGCCTGGTATTGCTGTCAGGCATTTTTTTTTGTCTGGAGACGAAGAAGTTTTCAATTTTTTCAAGAACTTTGGTGTCGAGTACAAGAGAGACTCCGGTAGCTCTGGCCGCCGCTTCCCGACTCAGATCATCAAGGGTCGGGCCCAGTCCTCCGGTTACGATAATGATGTCGGCGCGCTCGGCAAGCTCCAGTAAAATTGCTGTAAGTTCATCTTCGTCGTCTCCAACGCAATTGTGTCTGGTTATATTGATGCCGGTCTCTTCAATTTTTTCCGCAATGTAAGCTGAATTGGTATCGACCAGGGCGCCGCTGCGAATCTCATCGCCCGTGGCCAGGATTTCTGCGATCATAATTTGTCTCTCTTTTCAAGCAAGCGAAATGAAGATTATTTTATGCGGTAAAAACTTTTCTAACATGGTTGATTGGATATGTCCAAAGAACTCTTCATCCCCAGGCATCCAAATTCGGATATTTGAAAAAGTTTGTTTTTCATTGCTCTGACTATATCCGCTAAATTAATTTCTATTATTACGTTAATACCGAAGAGGTTCTTCTGTGTCGGCTAATAAATAAGATAAAGAAAATTTTTATAGTCTTGATAAAATGCTTGACATTGTATCTTGGCTGGAATATTATTTGTTGTATATTTTATACTTGGCAGTTGTTGTTTGTCAGTAGACGCCTTACGGGTTGAGTCTCTTTAAAAAAGAAGTGCCGGATATGGTGTTCAGGTTATGGTGAAAAATACTTCTTCCAGTTCCAATATAAGTTTTCATAGAGCTCGACAAAAGCTTGGTAAAGTAGTCAATTTTTATGTTGACGGTTTTCGTTCTATGGGTACGGGCAAGACCCTTTGGAAAATAATTATCCTGAAAATTATTTTATTTGTTGCCATTCTCAAACTTTTTTTCCCTGATTATTTACAGACTAATTTCAGCACTGACCAGCAACGTGTTGATCATGTGCTGGCAAATATTACCAGATCATCAACCTGTCAATTACAAGGAGGTAAGTGAAATTGGGATATGCCGATATAGCCCAGGTAGATTGGGCCCGAGCGCAGTTTGCGTTGACCGCAATGTATCACTGGATTTTTGTACCGTTGACCTTGGGTCTTTCATTTCTGATTGCATTTTTTGAGACCATCTACTTTAAGACCGGAAATGAAGAGTGGAAGAAAATCACCAAATTCTGGATGACCCTGTTCGGGATTAATTTTGCTGTTGGGGTGGCGACCGGGATTATTCTGGAATTTCAATTTGGCACCAACTGGTCAAATTACTCCTGGATGGTTGGTGATATATTCGGAGCGCCATTGGCTGCCGAAGGCCTCTTTGCGTTTTTTCTGGAAACAACCTTTTTTGCCGTGATGTTCTTCGGTTGGAACCGGGTCTCCAAAAAATTTCATCTCCTGTCAACCTGGCTGGTAGCCATTGGTTCTAACTTGTCAGCTTTGTGGATATTGGTAGCTAATGCCTGGATGCAACATCCGATCGGCATGCATTTTAATCCAGATTCGGCTCGTTTTGAAATGCAGGATTTTTGGCAGGTTCTTGGTTCTCCGGTAGCAATCAGTCATTTTGTTCATGCAACCAGTTCTGGATTTTTGCTGGCTTCTCTCTTTGTTGTTGGCATAAGTTGCTGGTTCTTATTGAAAAAACGATATCTTAAAATGGCCCAGAGAAGTATTGCCGTAGCAGCTGTTTTTGGTCTGATTTCTTCGCTTTTCGTCGGTTTGACCGGTGATGAATCGGCCTTTATTGCGGCCCAGAAGCAACCTATGAAACTTGCGGCCATGGAAGGACTGTATCGGGGCGCGAATGGGGCTGATATGATTGCCATGGGTATTGTCAATAGCGACAAAAAACCAGGTGATCAAGAGGATGTTTTCAAGGCTGTTATAAAAGTTCCGGGGATGCTCTCCATCCTGGCTAATCGTAAAATTGGCAGTTTCGTTCCGGGGATTGATGATCTGGTTTATGGAAATCCCGAGCAGGGCATTATCAGCACCGACACAAAAATTGCCCGGGGTAAAATCGCTGTGGCTCAGTTAGCCCGCTATAAAGGGGCACTAAAGAGTGGTGATGAAAATACGGCTACCCAAGCCTTGCAGGCCTTCCGTGCCAATGAACAGTACCTTGGTTATGGTTACTTCGACAAGGTGGAGGATGTTGTTCCTGATGTGCCTCTGGTATTCTACAATTTTCATTTAATGGTTACTTTAGGTGCCCTCTTCCCACTACTTTTTCTTGTCATTTTGTTTTATCTTTATCGGGGTAAATTGTTGGAGAAGAGATGGTTGCTTAAGTTTGGTTTTATCTCTCTCTTTTTGGGGTATCTGGCTCAACAGAGTGGCTGGATTGTAGCTGAGGTCGGCCGTCAACCATGGGCCATCCAGGACTTGCTGCCGGTCTCAGTCGCCAGTTCCAATCTCACCGTAGGTACGGTTCAGACGACCTTTTTTATGTTCCTGCTGGTATTTACAGTTTTATTGTTAGCGGAAGTGGGAATCATGATGAAACAGATAAAAATCGGACCGGAAGGAGAATAAGATGGGAAGTTTAAATCTGACCCAGTTACAACAACTCTGGTGGTTGCTGGTTTCCGTTGTTGGGGCCTTATTTGTTTTTCTGACCTTTGTTCAGGGTGGTCAATGCCTGCTTTTTGGGGTTGCTAAAACCGAATCAGAGAAATCCCTGGTGATAAATTCATTGGGCAAAAAGTGGGAGTTGACCTTTACTACCTTAGTACTTTTCGGCGGGGCTCTGTTCGCAGCCTTTCCGCTGTTCTACGCAACCAGTTTCGGCGGCGCCTATTGGGTCTGGATCCTGATCCTTTTTACCTTTATCCTGCAGGCGGTAAGTTATGAGTTTCGCAAGAAACCCAACAATTTACTGGGTTCCAAAGTTTATGAGGTGTTTCTCTATATAAATGGTAGCCTGGGTATCATTTTGGTTGGTGCCGCCATTGGTACCTTTTTTACCGGATCCAATTTTAGTCTTAATGATTATAATCTGGTAACCTGGCACAGCTCGACCCGAGGATTGGAAGCCGCTTTCAACCCCTTTAATCTGGCTTTTGGACTGTTTTTGCTCTTTATCTCTCGAATCCTTGGCGCCTTGTATCTGAATAACAATATTGATCATTCGGGGTTGCGCGAGCGCACCCGAAATGCCGCCTTTAAAAACCTGCTTTTCTCACTACCTTTTCTACTCTATATTCTGTTTAGTCTGGCTACCATGCAGGGCTATGCCATTAACCCCGAGACGGGCAAGGTTTTTCTTGAGGAGGGCAAATATCTGCACAATCTTCTCGCTATGCCGATACACGGTCTGGGCTTTTTAGTGGTGGGCTTGTTGTTAGTGATCTACGGTATTGTGATTGCTAAATTTAAAGATAGCATAAGAGGTATCTGGCCGGTCGGGCTCGGGGTGGTTCTGGTGGTACTGGCGATTATGTTTATTGCCGGTTTCAATAATACCCCTTTCTATCCATCCAGTTTTGACCTGCAGAGCAGTTTGAGTATTGCTAATGCTTCGAGCAGTCACTATACCTTGACTGCTATGAGCTATATATCTATCTCAATTCCCTTTATCTTGGCCTACATAATCTATGTGTGGAGCTTGCTTGATGCCAGGAAGTTGACTGAAGAAGATCTGACCGGCGAGATGTCGGAAGATAAATATTAAGGAGTGTGAAAATGACTATGTTATTGGTTCTCGGATGGTTTGCCGTAATTATTATCTCCTTTGTTGGGGCCGAAAAATTTCTAAAAAAGAGTGATTTGTTGTAGTAAATTAAGTTTCCCGGTCCGGCACTGTCGGATCAGGAAACTATCAATTTTATTGCCATTATGATGACAACCACGGTCACCACCTTCTTGATCCAGCTATGACCTTTTAGAACAGTCAGGTGAACCCCGATCTGGCTGCCGGCCATGGTGCCGGCGGCCAGTACCAACCCTAAGGTCCAGTCAACTTTACCTTCCCAGGCAAAAATCGCGAGAGAGATAAAAGTATAGGCCAGAATGCTCAAGACCTTTACGGCATTGCCTTTGACGAGGTCGAGGCCGGCAAGGGTGGTGGTTGCCAGAATCAGAAAACCAACTCCAGCCTGAACAAATCCTCCATAGATTCCGACCAGAAAAAAACCTCCCATCAGAGCCGCGCGGTTGAACGGTTTTTCATTTTTCCCGGTGGCTTTGTGTTTCAAGGGATCCCAAAGGGTCCATAGGGTAACTGCAATCATCAGGACGGCGAGGGTGTTTTTAAAGATTTCGTCACCGATGACAATCGCAATTTTTGAACCCAGCAAAGCCCCGATTACGGCAGGCCCGGTGGCCCATCGGACATATTTCCAGTCAACCACCCCATGGCGTTGGAAGCTCCAGGAAGCGGTAATATTCTGGCAGAGAATGCCGACCCGGTTGGTACCGTTGGCGACAATCGGCGGCAGGCCCATGAAGATCAGCAGGGGAATGGTCAAAAAAGAGCCGCCGCCGGCGATAACATTTAAAGTGCCGGCAACCAGGCCGACAAAAAAAAGCAGTAGATATTGCAACATAAAATTAAAGACCCCCAGTTTGGTAAATTTGGATGCGCATCTCTTTACTCTCGATGTATTGAGATGTCAACTTGTCAACACTTTAAGGTAATAGATTCATATTAAAACTCTTTCAGACCTTGACAAGCAATGGTGCTATCAATATCTTGGCAAAGACGTTTTTGACAAAAGCTGAATGCCGGCCATAAATTGTAACCATTCAGATATTTTTAAACTGAACCTTAATAAAAGAAAGAGGAATTTAACCATGACTAAAGAGACTATGCAGTTTGAAACCGAGATCCAACAGTTGCTGGATTTGATTATTCACTCCCTCTACTCACATAAAGAGATTTTTTTGCGGGAGCTTATCTCCAATGCCTCCGATGCCATAGATAAACTTAAATTCAAGAGTCAGACCGACCAGGCCCTGCTCGGCGATGATTCGGAGTTGAAAATTCGGATCGAAACTGATGCCAAGGAACGCACCATCTCCATTATCGATAATGGTATAGGCATGACCCGTGATGAAGTTGTTGAAAACCTGGGGACGATTGCCAAGTCCGGGACCAAAGGTTTTGTTGAGGCCCTTTCGAAAAAGGAGAAGGGCGATTCGGCTATGGAATTGATTGGTCAGTTTGGTGTCGGTTTCTATTCAAGTTTTATGGTTGCCGATCGGGTTGTTTTGACGACTCGAGCTCCGCAGGCCGACAGTGCCTATCGCTGGGAGTCTAAAGGTGATGGCAGCTACACTATTGAAGATTGTGATGAAACCCGGCGTGGTACCAGGGTGACTCTTTATCTGCGGGAGCTTGCTGATGACGACCAGGATTTTACTCAAGAGTGGGTTCTACGTTCGACTGTAAAAAAATATTCGGATTTTGTAACCTATCCGATCTTGATGGATATCGAGCGCCAGGAGACCCCAACCGATGCCGAGGGCAAACCGATTGAGGGGGCCGAACCGGTCAATAAGGTGACTGAAGAGACCCTGAACTCAATGAAGCCGATCTGGAACAAACGAAAAAGTGAGGTTAGCGAAGAGGAGTACAAGGAGTTTTATAAGCACATCTCTCATGATTGGAATGAGCCTCTCGATACGATCCACCTTAATGCCGAAGGTATTCTCGAATACAACGCTTTGATGTATATTCCCGGGCAGGCCCCATTTGATCTCTTTACGCCGGAGAATAAATCGGGCATGCAGCTCTATGTCCGTAATGTCTTCATTATGGACAACTGTGAAGATCTGATGCCTCCATACCTGCGTTTCGTCAAAGGCGTGGTTGATTCGTCTGATATCTCTCTCAATGTTTCCAGGGAGATATTGCAGCATGATAGAATTGTCGGCAAAATCAAGAAGAATATCGTCAAAAAGGTGCTTGAGCGTTTGGCTGTGATGCTTGACAAAGAGCGTGAGAACTATCTGAAATTCTGGGAGGCTTTCGGCCAGGTTATCAAGGAGGGTCTCCATAACGATTATGAGAACCGCGAAGCGATTGCCGATCTTCTGTTGTGTGCCTCGACCGCCGGCGATGATCTTACGACCTTGAAAGATTATTTGGATCGGATGCCGCTTGAACAGAAGGATATCTATTACATTACCGGCGAAGATCGCCAGACTCTGATCGCATCTCCGCATCTCGAAATGTTTAAAGATAAAGGGTTTGAAGTTCTCCTGATGACCGATCCGGTTGACGAGTGGGTGATTCAGGGGCTTTCTGAATATAAAGGTAAAAATCTTAAATCAGTGGCCAAGGGTGATGTCGATCTGCAGAGCGAAGAGGAGAAAAAGGGAAATGAGGAGAAACTGAAAACGGTTTCTGATGAGTTTTCCGGCCTTTTGAATTTTATCAAGAACAGTCTCGATGATAAGGTCGCCGAGGTTCGTATCTCCCAGCGTTTGACCGGCAGTCCCGTCTGTCTGGTTGCCGGTGAACACGATATCAGCGCCAGTATGGAGCGTATCTTAAAAGCCGCCAATCAGCCGGTGCCGCCGAGTAAACGTATCTTAGAGATCAATCCCGATCATGATCTTCTGGCCAAAATGCGTGAGCTCCACCGGAGCCAGGGCGAGAGTGATGATCTCAAAGAATTTGCCGAGCTTCTTTATGACCAGGCCCTGCTTACGGAGGGTTCAAAAGTGGTCTCACCCGAACTCTTTTGCAGCCGTTTGACAAAGTTAATGATGAAAGCGGTAAGTGCAGAATAAACTTTCGGTTAGGAACAAATAATCAAAAAACAAAAGGGGGCGGAATTTTCCACCCCCTTTTGTTTTTTGATTAGAGATTCGTTTTGTGCACGTAACATTTTTACCTTATCACTGAGAAGATCCAATTTGAAAAGATATAAATTCTCAAGAGATTTGTTGTGGCAATCTTAACATCCTACATCACCTGTCCGTCGTAGATTTACTGCTAGAATAGATATAAAGTAAAGCCTTGAATCTACCCAAAACGGACGCGAGATGCAGATTAGCGTGTATGCAAATCGACGATTCATGCTGTTTCTTTTCGTTGATTGTTAGCCAAAATGGGGACATAGATTTATTCTTAAATCTATGTCCCCATTTAATGTGATTCCGCCAATTGATAAGGAAAAAGGTAGGGAAGAAATGCCCCTACCTTTACAATTTATCATTTCTTTTTTCTTCTAAATTGTACACCTACCAACCATGCTAAACCGATACCGAAGAAGAGCATAGTGGCTGGTTCAGGAACAGAAGAGGGCGCTGCATCATAATTTAAAACCAAAGAGGGAGTATAGTTACCACCTGATTCACTTGAAAAAAAGTAATTTACTTCATGCAATGTTGCAGATTCTATACCCCATCCAAAGTTAGTAGCACCAGCAACAGCTTGCCAATCCAATAAACTAGCCGTCACATCAAACGTTAATTCCTGAGGCAGGATTGCGTTATTGT
>JANTGZ010000035.1 GCA_024762675.1 Thermodesulfobacteriota bacterium | reverse complement strand
TTAATATCTTAAGCAAGGAGACTCTGGAAGACGCTTACGAAAACCCGGAAGAGCACAAAAATCTGCTCGTCCGCGTCGCCGGCTACAGCGCCTTCTTTAACGATTTAAGCAATCCGACAAAACTTGACATTATGGATCGAACTGAACTTTCATTTGATTGATGATCGAGATAAAAAGGGTTCGGAGTAGGCCGATTCCAGTCTATTCCGAACCCTTTTTTTAATCGTAAAAGTTAAGAGCGGCGAAACCAAATGACAGATAGTGGAAACTCCGGAATCATCTTTGATATTCAGAAATTCACGGTTCACGACGGCCCGGGGATCAGGACCAATGTTTTTCTTAAAGGATGCCCGTTACGCTGCTTATGGTGCAGTAATCCGGAGGGTTTAAGATCTAAACCTCAGGTCGGGGTCTATTCTAACCGTTGCATCGGTATAGACAAATGCGGCTTATGTTTACGAGTCTGCCCCAAAACCGAAGAAGGTGCGCTGGTTATTAAAGATAACCTAGTTGATCACATAAACCGAGAAATTTGCACGGATTGCCTGGCTTGTGCCGAAGAGTGCCCATCACAGGGAACCTTGAAAATATGGGGCCAGGAGATGTTGGTTCCAGAGGTGCTCGAAATTGTCTTGGCCGATAGAGAATTTTACGAAAAGTCAGGTGGAGGGATTACTCTTTCAGGAGGTGAAGTTTTCCTTCAGTGGGCTTTTGCCCGCGAACTTCTTGAGGCTTGTAAAACAGAAGGCATTAACACCTGTGTCGAATCAGCCCTGCACTGTGACCCGAACTTGTTGGATATTGTCTATCCCCAAGTTGACCTGGTGATTACCGACATCAAACATATGGACTCTGAAATCCACAAAACCCTTACCGGGGTTGGCAATCAGCGCATTCTCGACAATATCAAGAAAACCGCTACTATGGGTCTGCCCCTGGTGATCCGGGTACCGGTTGTCGCCAAACATAATAACGACGATATCAACCTCAGAGCGACGGCTGAATTTATTGCAAACAATTTAGGAAACCAGGTCAAACAGGTGCAACTGCTCCCCTATCGGGAATTGGGGGTCGATAAATACGAAGCTTTAGGCATGGCTTATCCGATGGCTGACATTACCCCTCCGGAACGAATTGTCTGGGAAGCAAATATTCATCATTTAGTTGAACTAATGCAAGAATACGGCATTCCCGCAGTTGCCGGAACCACAAAAAAATACGACATCTAAATTGATGGGCTCATGAGATAAACAATGACCAGCAAAAATAACAAAACCAACCTGGATTCTCTACAAGAGACCGCCAAAATCAGTTTCAGCGAAGGGCGTTTTAAAGATACTCTTGCGACCCTGCAAGAGCTCTTGGATGTGCTTGCCGAGCAGCAACCAACCAACTTTACTCTTAGAGGCCGCATTCTAAGCAATATGGGAATCGTCCAGGTTCAGGAGAAACACTTTCATAATGCCATTGACAGTTTCCAAGCAGCTCTTGAAATGTCAGAATTAACCGATGACCTCCTTGGGAAGGCTCAGCAGTGGGGAAATATCGGTTCAGCCCACCGTGATTTAAAAGAGTATGATGAAGCCATTAACAACTACGAAAATGCGCTTCATCTCTATGAGAAAATCGGCCACGATATAGGAGCTGCGGATCAGTTTACCAATATCGCCTACGCTTACGCGATGAATCTACAAATAGATGAAGCTGTAAAGATGTACCACAAAGCCGCGGTTATCTATGAAGAGATCAAGGATGAAGAGAAATCCACTATGGCTCGAAAAAATATTGCCGCCCTGGAAAAGAGGTCGTGAAAGGTTTAGAGTTAGCTGAACTCTACTACCATGAGTTTGGCGCGCCAATGCTTAAGCATGACTTTCCGAAACAGGTGGGACGAATTGCCGTAGGCATGATTGGTCCGGGCTCCGAATGCTTTGGCTTTGATGACGAGATCTCACGTGATCACGATTGGGGGCCGGGTTTCAGTCTCTGGCTTGCCGAAAATGATTACCGAAGCATCGGCCCGGCTCTGCAAACGGCATATGCTGGTTTACCGAAAACTCTACGAGGCTATGGCCCGAGAAAAGTCAGCCAAGGGGAAGAAGAACGGACCGGAGTTTGTGAAATATCATGGTTCTACAAACTCTACACGGGCCTAAACAAAATCCCTGAGAGTATAGCCGAGTGGTTGTCGATTCCGGAAGAGCTTTTAGCGCTGGCTACCAACGGAAAAATTTTCACTGATCCTCTGGGGGCCTTTACAGCCTGGCGAGATAAGTTGCTGGGCTATTATCCGGAAGATGTCCGTTTACATCGAATCACCTCCTGCTGCATGACTATTGCTCAATCAGGCCAGTACAATTTACCCCGCTCACTGCAACGAAAAGAGATCTTTACCGCCCGTTATGATGTGGCCCGCTTTGGGGCCCATGTCCTGACATTGGTCTTTTTGCTTAACCGCCGCTATGCCCCTTTCTACAAATGGCAGCATCGAGCCGTACAAACCCTCCCGATCCTGGGAAGATCTATTTATGAATTAATTGCCGACTTAGCGCAAGAAGATAACTTCAGACAAAACCTTGAGCGCATTGAAAAAATCTGCTCAATCCTGGTTTCGGAGCTGAGACGTCAGAATCTGACTGATGCAAACGGTGATTTTCTTGTCAATCATGCCCGCAGTATTCATTCCAGGATAAATAACCGTAAACTGCGGGAATCTTTCAGCCTGACATAAAGTGAAGTTTCATAAAAAAAGGATGGCTATGGCAGCGCCAATAGCGGATGAACATAACCGTATAATCGAGAAAATCATCGCCCTCGAACTGGAGATGTTTCTGGCCGTACCGGCCGGGGGTGAAAATAGCTGCCAAAAGAATCCCGAAGCCTTTTGCCGGCACCGTAGAGTCCAGTTTACACCCTGGTCCAACAAGACTCTGCAAAGTTATCTGACAGACCTTAAATCGGCCCGGTCTGATGGGCAAAACCTAATGACTCATAAATATGTCATGATGGACAACCCTGAACATCAGGCAAAGCAAAACCCATTGGTAGAAAAAATTGTTCTCTGCCAATTGACTTGGCAAAAGGAGATGTTTCTTAAATATCCTCACGTCATGAGCGGCGCCCGACCCCTAGGGAAATCCGCCGATGCCGATTCGATAACCTCCTTCGAAACCTACCTTAAATGCGAATTAAAAACCTATTCAGATAAGACTCTGGCATTGCTTTACCAAGATATAACTGACAAACAAAAGAGTGATGTAAACATGGCTGAAGAGACCTACGAGTTACTGGTCCAAGCCACCGGCTACTCCTCCCTTGCACAAGCAGAAAACATTCTCTCCCCACACAAAAGTTGATGGCGACATTAACGGATATTTATTATGCATAAAAGAGTTGTTGTCAGCGCTTGGAGACAGGTTTCCCAAGGTAAAGAGGTGGTTGGTACAACCCAAGACCCCTTGGGGCTGATGCTTCAAGGGACGATCAGGGCACAAGAAAAGAGTGGTTTTAGTATTTTAGAGAAAATTGATGGCAGCCCAGATTACACCATAATCTATGGAAAAACTAAGAAAGGACTCAGATTCATTGCTAATGCTACTGCCGACCGGGAAACGATTAGGGCCTTAATCACCAGGAACTAAGTCGGTAAAGCTGCCCATCTTCGATATAATGACCAAGAAAAACGTAATTCCGCCCATCTTCTGTAAAATACGAATGCATCAACATTATCAATTAAGATAGAGTGGCGAAAGCCCTCCGGCAACCCGGCGGATGTTTTCAGCAACCCCTTTCACAATACCTCGCATAGAGACATCTGTGGAACCGGCAATATGCGGGGTGGCCATAACGTTATACTTGAAAATGGGATCATTGGGATCTTCTAAGCGCTCTTCCCTGGGGTTCTCCCATGCGTTGTTCGCTCAAACTTTTGCCCAACTGATGAATCTTCCGAGAAAGACCGATCATAAAATAGATCCCCGATTCAGCTACAAAATCAGCATTACCGGAAATATCCGTCGCCACATTAGCAACCATTATATTTCTCGCTTGGGCCGCTACTATATCCACCCCTTCAAGACCTGAACCACACTATTGAATCAGTGGCCATTTCAGACTTGGAGTTGATCGAGTGAACTCCAGGCAATAACGGTTGCGTCGGCCCGCCCATAGCTTTCCTCTCCGCCGTAGCATAAATAGGCCTCGTCAGCATCATTAGCCGCCAGTTTTAGCCACTTGTGAAGTCCGCTAAAGGCTGAGGAGGAGAGTGTCTGTCCCGATTTGATTTCGATCGGTATCAGTTTTTCACCCTGTTCGATAATGACATCCACTTCGTTACCAATATGGTCGCGCCAGAAATAGAGGTTGGATTGATAACCTGCATTGTATCTTGCCTTCATGAGCTCGGATATTACCCATCCTTCAAAGAGGGCGCCGCGCATGGCGTGGATGGAGAGTTGTTCTACATCCTTTATCCCCAATAACCAGGCCGCCAGACCACTGTCGTAAAAATAAAGTTTCGGTGTTTTTACTAGACGTTTATTGTAGTTGCGATGATGCGGTTGCAACAGAAAAACAATATAACTTGCTTCCAGGGTTGATATCCAGGCTTTGGCGGTATTGTGGGTTATGCCGCACTCATTTGCTAGATTGCTCAAATTTAAGAGTTGCCCGATGCGAGCGGCGCACATTCTGACAAATCTTTGGAATGTGCTTAAATCTTTAATGTTTAGCAGCTGCCTTACATCACGCTCAATGTAGGTTTGCATATAGCCTTTATACCAGTTTTCAGGCTTCAGATTTCGGTCATACAGAGGCGGATAGAGCCCCTTCCACAATAACTCGTCCAGGCTGTTCGGAGCATGTCGAGTACCTTTGATTTCAGAGTAAGAGAAAGGTGGCAGCTCCAGTAATCCGACCCGGCCGGCAAGGCTTTGGGCCACTTCTCTGAGCAGACCAAACTGTTGCGAACCTGTGAGAATAAACTGGCCCGGCTGGCGATCATTATCGACCCGGGTTTGCAAGTAAGAAAAAAGTTCCGGGCATCGCTGTACCTCGTCCAGAATAGCACCTTCCGGCAAGCGGGCAAGAAATCGCCTGGTATCCTGCTGGGCAAACTCCCGTTCGTCGGGATCTTCCAGTGAAATATATTTTTTATGGTTAAATACGTGTTTAACTAAAGTCGTTTTTCCCGCCTGGCGCGGTCCGGTAACGGCTACAACGTAGTATCCTGAAGATAGTTCGTGGAGAACGTTTTTGGCATTTCTATTTATCATGATGAGGGATATTCTGATTTAAAAACTCAGGTTGAGATTGATATTGAACCGGTGCATCCCCTACCAACAACCTTACAAATTGTCAATAGAAAATACAAATTGTAAGCATTTTAAATAGAGGGCGGTTCTTAATACAAACGTTTTACTTGGCTTGTGCTATACAGATCCGGAAGGCCAGGTTCTGGTTGATGCTACGGGAGATGATATCAGTGATTATAAATGTCGTTACGATTTTTCCCCGTTTGCCTGTCTGTGCAATTTATCATTACTATTGCCTGCTTCTCCTGACATATTCAAGCAGCTGATGACCTAATGGGTTGCCGGGGTCGGCAGAAGACGCAGAGCTCAACCTGCTCGCAGGCTGTCATTTTGCCGGTATTAACGATCAGGCCGTTATCAGAATCGAGCGGCTGCATGGTTTCAGCCCAGGTTACATGGCGGAAGCCGGGCGGATATTTGTGTATTGAGCAAGACCAGCGGCTTCTAACTATATTATATGCCATGATTCCATGCTCAGGAGACAATTGCACTTACATCATCTTCCCGCCATTGCAAGTCAGTAAAATTATCATCAAATGTATAAACCTCCGTTACAGGATATGACCTGACCTGTAATATAGGCCGAATCATCAGTGGAGAGGAATTTAACCAGATTGGCAACATCCTGGGGCTTTCCGGCGCGCCCTAAGGGAATCCCCCGAACAATTGACTTTTTTATATCATCCGGAACAGCCTCTGTCATCGGGGTTTCAATGAAGCCGGGGGCAATAGCATTAACCGTAATTTGATACCTGGCCAGCTCTCTGGCCAGGGTTTTTGTCATCCCGATAACCCCGGCCTTGGAAGCGGCATAGTTAACCTGTCCCACGTTCCCGGTGAGTGCAGTTACCGATGAGAGATTTACGATCCTGCCATAACCTTGCTCCTTCATCATGGCCGCCGCCTCACGAATACAATAGAAAACCCCCTTGAGATTAACATTTAAAACCTGGTCCCATTCCTGATCGCTCATCTGCAAAAGCATGTTATCTCTGGTAATGCCAGCATTATTTACCAGTATATCCAGACGCTTGAACTCCTTTTTAATCTTTGAGAAGATAGCGGTCACATCCGGCGTCACCCCAACACTCCCGCAGCAAACAAGCACTCTTCCGCCAAAGCCACTGATATCCTTGGCTAATTTTTCAACCGCATCGGGATCAATATCGTTAACAACGATATCTGCTCCCTCTTTTGCCAGAGTCTCTGCAATAGCCTTACCAATCCCTCTACCACATCCGGTTACCAAAGCAGTTTTGCCAGATAATGAATTACTTGTCACTGCATCCTCCTTTTTCTTGCTTGCGCAATAAATTTCCTGTCGCCAAAACGGACTAAAACAGGCATCATCCACTCCCTAATTTTGTGTTTGTCAATTAAATTAGAACGTTGAAAATGCAAAGTCAACAAAAACCAATATACGGATGCTCATTGGTTCTTTGGCGAAACTTAAATTACAGGGCATGGCGCCGGACGGGTAAACGCGGAATTGTCGACCATAGCCATTCCAACAATGCGAACGTCTGTTCGTTTTTTTTATTGACACGAGTTAAACTCCCGTGTATGCATAAAACATGAAAATTCTGGTTTGCATTAAACAGGTTGGCAGTGAGGGAGAGGTAAACCGATTTGATGCCCATGCCTTGGAAGAAGCACTTGATTTAAAAGACCGATTCGAGACCCAACTATCGGAGTCGGTTACCGTGGACGTGGTCACGGTCGGCCCGGTTGAAGCTGCAAGAATCATAAAACGAGCTTTTGGCATGGGGGCCGATACGGGCTACCATATAGTTGCTGAAGATCCGGAATATGTTTCGCCTTTTGTGACGGCAACCAGACTGGCATCAGCAGCAAAAAAGAGACCATACGACCTGATTCTGACCGGGATCATGTCAACCGACATGATGACGGGTCAAACCGGCCCGATGCTGGCTAAAATAATGGGACTCCCCTGCGCCACAGCTGTAATAAAAACCAACCTGCCCACCAATGACAATCTAATTGAAGTTGAACGGGAGCTGGAAAACGGATTTCGGGACTGTCTCAAAATCCGCATGCCGGCGGTGCTGACCATTCAGGCCGGCATCAATACTCCCAGATATCCCCGCCTCTCAAAAATGTTGGCTGCCGGCCAAAAGGAGATCAAAACTTTTAAGGAAACAGATATTTTCCCTGAACCGATCGAGGAAAGAGAGATTTACATCGGCCTGGCATTACCGGAAAAAACCAGATCCGGCCGAGTCCTGGAAGGATCTTTACCCGACAAGGCGGAACAATTATTGGCCTTGTTAAAGGAGAAAGATCTTATATGAAACAGATACTGGTAATCGCAGAGATTTTTGCCGGTCAAATCCGTCCGATCACCTGGGAATTGGTCACTGCAGCTCGTAAAATTAAAAACAGTCCGGGCCTGAAACAGCTCTCTCCTACCATTCAGATCATTGTTCCAGCCGATAATCCCGCACTATTATCCGAAAAGATCGCAAAACAGACCGGCATAGATGTCATTGGCTTACAAATTCCGGAGCTTAAAAACTATACCAGTGAGATCTATATCTATTGCCTTGAACAACTGATAAAAAAAATAGATCCTTCCCATGTCCTTGCAGCCCACACCTCACAAGGACAAGATTTTGCCCCGGGCCTGGCCTTGGGCTTAAATGCCGTAGCCATCTCCGGAGTCAATGGCATCCGCTCCGATGAAAACGGGCTTATCTATTCCCGGCCGGTATTTAACAATACCAGAAACCAGATGCTCCGTCCGGCCTCAAACCGGCCGGTAACACTGACCCTGATGCCTGGAACCTTCAAACCAGACGAACGAAAAGATGGAGAACCGGGACGCGTGGATATCCGTAAAATCCCTTTTGCGCCCGCAGTTTGCGGCAAAGAGCACATCCAGCATTGCCGAACAGTAAAAAAAATTTTTGAAGACCAGACCTTAGAAGAAGCCAAAGTCATTATCGCTGCCGGCCGTGGTATTAAAGAAAAAGAGGAACTCAAATCTATTCTCAAATTTGCCCAATGCTTTCCAACTGCAGCCGTGGGAGCCTCCCGACCCCTGGTCGACATGAACTGGCTCGGCTATCAACACCAAATCGGCATAACCGGCGCCACAGTTGCGCCCAAACTCTATATAGCCTGCGGAATCTCCGGATCCTCCCAACATCTGGCAGGCATCAAGGATGCCGAATTTGTCGTCAGCATCAATAAAAACCCGCAAGCCCCCATATTTCGCCACTCAGATGTCTGCATTATTGCAGATATTATTGAATTTATAGGTACTTTCTTGAAAAAACAGGAGATATAAAATGGATTTTGCAATTTCAGATAAAATTCAGACCATTGTCGAGATGATCAACGAATTTGTCGATGCGGAACTTATCCCCCTTGAGCCGGAATTTTTGGTCAAGGACTTTAAAGAGCTCCTGCCGGAACTTCGCAAAAAACAGGAGATAGTTAAAAAAATGGAGCTCTGGGCACCCAACTTCCCGGCTGAATGTGGCGGCATGGGACTTTCACTTTTAGAGCACGGCCTGGTGTCTGAGGCCCTGGGTCGATCACCCCTGGGCCATTATACCTTCTGGTGTCAGGCCCCAGATGCCGGCAATGTTGAAATCTTGCATGACCATGGCACTAAAGAACAGAAACAACGCTATCTTAATCCCTTGGTCAGGGGTGAAATTCGCTCCTGCTTTGCCATGACCGAGGTCGATATGCCGGGCTCAAATCCGGTCATGCTGGAAACCACAGCGATCAAAGATGGCACCGATTATGTGATCAACGGTCATAAATGGTATACCACAGCCGCGGACGGAGCTGATTTTGCGATCACCATGGCGGTCACCAACCCGGAGTCGTCAACCTATCGTCAGGCCAGCATGATTATTGTGCCGACCAACACGCCCGGCTTCAACCTGGTTCGTAATATCCCGGTTATGGGTCATCAAGGCAGTGATTATTTCAGTCATGGAGAGATTTTATTTGAGTCTTGCCGGGTACCCCAACAAAACCTGCTGGGAGTTGAAGGTCAAGGTTTTGTCATGGCCCAGGATCGCTTGGGGCCGGGTCGAATCCACCATTGTATGCGCTGGCTCGGGATCTGCAATCGCGCTTTTGATCTCATGTGCAAACGGGCCAATGAGCGGATTATTTCGCCTTCCGGTAAAACCTTAGGTCAGCAACAGACCATCCAGAACTGGATTGCCGAATCTGCAGCCGAGTTGCAGGCAGCCAGACTTTTGACACTTAACTCAGCCTGGCAGATTGATAATAACGGGGCGGCCGAGGCCCGCGATTCAATCTCCACAATTAAATTCGTAGTCGCTAACACTATGAACAAAATTGTTGACCGAGCCCTCCAGGTTCACGGGGGACTGGGTATGACTGATGATACCATTCTGGCTTTTTTCTACCGCCATGAACGGGCCGCCAGAATTTATGATGGGGCCGACGAAGTCCATAAAAGTTCTCTGGCCAAACGGATATTAAAAAACCTGGCAACGAAATGAGGCTTGAATGAATTACAAAGAGTTCAAAAAAATATATGCCTCCTCAAGCCGGGATATTGCAAGGGAGGTATTCCTTGAAAACCGGGACAGCATACAGATTAAAAAAGAGAAGACTGCGGTAAAAAATCTGGAAAAGATCTTTAACGCCGTATTCCGTATTTCTTACAAGAAAGGCTTCCAGGCCATGAGCATGCGGGATTTAAGCCGGGAAACCGGTATGAGCTTAGGTTCTCTGTATGCCTATTTCTCAGGTAAAGAAAAACTTCTATGCACTATCCAAACCCACGGCTGGTCAATTATAAAAACAAATCTCGAGCAGATTTCCGCAACCTATGAAAATCCCAGGGAAAAGCTAAGGGCCGTAATCAAGGGCCATATTTTTCTCTCCGAGTTCTTCAGCCCCTGGTTCTACTTCACATTCATGGAAGCCCGAAACATTAAACCAAGCGAGCTGGAAACGGTTAAATCCATGGAAGAGTACACCCAGAAGATTGTAACAAACATTCTTAGATCTGGAGAAGATCAAGATATTTTCAAACCAGACAACCATGAACTAACAGCTAGTATGATCAAGGCCATGCAACAGGAGTGGTACTTAAAACGCTGGAAATATCGTAAATTAAATGTGTCGGTAGATCAATTTGCCGATCATTTAATCGACATTGTGGAGGCCTTTTGCCTGGCACAAAAAAAACTGTTAGTGGAGGATAAATCATGTCGCTAAACGACAGCGCCGTAAGCATCAGATCCGGAGAAGAGATCGACCCGGTTACAGTAAAAACATTTTTACTGGAAAACATCGACGGTCTTAGCGGAGATATTAACATCACCCAGTTTCCCAGCGGTTATTCCAATTTAACGTATCTGGTAAATATGGGTGACCGGGAAATGGTCTTGCGCCGTCCTCCCATCGGGGCCAAGGTCAAGGCGGGCCATGACATGGAGCGCGAATACAAGGTATTAAAAGCTCTGCATCCAGTGTTTTCCTACTGCCCGAAAGCACTGGCCTTTACCAAGAATACAGCAATCCTCGGCGCCCCCTTTTTTGTTATGGAGAAATTGTCCGGCATCATCTTGCGTAAAGACCTGCCCCCAGAACTCTCTTTTTCAAGAGATCAGGCCGCAAATCTCTGCCGAACTCTCACCGATCTGCAGGCCGATATTCATGCCATTGATGTAAAAAGTACAGGCCTTGATTTCATCGGCAGACCGACAGGCTATGTTCAACGTCAGGTGGAGGGGTGGAGCATGCGCTACCGTAAGGCAAAAACCGACGACGCCCCGGATTGTGAAACAGTTATGGCCTGGCTTAACGACAAAATGCCACAGGATACTGACCATCCCACCATTGTCCATAACGATTACAAGTTTGACAATGTAGTTTTGGACCCCGCCAAGCCGGAAAAGATTATCGGGGTGCTTGACTGGGAGATGACAACTTACGGTGACCCTTTGCTGGACCTCGGCAACTCGCTGGCCTATTGGGTGGAGGAAAATGATCCCGATGAGATGCAGATGATACGAACCATGCCCACCAATATACCGGGCGCCTTGACCCGACAAGAGATCTTGAATCATTATGAAAAGCGAACCGGTCGCAGTACTGAACAGTTTGACTTCTATTATTGTTTTGGCCTGTTCCGACTGGCGGTCATCGCCCAACAGATTTATTACCGCTATTATCACAAAATCACGGACAACAAGCGCTTTGCCACCCTGATCTATGCTGTCATCGCCCTTGAAAAAACGGCCCTTAAAGTCATTGAATCATCAGATTTATAATTTTCAAAAAATATTTCAACTGGAGGAGAATAGAGATGAAAGATTTTAATCTGGAAGGAAGAACTGCAGTTATCACAGGGGCCAGCCGGGGAATCGGCCTGGCGGTTGCGCAAAAACTGGCCCAATACGGAGCCCAATGTATCCTGGTGAGCCGGAAAGCTGAAAGTCTGGAAGCGGCAGCGGCGGGCATCAGAGAGATGGGCCTGGAAGCTGAGGCTATGGCCTGCCACACCGGAAACCCAGATCAGATAAAGGACTTATATGAAAAGATAGTGAAGAATTACGGGTCTCTGGATATTTTGGTCAACAATGCGGCTACCAACCCCCATTTTGGAGAGATGATTACAGCCGAGGAAGATGTCTGGAATAAAACCCTGGATGTCAACCTTAAAGGGCCATTTTTCATGATCAAGCATGCCGTCCCCCTGATGAAAAACAAAGGTGCTATCGTCAATGTCGCATCGGTAAATGCGGTGAAACCCGGAATGTTCCAAGGGGTATACTCAGCCACTAAAGCAGCTTTGGTCAACATGACCCAGACTCTGGCTCGAGAATTAGCGCCCAAAGGCATCCGGGTCAATGCTCTACTCCCCGGACTAACTGATACCAAATTTGCCAGCGCCATCATCTCTTCGGACAAGATTCGCAATTATGCCTTGGCCCAGATTCCCATGGGGCGCTATGCAAACCCCGAAGAGATAACCGGTGCGGTACTCTATCTGGTCTCTGATGCAGCCTCATTTACCACCGGCACCAGTCTAGTCTGTGATGGTGGCATGTTGGCATAACCATTTATTTTAGATGTGGAGATCTTTTATGCAAAATGACGAAATAAGCACTATCCTGATTCTTGGGGCTGGAACTATGGGCCTGCAGATTGGACTCCTTTGTGCAACTTCAGGATTTGATGTAACCATTTATGATACAGTTGAACAGGCCCTTGAAGATGCCGGAGTTCGACTGCAAAAACTTGCCAAGAAACTCGTAAATAATGGCAGAATGGAACGGAAAAATGCTGATGCCGGACTTTTGCGAATTAAATTTTCAAGCAACCCGGAAACCGCCGGCAGAGAGGCTGATCTTATCAGTGAATCCGTGCCCGAAGATCCGACCCTTAAGCAACAGGTCTTTTCTCAGTTCAACAAAATTTGTCCGGAGCACACTATTTTTACGACCAACTCCTCGACTCTGCTACCGTCCATGATCGCAGATGCTACGGGACGTCAAGATCGTTTTGTGGCGTTGCATTTCCACGATTGTTCGACTACCAATGTCGTAGATGTTATGCCCCATCCGGGAACCTCAGCAAAAACCCTGGAGACTGTCCTGGCCTTTTGCAAAACCATTGATCAATACCCTATCGAACTGAAAAAGGAACAGCATGGCTACGTCTTCAATACCATGTTGAGTGAATTGCTGGGATCGGCCTTAAACCTGGCCTCCGGGGAAGTGGCCTCACCTGAAGATATTGACCGGGCCTGGATGGGTATAATGAAAACCGCTGTTGGTCCCTTTGGCATTATGGATTCCGTGGGCCTTGAAACCGTCTATAAAATTACAGATTACTGGGCAAAAAAAATCGATGACCCAAAACGCAAAGGCAATGCTGCATATTTAAAAGAGTTCGTGGAAAAAGGACATTTGGGGGTCAAAACCGGCCAAGGGTTTTATAAATACCCGAGCCCGGCTTTTCTTAACCCGGATTTCATGAAAGGGATCCGATAAATTTGGAGACAGTTATGAATTTATTTGAAGTCAACATACAAACATGTAACCAGGACGGAATATGTGTTGCCACTTGTCCAGCAGGCATCATTGAAATGAAAAAAGGCGAATACCCGACCCCGGTTACCGGGGCTGAAGGTATTTGCATCAGATGCGGTCATTGTGTGGCGGTCTGCCCCACGGGCAGCCTCTCTCACAGTGAAATGCCAATGGAGAAATGCCCTCCCCTACAAAAAGAATTGGGCCTTTCCCTGGCGCAAAGCGAACAATTTTTGCGGGCTCGACGCTCGATAAGAACATACAAAGAAAAATCGGTGCCTAAAAGCGAGCTTTTAAAATTAATCGAGCTCGCCAGATACGCACCAACCGGACATAATTCTCAGAGCGTGGCATGGCTTGCTCTGGGGAACAGGAATGAATTGAAAAATCTTTCCGAAATCATAGTTAACTGGATGCGCTGGATGCTGGAGAACATGTCGGAAGTTGCCTTGTCCCTGCATATGGACAGAGCGGTTCGGGGATGGGAAAAGGGCAAGGACACCATCCTTCGGGGAGCGCCTGCGGTAATGGTTGCCCATGCGGCAAAGAAAGATATTTTCGCACCAACTTCCAGTACTATCGCATTATCATACCTTGAATTAGCCGCGACCAGTATGGGTTTAGGCTGCTGTTGGGCCGGCTACTTCAATACTGCAGCGACGACTTTTCCACCTATGACGGAAGCTTTAATGCTTCCCGAAGGTCATCAATGCTTAGGTTCTATGATGGTAGGTTATCCCAAGTTCAAATACCATAGACTACCTTTACGCAAATCTCCTGAAATCACATGGCGATTGTAATACAAAGGCTGCCTTGAAAAATTATGAGCCACCGATTACTCCTAGTCGGATTTAGTCTCAAGTTTTACAAAAGGCTAACATTATCAATTAAGATAGAGTGGCGAAAGTCCTCCGGCAACCCGGCGGATGTTTTCCGCAACCCCTTTCACAATACCTCGCATGGAGACATCCGTGGAACCGGCAATATGCGGTGTGGCCATTACGTTATATTTGAAAATAGGATCATTGGGGTCCGGAGGCTCTTCCCAGAAGACATCAAGACCCACACCTGCAATTTCACCACCTGCAAGGGCCTCTTTCAAAGCCCTATGATCAACCAGCCCACCCCTTGACAGGTTTATTAAAAAAGCCTCTTTTCTCATTGCCGCAAAGGCGGCGGCATCAATAATTTTATTACTTTCAGCAGTCACCGGAAGGGCGAGTACCACGTGATCTGATCTTGCCAGTAACTCTTTTAAATCTCCAGGACTGCCAACCCACTCGAGACCCAATTCATTTTTGACCTTTTCCCGATCCTCTCTTTTAATACCGATCAACTGGACGCCAAAGGGCTTTAGGCGTTTGATCAACGCCCGTCCGATTCCTCCGAGGCCAATAATACCGACAGTTTGGCCGCTGAGTGCCCGGCCCATAGGCTCTCCAATGCGTTTCTCCTTCAGGCTTACGGACAACTGATGAACCTTTCGGGAGAGACCGATCATGAAATAGATTCCCAGCTCAGCAACAGAATCAGCATTGCCGGAAATATCCGTCGGGACATTGGCAACCATAATGTTTCTCGAACGAGCCGCTTTTTTATCAACGCCTTCAAGGCCCGAACCACACTGTTGAATCAACTGCAATCTGTCGCTTTGCGCCATCATGTTATCGGTTATACGACACATGGTGGGAATCAACACATCAACACCTTGCAGGCTGTCTACCTTAAACCCCCCGGTGGCTTCGCATTGATGCTCGGGAATTTCGGCTCGAAGCAATCCAAGAAACCCGCCCCACGCGTTTTCCGGAGCTGCAAACAGAATTTTCAAAAAGAACCTCCCCCAACAAATCCGGAAATGTTTTTCCTTGAGAAACAGATACGCCTTAAACCCTTAAATCACGCCCTCACGACATAAACCCCACAGGGTGCATGTTCGATAAGCTCAGCTGAAACACTGCCCAGAAAAGCTCTCTTGACAGCCCCTTTGCCAGTACTGCCGACAACCAACAAGTCAATATCATGCTTGTGGGCTAAATGGTTAATGGAAGCGGCCGGCTCTCCTTCAACAACAATAGTTTCAAAGGGTATATCCTTCTCCAGCGCCAATTTTCTGACCACCAGAAAAGCATGCTCGACAATATGCTGCCAACGTTCACTGATCTCGCTCTCGGCCGAAACCCCTTTAACAAAGAGGTCATCGTAATCTCTTACCCGATCGGCTTTAACGAAAACTGCAAAAAGCTTATTTTTGAACTTACCAGCCTGGCATCCAGCCAGCCAAACGGCCTCGTACACAGCCTTGTCGGAAACCGCAGAACCGTCTACGGCAACCATAATCTTCCTCCGGACTTCCAACATCAGTGACTCCTTTTACAAAAAGATTAAGATGACATTCACAAGCCTATCAGGAATCAATCATCCCATCAAAATGGGCAAAATCACTCTCCGGTGAAGCCATATTATCACCGACCATTCCATCTCCGGGGTGGCTCCCATTGTAATCATCATAACGGTTATCGACACCATCACGAAAAGTGGTAAATTCCCCAAAGAATCTCATATTAACAACCCCGGTCGGCCCATTTCTCTGCTTTCTTACAAGAATTTCCGCCAGACCGACATTATCCGGTTTATCCTTATTATAAACTTCATCCCGATAGACAAACATAATCACATCGGCATCCTGTTCAATCGCCCCGGACTCACGCAGATCGGAGAGTTGCGGCCGTTTGTCGATCCTTGACTCAACGCTACGATTCAACTGGGAGAGGGCAACAACTGGGATATCCAACTCTTTTGCCATCGCTTTTAAGGAGCGTGAAATTTCGGAAATCTCACGCTCCCGGCTCTCTCCATCACCACGCATCAACTGTAAGTAGTCGACAACTACCATATCCAGACCTTTACCGTTTTTAAGACGCCTGGCTTTGGCTCGCATCTCCATCACAGTAATGGCTGCTGTATCATCAATATAGACTGGCAAATCCGAAACCACAGCTGCAGCTTCCGAAAGACGCGGCCAGTCTTCATCCTTTAAAAGCCCGCGCCTGAGAGTCTGAGCATTAATCTCCGACTGACTGCAGAGCATTCTGGTCACCAGCTGCTCTTTCGACATCTCCAGAGAGAAAAAAGCAACTCTATTTACGGTGTCTGGATTAGCCGCCGCATTATGTGCGATATTAAGCGCGAAAGAGGTTTTTCCCATACTCGGCCGACCGGCAATAATAATCAAATCGGAACGTTGAAAACCACAAGTAATATTATCAATCGCGGCAAAACCGGTAGGTACCCCGGTAATTGTTGTATTGCTCTTATAAGCAGCGTCAATAGCGGCAAAACTATTTTTTACGATCTCTTCTATTGGCGTAATTTCCGACTGGCTACGCTTACGAGCGACATCGAGAATCGATTTTTCCGCATCATCAACCAGCTGGTCAACATCCTCAACTTCGCCATAACTCTGCTCGACAATGTCTGTTGCTGTATAAATCAAACCTCTGAGTAGTGACTTATTCTTGACGATTTTGGCATAGGCCGTCAGGTTGGCTGCGGTATGAACATTATCAACCAGAGATGAAAGATAGCCACTACCCCCAACCTCATCGAGTTTCTGCCTCTGTTTTAAATGGTCGGCAACCGTAACCAAATCAATCGGTTCATTGTTTTTGGCCAGCGTCAGTATAGTTCTGAAGATCTCCCGGTTGCCGGGCCGATAAAAGTCCTCCTCCCGGACAAAATCAGTGACCTGACTTAAAGCCTCGTTCTCCAGCATGACCCCACCGAGAAGAGCCTCTTCCGCCATCAAACTCTGAGGCGGTATACGAAGAGAGTCGGCAGCCTCTTTGTTCTTTATCTTTTTTACCATCAACAACCTCTGCAAAGCAAAAAAAATTCAAGCGCCGCCAAACCGGCTCCAACCTGAAAAGCATACACACAATTACAATGTGTTTTCAACCACAAAAATAATGGCTTGTTTCAATTTATGCATAGGGAAACAGTTTTACAACTGCTCACTGTAAAGAGCGCAAATTGAGAACAGACTAAGATATGTATCTTAAAAAGAGAGGGAAGGAAAGGAAAAATTGAACGGGTTAAATCGGGAAAGAGCTATGAATGGATTTCCACCGGTAACGATCCTTAACGTTAAGAACCGTTACCGGCAAACAACTATGCCTGAACGGTCTCACTTCCCTCTTCGGAAGATGCAACCTCAGTTTCGCTCTCTTCGACCGGGACTGCAACTTCCTGATCACCAACCACTACGATGCTGACTTCCGCGACAATACCGAACTGCACTTTTACCAGAGCTTTGAATTCACCAACACTCTTGATAGCTTCGGGCAACTCGATTTTGCGGCGATCAATCTCAACCCCGCACTCTTTAATTTTGTCCGCAACATCCATGACGGTAACTGAGCCGAAAAGCTTGCCCTGTTCCCCGACTTTGCGTTCAAACTCAAGTTTCAAGGAAGCCAGACGGTCACGCATGGCTTCACCATCAGCCTGCAATCGCAGCCTCTTCTTTTCGAGACCCCTAAGATGATGTTTGACATAATTGATATTGCCCTCATTGGCAACTATCGCCCGCCCGGTCGGCAAAAGATAGTTGCGAGCGTAACCATCAGCGACCGTTACAAGTTCACCAATATTACCAAGATGCTCAACCGGCTCCTGTAAGATTATTCGCATAATAAAGATCCTCCATAGTATTTTCTACAGTTTCTTGACAAAAACAAAAAACTACCTTTCCAAGTTCTGCTGACGACGCACGATCCGCAATCTGACATCTAACCAGGTATCAAATATGCCCAACAAAACAAAGAAGACAAAAAGAAACTGAAACGCTAAAAAAAAGAAAAAAACAAAAAACCTCTGGACCTTGCCAACGGCAAAGGCTTCAAAGGCGAACTGCATTATCGCCAACCCCTGAACCAGGTAGGCAAAAAACAAGATGCCGGCCCCATTCAACAGGAGAAAACGAAGCAGACCCGACAACGGTAAAAAAAGCACCCCTCCCAAACAGACGATCAAGGGCCAGACCATCAGCCCCGGTATCTGCATTCGGGAAAAAGGCGGAGCTTCTTTTAACAACTCCGGCAGAGCCCCATGCAGTTTGCTATAAAAGAGACGGGCAACCCCGAAACCAAAGCCCTGAACCGCAAAAAATGCGATAAAGAGCAAAGTCGGGAAAAAAGAGCCGGCCCAAACTGCGACCTCTTCCGCCGCCTGCCTCAGAGCCGCAAGCTGTACGGCTGAAACACCGGCATTCTCATAAATAGCACAGACTGCCGCGATATTGGCCCGCAGAAACCGCTCGGTCAAAATAACCGGCGTCACACCTTGATCATGACTCAACCACAGCATTAACAAAACTACAACAATAGTAGTTGCTGCAGCTGAAATAAATAGGGTTTCAACCCCTGGTTTCCGGCGCCTGAGCAGATCATCAAGTATCAGACTGGAGAGACCAAATTCAAAGAAATAGACTGCAACTGGTGACGGGGTTTGAAATCCCAGAAAAAGCAACCCGACAACGGCCAACACCATAAAGGTTGGCGGCCAGCGCAGAGAGGTTTGAAAACGAAGATAAACACTTGGTGCAATCGCAGCCAAACCAACCAGAGCTCCAACGATCGGAAAAAGTGATCCGCCTAAATAGAGCACAATCGTCGTAACTACTGCAATCGGTAGAGTGCGACTTACAAGAACCTGATCCTCAACCACAACTTTTCAAACTCCGCACCGGGAGAAGCCTGCAGCCTCCCATTAATAAGGTTTCGGAGTGCTTACCGAAAAGGGCAACAGGGCGATATTTCGAGCCCGCTTAATCGCCGCCATCAATTCACGCTGATGGGCCGAGCAAGTCCCGGATATTCGGCGCGGAACGATTTTACCTTTTTCGCTGATATAGTAGCGCAACAGACGGATATCCTTATAATCAATCGATATTGAGCTATCGGCACAAAAACGACAATATTTCCTGCGGGTCACAAAAGAGCGGCGACGACCGCCTTTTACGTCAGTTTTTTTTCTTGCAAAAGCCATTATTCTTCTCCCGGGTTTTCATCTTCAGCATCATCGCTACTGCCTGCGGTTTCAACCTCAGAAACAACCTCTTCAGCTACCACATCGACACCCTCTTCCCGGGTCTCTTCCTCAACATCCTCAGCGGCAATTTCTTCGGCTACCTCTTCAGGCTCTTCAGGAATAACCTCCTGAACATAATCATCCGCCAGTCTTACGGAGAGGAATTTAATCACCGACTCTGAAATTTTGAAACGCCTCTCGATCTCTTTCAAACAATCGGCTGAACAGGCAAGGCGAATTAAGATATAGCGCCCTTCAGCATTCTTTTTCACCGGATAAGCCAGCGTTCTCACACCCCAGTCTTCGCGATACAGAAGTTCGCCCTCCATACGCTCCAGAGTCCCATTCAGGATCTCGTCCACCGCCTCCACATCCTCACTCGGCAAGTTGCCGGGATGGATGTAGATCAATTCATACTTTCTTACCATTTCACTCATTTTTTAGATTTCCTCCTTCTGAGTTAAATAGCCCCAAAATCAAGGGCAAGGAAGTTTCAGTAACTTAAGAAAAAAAGTTTCCCCAAGCCTGAACCAGAATCAGGGCCTGCTACACCAATAGACTATAAAATGCAAGCATTTTCCGGATTTGCACCAACATATCTATACTTTTTCCAGAACATAGCTACGGGAGCCCAGGCCAATCTCTTCGCCATAGGCCAATTGCGGCTGCCAATCAACCTCCGGATAGAGAACTTTAAACTTATCACACCCAGATCCGATCTCTGCACCCAGAGCGCTGCCGGGCATCCCCGGAGCGGCAATCACCAGATCAGCACAAGCTTGATCTAAAGCTACCGGGTCCCGAGAAGCCAAAATCCCAATATCAGCTACAATCGGCATATCGTTATGCCCATAACAATCACAAGCAGGGCTCACCTGCATAACAAAATTGACAAAAAAGCACCTTTCTCGCTTGCCCTGACAGGCACCATAAGCATACTCAATCATCTTCTCCTGAAACACCGGAATAGTTTCATTCCAGCGAATATTAATTGCATTCTGTGGACAGATGACAATGCACTCACCACAACCAACGCAACTATCATTATCAATGACTGCCTTGTTGCTCTCATCATTCAGAGTAATGGCTCCCGCCGGGCACCATGAAATACATTGCCCGCAGCCGACACAACGTTTACGCGCCACCTTGGGACTTATATTGGCGTGCTGGCTCAATTTCCCCTCACGCCCGGCACAACCCATACCCAAATTTTTTAAAGCCCCACCGAAACCCGGCAATTCATGACCTTTAAAATGGCTCAAGACGACCATGGCGTCGGAATTAAAGATCTCAGCCGCTATCTTAACCTCCTCAAAATGACGTAAATCAACCTTAACCGTGCGAGTACTATTACCCCGCAAACCATCTGCAATCAATACCGGAGCATTGAGAACCGGAAAATTAAAACCATGCCTTGTGGCTGTCTCCAGATGGCTGACCGCATCACTGCGCGCCCCCACATAAAGGGTATTGGTATCGGTAACAAAGGCCTTGCCATTTAAAGCGTGAATCGCATCAACCACCGGTCGTACGAGGATGGGCCGAATAAACGAAGCATTACCCTCCTCACCAAAGTGAATCTTAATGGCCGTCATCGAATTCGGCCTAACTCCTTCGGCCAAACCGGCATGCTCCAAGAGGCGACCTATTTTAGTAAACAGATTGTCTTTGAAACTGGTCCTTAAGTCCGCCATATAAACTGTAGCCGTCATAACCCTGCTCCCTCACCGCAAAAGGATCACAATACTCAAGCGATAGCATCTTCAAACAGAAAAGGGAACCGTGGGTTCCCTTGAATTTCAGTGCCCTGGTAGGCGGTACTGGATTTGAACCAGTGACTTCCACCGTGTGAAGGTGGCACTCTCCCACTGAGTTAACCGCCCAGGAAAGATATTCAACAATTCCGCTTATATAGCATTTTAGACCCACTGTCAATAGGGCAATGTTTCCAGTGTAGAACCAGTGCAAAGCGGGCTGCGAATAACATCTTAAAACGCAAAAAAGTGATGCCGAGCAACCGATCTAATTTCGATTTTTAAGTTGACATTTATTTTTGACTCGTTTATAAAGCGCTCTCGAAATTAATTGGTGCGCGGGAATAACTCAGTGGTAGAGTGCAACCTTGCCAAGGTTGAAGTCGCGGGTTCAAATCCCGTTTCCCGCTCCATCTCTTTTTCAACAATATAAATCAGCATCACTTGCTGATTTTTTTTGGCGCCATCGCCAAGTGGTAAGGCAGAGGTCTGCAAAACCTCCATCCCCGGTTCAAATCCGGGTGGCGCCTCCAAATTTTCCCTTCCCAAAAGCGGTTCCCGAAAATACGCCCGGATGGCGGAATAGGTAGACGCAAGGGACTTAAAATCCCTCGGTATAATATACCGTGCCGGTTCGATTCCGGCTCCGGGCACCACTAGAATACTCAACAAATCAAAGGGTTGACGGCGAAAAGCTGGCAACCCTTTTTTACGCTTTGGGTAACAGGTCCTGTAAATTCATCACTTGGGCAACAGGTTACCCCCTTCCTCTCCACCGGACTTATTAACCAAAAGACCGGGCCGACAGACTTTGTTACCATTACCCGGTCCTTGTTTTTGATAACTGGTACCGGTTCAGATTTCACCCAGCTATTTGCCCCTGCGGCAGATTGTAGTCAGGCACAATACTCACAAGAGTGTCATCAAAAAATCACCCGCTCAGGGGCGGCTATTGATGGTAAAAAAATTATTCTTAGCTGGGAAAACCGTGAAGAGGATGAATAAGTGTGGAGAGGATCTATTTTGTTTTACAAACCGAGAATAAAATAAAAAGACCCACCAATAAATGGCGAGCCTTTTACGACCGCTTGGGAGGGCGGGAACTTCCTCCATCTCCCATGCTGGCAGCATGGTCGCAGCATTCCCTTTTCTGCATTTCAAACGGTCTGTTAATCATTAACATAACCTCCTTGCAGAGTACGCCACCTTTGTTGACCAGCTAAATCAAGGCATTGACCCTTTACGAAAGCGAGAGCTGGCCCAGCAGAAAGTAGAAGACAACCCGTTCTTTAATGATTTTGCTGAACGCTTCATCAAGAACCACGCCAAGAAACATTTGGCCGCACCCACGGCCAAAAAATACGAACGTCAAATCCGAAAGCACTTTATACCGGCATGGGGTGAAGCAGTCCAAAGAGCGATCGACGGCACACAGGCTGAGATTGTTCCTATCGCTCAAGGCAAGTAAATGGACTTCCCCTCTTTACATATAACGACATGCGGTATATAATAGAACTATGATACAATCATTCGCCTGCAAAGAAACTGAAAAGATTTTTAACCGACTCTACTCAAAAAAGCTGCCTCAATCTATACAGGCAACGGCTTTCAGGAAGTTAAGAATGATTAACCAAAGTTGCAATTTAAACGATCTAAGGATTCCACCGGCTAACCGGCTGGAACTATTATCCGGTAATCGAGCAGGACAACACAGCATAAGAATAAATGATCAGTGGCGCATCTGCTTTGTTTGGCAGGAAAACAATGCGGAAAGAGTAGAGATCGTTGATTATCATTGAGAGGAAAAACCATGAGTGAAAACAAAATCCCCCCACTGCATCCCGGTGTTGTCTTAAGCGAAGAGTTTATGAAACCGCTCAAACTAAGTCAGAACCAGATCGCCCGAGAGTTGAGCGTTACACCGCGACGAATTAACGAAATCGTCAACAGCAAAAGAAGTATCACCGCAGATACAGCCCTCAG
>JANTGZ010000034.1 GCA_024762675.1 Thermodesulfobacteriota bacterium | reverse complement strand
AAGATTTTTTTGTTTTAAATATCAAGTAGATAACTCAAGTCAGAAAGTTGAGCTCCAACCAAAACCAGGGCGTGCAAAGTGACCCAGACACCGCCAGACAACACTGATACAGCCCACCAAAAAATCCCCGTCAACACTCTGGTACCCAATCGCCAGGCCGGCGTCAAACTCTTTCTGCGCACCGGCAAGGATCGTTTCGTTCTCTTCATCAACGACACCAGCCTGCTCTCTGCCGCAAAAATCGAGCAACTTAAAGAAAACCGCGTCACCCATCTCCACCTGAACACCAGCGACCGAAAAGGTTACCTTAATTATATCAGGGAAAATCTTCCGGCCATCCTGAGCAATCCGGAATTGACGGACAATGACAAAGCTGAGATCATCTACGATACCGCCAGCAGCATCACCGAAGAGCTATTTTTACAACCCAGCACAAAAGGTATAAAACAGACACGAGACCTGGTTGATTGCATGATCGACACCATAAGCCAGTCACCTAAAACCAGCAACCTGCTGATGATGATCACCAGCCAGGATTACTACACTTACACCCACTCTATCAATGTCGGCATCTACGCTGTTTCAATGATGCGTAAGATTATGCCGTCAATCAATGAAGCGGAACTCAAAACTTTAGGGTTGGGTTTTTTTCTGCACGATCTCGGCAAAGCCAGAATCCCCAACTCCATCATCAACAAACAAGGACCTCTCGACCAAAATGAGTGGCAGCTCATGCAGGAACACCCAACGTTAGGGGCGGAACTGGTCCATAAGATGGGAGAGGATAACCCCTCAATTATTGATATCATCCTCACCCACCATGAACGCGGTAACGGCTCAGGTTATCCCGAAAAACTTTCCTCAAAGGAGATCTCCGTACCGGGAAAGATCTGTGCTCTTTGCGACATATTTGACGCCTTGACCACGAAACGACCTTACAAAAAAGCCCTTTCAACCTTTGAAGCCTTAAAACTGATCAAGAATGAAAATCCGGGGCATTTCGAAATTGAGCTGCTAAATCAATTCATTCTGCTGTTTGGCTAAAAACCTTAAAAAAGCGGTCAGTGGAGAAAAAGCAAGTTGAAACATCAACCACTTCTCCCCGACATATCCCGCTGATTCAAACAAGCTTTAACGAACTTAGCAAAGGATGGCTTAAAACCCTCTCTTACTATCGAGTAAAATTGTCACAGGTCCGTCATTTACCAGCTCAACCTCCATCATCTCACGAAAGCGCCCACCACTGACGGCCAGCCCCTGATCTCTTACTCCCTGCATCACCGCTTCATAGAGCCGCCGCCCCAACTCCGGCGGTGCAGCCCCGGTAAATGAGGGACGACTCCCTTTACGCACATCACCATAAAGGGTAAACTGAGGAACCACCAACACCGCACCGTCTACCTCCGACAGAGGCAGACGCATACGCCCTTCATGGTCATAAAAAATCCGCAATCCGCCTATTTTTCGCACCATATATTCAACATCATCTGCGGCATCATCAGCCCCAACCCCGAGCAGAACCATAAACCCTTTACCGATAGCCGAAACTTCTTGACCATCTACCTTGACAGATGCTGACTTCACCCGTTGCACCACTGCCCGCATAACACCCCCCCTGCTTATTCAAAAACCTGTCGATAACAGACACCACCTGCCTGGGTTCAATATTTCCGAACTCCATCACTCTTGACTTGAAACGATTTTTCCACTATCAGAGAGAGCCGTTATCCAGTATCGTGACAAGTTGCGCCATTACAAACCCAACAAAAACAAAATTCACACACAAACCAATGGATAATTCCAGCAACGATGGCTCTAACCCGCCGATTCTGACTGAGACCATGGCTAAGTTGCTTCTCGATCAGAGGCATTGGCGGGAAGCCATCGACATCTACAAGAAGCTTGGCCGGCAGAACCCGGGAAAAGCCAAATACTATGAGAAGGAAATCTCCCAGATCAAGGAGTATTTCAAACCTCAGACCAACCCGGAAACAGCCAGAAAGACAATTCGCACCCAGAAACAGATCTCCCACCTCAAAAAACTCTTGAAGGTCGTAGAGAAACAGTAGCCAATTTTTCGCAAGCAGAGGCGCCCATGAAGATCCTGACTATCCACGGCCCCAACCTCAACCTCCTGGGCCGGCGTGAACCGGAAATCTACGGATCAAAAACTCTGGACATGATAAACCGTGAAATTGACCGTCATGGTGAAGCTCTCGCACTGGCAACAACCTGCTACCAGAGCAACCATGAAGGAGAGATCATCGACTGGTTGCAGAATGCCGGGAAAGAGGGTTTTTCCGGCATCATCATCAATCCGGCGGCTTTCACCCATACCAGCGTCGCCATTCGCGACGCGATTGCAGCCATTGAGCTTCCAGTTATTGAAGTCCATCTGAGCAATATCAGTGCCCGGGAGGACTTTCGCCAAAAGTCACTGACGGCAGCTGTCTGCCGGGGCAGCATCAGCGGTTTTGGCTCTACCTCTTACCTTGTAGCCCTTGAAACATTTAAGTTGTTGCTCAAGCCTTAGATTGTGGAGTAAACTATTGCCTTGAAAAACTACCTGGAGCCCGACCACAGCAAGAAACACCCGCAAAGGATAGAAAAACTTCGCAATCTGCTTAATGAAGCGCAATGCGACGCCTTTCTTATTAATCATCCGGCCAATCTTAATTACTATACCGGCTACAGCGGCGATAGCGCCTATCTTCTGCTAAGCGCTGCCCATAACATATTTTTTACCGATGGCCGCTATACAACCCAAGCTGCAGCCGAGATTCCGAGTTCATTCGATCTGATCCGTATCACCTCTTTAAGTGATCTTTGTCAATATATAAAAGTTAATTTCGAAATAAAAACACTAGGCATTGATGAAAGTAAGTTAAATGCCGGGACCTGGATTAAACTGCGACAGAATCTAAGCGGTAAAGAACCGGTCGCCGCCGCCTCTACTCTCTCAAGACCACGAATGCATAAAGATAGGGAGGAGATCGAACTCTTACGCAAAGCCGTTGCAATCGCAGAAGAGGCCCTGCAAAAAAGCCTTCCACAGCTGCGCCCCGGCATCAGTGAACGCGATCTGGCAACCGAGATAGAGTACCAGATACGTCGAGCCGGTGGTGAAAAGGCAGCATTCCCCCTGATTGTCGCCAGTGGCCCGCGCTCCGCCCTGCCGCACGGTGTCGCTTCAGAACGTTTCATCAATCCTGGAGATATCGTCACCATGGATTTCGGGGCTTGCTATCAGGGCTACCACAGTGACCAGACCTGCACCTTCTTTCTCGAAGAACCCGACCATGAAGTCCAGAAGGTCTACAGGACTCTTTACAAGGCCCAGGACCGGGGCCTGAAAGCCTTGGCAACCAATATAACGGCCCGAGAACTTGATCGCCAGGTAAGAGAGGTACTGGTTGAAGCTGAACTTAATAAATGGTTCAGCCACGGAACCGGACACGGAGTCGGCCTGGAGATCCATGAAGCGCCCTCGATCTCACAGCAATCCCTGGACGGGTACCTGGAACAGGGCATGGTTTTTACGATTGAACCGGGATGCTACTTCCAAAATCGCTGGGGTATCCGGATTGAAGATATGATATATCTCGGCGACAAGGGAGCTGAAAAACTTACGACCATCGATAAAAGTCTGGCAAATATGATTATCGCTTAAACGGCGGAGATGACTCTCCGCCGACAAAAAACTCTACTTAATAAATAAGGAAAAGACTATGTATTCAACCCCCGATTTTCGCCGCGGCTTACGCATTGAGATTAATAACGAGCCTTTCATCATTGTTGAGTTCCAACATGTAAAACCAGGTAAAGGCGGCGCCTTTGTCAGGACCAAACTAAAAAACCTGCTCAACGGCAATGTCGTTGAACGTACCTTCCGCTCCGGCGAAAAAGTCGGCAAACCGGATATCGAAGAGAAAGAGATGCAGTACCTCTATACTGACGGCGACTTCCACTTCATGGACAACGACACCTATGAACAAACCGCATTAACCGCTGATATTGTCGGCAACGCCAAGGACTTCCTCCAGGAGAACAGCATTGTCACGGTTCTGTTTTATAAAGGCCGGGTCGTTAATCTGGATCTGCCGACCTTTGTCACCCTCGAAGTAACCGAGGCCGAACCCGGACTTAAAGGTGACACTGCCAGCAGCGTAACCAAACCGGTCACCGTCGAAACCGGCGCCCGCATAAATGTTCCTCTCTTTATCAACCCCGGTGACCGCTTAAAGATCGACACCCGCACTGGTGAGTATATGGAACGGGTTAAATCTTAATGACGTCGAAGAAACCCGACAAAAACTTTATTATCACCATCGACGGGCCTTCGGGGGCCGGCAAGAGTACAATCAGCAAAAAAGTTGCCGCCCGCCTTAACTTAAGCTACATCGATACCGGAGCTATGTACCGTTGTGTGGCCTGGGCAGCCCGTAAAAAGGGCCTCGATGTAACTTGCGAGAACGCCTTGCCCCCGCTTCTACGAGATATCAGGATCAGTTTTCAGGCATCTGGTGAAAATAATCTGGTCTTCTGCAATGAGCAGGAGGTTACCGACTTGATCCGCAGCCCCGAGATTGACCGTCTCGCATCAGCCGTCTCCAGCCTCTCTTGTGTCAGAAATGCGCTGCTGCCACTACAGAGAGCTGCTGCCCAAAACAGCCACGCCATTATTGACGGCCGGGATGCCGGAACCGTTATATTTCCCCGGGCAGATCTTAAGATTTACCTTGATGCCGATCTTACCACCCGGGCAAGACGCCGCCTTAAAGAGCAAAAACAAAATGCTGAAGTTGACTTAAAAAGTGTCACTGAGGCTATCGCCCGGCGCGATGAGGCTGACAGTTCCCGTTCTCAAGCCCCGCTACGCCAGGCTGAAGACGCCATCTTCATCGACACCTCCAAGCTTAGTATCGAAGATGTCTGCCAACGAATTATCGATCTCTTTGAGAGCCGGTTTAATGGCTAAAAAATTACATATTAAAGTTGCCAAAACTGCTGGTTTCTGTTTCGGCGTCAAACGAGCCGTCTATCTGGCAAACGAAGCCCCGAAAAGATATCCTGATCAGCAAATCCGCACTTTAGGCCCGATCATTCACAACCCCCAGGTGGTTAATCAACTTAACGAAATGGGTGTAAAACAAGTCGACCAAATCTGTGAACTCGAGCAAGGGGTCGTCATAATCAGATCACATGGCATAACCAGACAACTAACCCAAAAACTGGAACAAAATCCCGATTTAACTGTAACCGATGCCACCTGTCCGTTTGTTCGGCGGGCCCAGGAGATTGTCGCGGAGATGAGTGAGGCCGGCTATCAAGTTATTATTCTCGGAGAACCCGACCATCCCGAAGTTGCCGGTCTGATCAGCTACGGAGACCCGAAACATACTTTAGTTATCTCCAACCAGGATGATATTCCAGCCGGATTCTTCACAAAACGCAAACCTCCCCGCATCGCCCTTCTCGCACAAACTACCCAATCACAACAACTCTACAACGAAATTGCACTATCTCTATTGTCCATCAAAGGTGAACTGCGCTGTTTCAACACCATCTGTACCGCCACCAGCGACCGGCAAAGCGAAGCCCTTGAGCTGGCAAAAAGCTGTGATTGCATGATTATTATCGGGGGCCGCAACAGTGCCAACACCAATCGCCTGCACGAGCTCTGCCAGGAGAGACAGGCGGCCTCTTATCACATTGAAACAGCTGAAGATCTGCAGAGCGAATGGTTTTTCGACAAACAAACAGTCGGCATCAGTGCCGGGGCCTCGACTCCGCAATGGCTGATCGATGAAGTCCTAAAGAGCCTGCAAAATTTACCCTGAAAAGATAATGGCGGATCCGGCATTACCAGACCCGCCATTATCAAGGGGGGGGGAGGGGAAGAAGTAAATTGTAAAACCGCTTAAGCAGCCTGGGCTTTACGCCAGCCGGCTTCAGTAAAAGCTTTCATCCGGTCAATACTCCAACTCTTCATGGTTTCAAAATATTTTTTCTTGTCGACCTTGGCCAGTGCTATAATCTCCTGGCGCTCACGAATGCTCTCCGCCATATCGGTTGGAGACATCCCCTGCCAGGTTGAGTAACGACTGTCGAACAGATATTCAGGCGTAATAACCTCTTTCTCAATACCATGTTTACCTAGAAGATAAGTTGCAAGCTCCATATCGTATTCAATCAACCAGCCATTGTCTTCAAGCATAGTTGAGGCATCAAATTCAGGCTTTTCAAGACATTCCGGACAATAGACTTTATTGATCACTGCAGCCGGAAGAACATTATCAAGATTACTGAATTGAGCACTCTGGTGACCACCTGCACACTGATGTTTAATCTCTATACACATATTCTATCTCCTCTAAAAAAAAGTTTATTGAAAGACCTCTAAAGGGATTAAGTTTATCTTTTTTATCCTATTTAACAAGAGATAACTCCTTTGTCAAGAAAAAAAATGCCTCTTTAAAAATTTATCTAGCGATGACAATTGATCGCATCACGCAGCTCTAATGCCGCCTGTCGGGCCGCTTCGGCATAGCCTTCTCCCTGCCCGGCATAGATAATACCCCGGGATGAGTTAATCACCAGTCCGGCCCCACGACTATTCAAACCGGCTCCTAAAACTGCGACCAGATCACCACCCTGGGCTCCGACTCCGGGCACCAGCAAGGGCATCTCACCGACAACCTCACGCACCCGGGCGAGTTCAGCCGGCCAGGTCGCTCCGACAACCAGCAAGATATTGTGATTTTTATTCCAGGAAGCTGCCGCCAACCCGGCAAGTTTCAGATAGACCGGCTCACCATCGACCTCAAGCCCCTGCAACTCACCTCCACCAGGATTAGAGGTGCGACAGAGAATGACCACCCCCTTCTCCTCGTACTTCAGAAAAGGTTCAAGTGAGTCACCACCAAGATAGGGATTGACAGTAACCGCATCGGCCTGATAACGTTCAAAAGCTTCGAGAGCATATTTTTCCGCCGTGCTGCCGATATCGCCCCGTTTGGCATCAAGAATCACTGGAATATCAGCATAGTTATCATGAATATAACTGATCGTTGCCAGAAGTTCCGCTTCCGCCCCACAGGCCGAATAGTGAGCGATTTGCGGTTTATAGGCGCAAACAAGGTCGGCGGTGGCATCGATCAAAGCCCGATTGAAAGCAAAGAGAGGTTGCGACACCGTCCGACAGGAATCAGGCAAGCGTTCCAACGACGGGTCCAAACCAACACAGAGCAGCGAGCTGTTTTTTTTCTGAGCTCGTTCCAGCATTTCTATAAACTTCATATTATTTTCTCCTTATCCGGCTGGGCCGGAACCGAAAAAGTTAAGTCAAACAACTATTGCAAGGTAATTTCAAAGGTTTGAAATCATGCATTCAGAGAACAACACCATAAAGCATCGCGATGAATCTGTATCAGATATAAATTTATGCGGTTTCAACAAATATAAATGTCACTTGAAAATCTCTCTCGTCACCATGGCTGTGCTTCTCCTCTGCAGCTGTGGCGGACACGGCAAAGCGATACGAATGGAGACCACAGCCTATTGTGGTTGCGGCCAATGCTGCGGCTGGGAGAGAGGCAGCTGGAAATTTCTCAAACTCGACTTCTGGAACCGCTATATCACGACCGGTAAAAATCGGGGTCGAGAGTATAGTGGTCTAACTGCCAGCGGCACCGTACCCAAAGAACCCAATCCCGGACTTTTGCATAAGCCCTGGTACCTCTTCTTCCCCTGGCTTTGGTTCTCACAAGATGGGACCCTGGCCGCGGATACCACTTATCACCCTTTCGGCACCCGTTTCTACATCCCGGGATATGGCTACGGAGTGGTTGAGGATCGCGGCTCGGCTATCAAAGGAGAGCGAAGACTAGATCTCTTTTTCAACTCTCACAATCGGGCTCTCGAATGGGGAAGAAAGAAAATCGACGTCTACAAGGTTGATTGAAGTAATAATAGTATCTATCTTCGCAAACAGGCTATTTAAGCTGGCAGCGAGGCCATCTCTCAAAAACAAAATCTATGCGGCTTAAACGCCACAGTAACCATCCGAACGTAATCATAAAAGGAGTAAACCATGAAGGAGTTGTTGATAGTCTTGGGAATCATCATCGCCTGGTATCTGCTACAGGCTGTTATCCTGCCCAAAATGGGCATCTCAACCTGAATGAAACCCGCCTGCCAGGTGGCCGGCCCCGAAAAACAGAAGATTAAAAAATCGGAAAAAGTAAAACAAACAAAGCAACCGAAAACGAGGAAATCGAACTGATGACACACCAGAACACCGGCAACTACGCCGCCAAACACAATGACTCTCAGAGCCCCGAAATCTTGAGAAACAAAGTAGCCGAAGCTGCTGAAAACAACCAGTTAAGTTGTTCCAAGGCCCATAAACTGGCGCAGGAAACGGGCTTCTCTGCAGCCGAGGTCGGCCGGGTCGCAGACCTTCTGGAGATCCGCCTGACCGGGTGCCAGCTTGGTCTGTTTGGCCAAGGCCGCAAGGAAAATAAAATAGAAGCCGCGACGACCCCCGCCCCGGAACTCTGCGAGGCCTTAACCAATGGCCTAAAGAACAATCGCCTGCCATGCCTTGAGGCCTGGGAAACAGCGGCTCGCTTAAACCTTAAAAAAACTGACATTACAGCTGCCTGTGAAGCTCTTAAAATAAAGATATCACCATGTCAACTTGGAGCCTTTTGATTAAAAAGGCAGCTCGCGCAGAGCGATGAGGCGTTCTTTTTTTATCTCATCGACAATCCATGAGCAGGCATCAAAAGCATCCCGGCGAGTCGCAGCTGAACAGATAACGAGCAGGACATCACCACCGCGCTCAACCGTTCCCAGGCGATGCAGAATGAAAATACGGTGCAGGATAAAATGCCAGGCCGCATCAACGGCTATGGTACGTAAACCTTCACAAACATCGTCAACCAGTGCGTCAAGACTGACTACGCGAAAATCGGGCAGTACCTTGCCCGGATATTTAACACACCCATGATGCATAACTACAGTACCGGTGGAGTCGCTCTCCTTTTTAATAAATTTAGAATATGTTTCGGCCACCGCAAATGGTTTAGTGGCCACCGCAACCTCAATATCAGCCTCATTAATCACATGCCCCATTATAAACCCTCCAAAATCATCTCCACAGGCGTCTTGTACTTCTTCTTATTATTACAATCCTTGCAACAAGGAACAATATTACCTTTTACGCTGCGCCCCCCTCGGGAGAGGGGAACAATATGATCCATCGTCAGCTCATGAGAGGAGAAATGACGTCCACAATAATGGCATATACCTTTATTTAATAGTCGCTGCCAGTGCTGACTATTGCGTAGTTGACGAGCTTTTTCGCGCTCCCGCTTGATATGTTTACTATCCGCTTCAACTTCAATCCAGTCACTCATCTAAATCTCTTTTTCGGCTTACCCGCCAATCGTTCCGGACCATTGCGAGGAAAAACGCTCCAACTCTTCCGGTGTATCGATACCTGACCAGGGGGAATTACATTCGAGAATCTCTATGGAGCAGCCATTTTCAAGCCAGTTCAACTGCTCCAGATTCTCAGCCGCCGCTAACAATCCCGGCCTCTGACGACTTAAATTACGCAAGAAACTACCACTATAACCATAAATCCCAAGATGCTGAAGAACCCCCGTGCAACCCTCTTGAAAAGCTCGAATACCAGCACTCTCATCTTGGAAAAAAGGGATCGGAGAACGAGAAAAATAGAGAGCTTTACCCTTAAGATCAACCACCACCTTTACAACATGGGGTGACCTATAATCGTCCAGGCTGCGCAGAGAGGTGGCCGCCGAAACTATCAAATCAGGACTGTCCCTCTCCGCCAGCAAAGTTATAACCCGATCAATTAATCCGGGATCGATTCCCGGCTCATCGCCCTGAACATTGACAAACCATTTCACATCAGGAAAGCGCCCAGCGATCTCGGCTAATCTCTCAGTACCGCTCTTATGATGACTGGCGGTCATCTCGACTCGGCCACCAAAGCCATGCACCTCTTCGGCAATCCGCTGATCATCGGTTGCCACCACCACTTCCTGGGCCTTCCGAGCCGCCAAACAGGCATCAAACACCCAGGCAATCATCGGGCGACCATGAAGCAAAGCCAAAGGTTTGCCAGGAAACCGCCGCGCCTGATAACGGGCCGGTATGACAATCCATGATTCACTATTCACTATTTGAGATCCTCTATACCACCCCGGCACAACCGGAGCCAAACAGCTTATTCAATCTATGGGTTACAACTATGTTAATTTTCACAGCACCAGAGACAACCAAAGATGAAAGTATTTTACTTACATTGACCACTGGCCTACTCTACACAGAAAAAAATAAAAAACAACACGAAAATAAAAAAAACCTTGACAAGTATTACCGTTTTCACTAGCTATACTCGCAAATTACTATTCAGGAGGAGAAGCATGGCCAATTCAGTGCTCAAAAACATCAACTACCAAGTTGGAAAACTGTGCCGTTTAGGAAGCCGCAAAGCAAAACTCATGGCGATCAGCAATCGCCGCAAACAGCAGCTCCGCCACCTCGGTGAGAGGGTGTACATTTTCAAGGCCTTGCAGCAAGATGAAGATATCTGGGAAAAAGATGAAATCTCCCAACTTCTACTGACAATCGCTGACCTTGATCAGGAACAGGAGATGGTGATTGATGAGATCAACGAGATAAAAGCCGAAACCCCGCCGGAAGACCTTAGTTGCGATGATCAGGATGAGGCCGCAAGCCCAAGCACTGAGCCCCCGGCTGCAGCGGCACCGGAAGTAAAGGAAGTAATTGTTGAAACTCCTGCAGCTAAGAAAAAAGCTGAAAAGACTGAAGAAAAAGTTGCCGACCAGACTGAAACAAAAGAGAAAGTAAAAGCCAAACCCAAAACTCCGCGTCGGCGTGCGGCCAGCAAGAAAGCTGCCCCTGCTCCAAAAAGCAACACAGACAAAGAGTAACCCCGGTAAAACCATTAAGTTTATTACTCTTGCTGTAACCGGTAGTTATTAAAGACTACAAGCAAAATCTTAACGACTCAAAAAAGCCCAACATTGCACATTAAATGTTGGGCTTTTTTAATGGTTTAAATTTTCTACTACCGGTTTTACAAAACTTCATAAACTCAACCAACAACCATCAAATAAAAGCGATTTTCATTGATTCATTCGTTCTCCTGTGTTAAAGGAGCAAAGCTTTAAAAAAAATAGCTTTTTCAGGGCTTTATTAAAGTTTTTTCATGATTGAAAAGAGTTAAATTGACACTATTTAAATTTCCTAAAACCCAGAAACATCGCCATAAAATTTAAGGAAGAGTACGCATATGTCCAAAGGGAAAATATCGGTACGCCGTGAATTACGTGAACCTGATGCCTTCATCAAAACCACCTACTCAGTTCTTGACTATGTCAAAAAGCACTTGAAGTTTATTTCGACTGCCGCTGTTATCCTGGTTGCGGTGGCCGCCACAGCAATCGGTGCCTACTGGTATGCCAGCGACCGCAACCACTCGGCCCAGCGATTACTAAACCAGGTCCTTAATAATCTTGAAAACCAATCCAGCGAACCAAATAACGTCACCAACCCACAACTGGACACCATCCTTTCTTCATACAAGAGTACAATTGCCGGACCGGTAGCGGGCTACCTGAGTGCCAACCAAAAGTACCGAGCCGGCAATTTAAGCGGAGCCGCTGAACTCTACCAGAACAATGACAAGGCTGCAGACCGGCACCTTAAAGATCTCCAAAGTTTAGGGCTGGCTACCATCCATTTTCAGCAGAAAGAGTATACTGCCGCCATTTCAATTCTTGAGCGGATGCAGACCGAGCGAAGCTTTATCAATGAGGACCTCTACATCCTTTTAGGACTCAGCTATGAGAAAAGCGAGCAACCGGAAAAAGCTGTAGCTACCTACGAGAACATGATCCAGTTGCTCCAGAGCTCTTTTTTTAAACCCTGGGCTGAAGAGCGCTTATTAAGTTTAAAAAATCGGGCAAAATCATAATTTTCATCCGAAAAAAAACAAGCTCCATGGAAACCTGCAGTTCAAGATATTAGCGTATACTCAAAATTCCAACACCATTTTAAGCAGCCCTCAACGAACTCTCATAAGCTGACATGAGGGCTTATCTGTTTTTTATTTGATGAAAAATATCATCACCAAACACACAGGTTTTTACCGAAACAGCAAGATGAGGGCAAGAATATTTTTTGTCATCCTTATCTATATCATCTGCTGTGCTGCTTGCGGCCACACCCCTCCACCCGAACAACGTCAGCTATCTGATCAATTTTATGAAAACCTGTTGATTGCATTTGAAGCCCGAAACTACAGCCTGGTAAAAAATGGTTTACAAAAAGTTAACGAGGCCGGCATTGAAGACCAACGGACTCTCTATCTTGAGAGCATGGTTGCCTTGATTGAACATAAACCGGAAAAAGCCGTTTCAGCCCTTAAAGCCGCCCTTGCCATCGATCCTGAGCATGCCGAAGCCCACAACACTCTGGGCAGCATATTTATGCAGCAAAAGCGTTTCGCGGAGGCTGAAACTGAGTTCATCGAAGCCGGCAGCAACAAACTCTACCAAACTCCGGAAAAGGCATACCACAACCTCGGGAACCTCTATCGCCTGCAAGATAAAAATAAGCAGGCGCTTGGTTGCTACCATAAGGCTATAGATTTTAACTCAGACTATTTTCCTTCACATTATGAACTCAGCTCACTGTATTTCAATTTGAACAAATTCGAGCTTGCCGCAAAAGAAGCGGAAAAAGCCCGACAAATATCTCCTGAACATCCTGGTGTCTGGTTACAAATCGGAAAAATAGAAAAAGCATTGCAAAAAACACCCCAAGCAATAGAGGCTTTCAAGCAGGTAATCAAACTGCAGCCCAGCGGAAGTTTCGCCGAAAGCGCCAGCAGAGAACTGAACCTCATTAGCGAACCCCATAAATAATTTAACCCACATTTTGTGGCCCGAATAAGTCAGCCACGTTGAACTTTAAACTGTTCCTATAAATTTCAGGTATATTTCTGACATGAGTCAAGACAGCGAAAATAGCTTACGCCAACAACGCATCAACAAACTTGAGCAGCTCAGGGCGTTGGGGGTCAACCCCTTTGCCAACGATTTCACACCGTCAAACACTGCAGCGAGCATCCTTGAAGAGTACAGTAAACTGGAAGCCCAGACCCTTGAAGAGAGTGCCCCGCCGGTAACTGCTGCCGGCCGCATAGTATCTCTCAGGCTATTTGGCAAAGCCGCTTTTGCCCACCTGCAGGATCGTAGCGGTAAAGTTCAGACCTATATCCGCAAAGACCTGATTGGTGAGGATAATTTCAAGATTTTCAAGCTCATTGACATCGGTGATACTATTGGTGTCAGTGGAACCGTTTTCAAGACCCGAACCGGCGAAATCACGATTCAGGCGGCCAGCGTCCAGATCATGACCAAAGCTCTGCGCCCCCTGCCGGAGAAGTGGCACGGCTTAAAAGATATCGAAACCCGCTACCGGCAACGCTACGTCGACTTAATCGTCAATCAAGAGGTCCGGGAAACCTTTATTAAAAGAACCCAAATCATCGATATCATCAGAAGTTTCTTCAAGGAAAAAGATTTCCTTGAAGTTGAAACGCCAATGATGCAGACCGTTGCCGGGGGGGCTACCGCCCGTCCCTTTACGACTCACCATAATGCCTTAAACCTCGACTTAAACCTTCGTATAGCCCCTGAATTATATCTCAAAAGACTGGTGGTCGGCGGTTTTGAAAGGGTTTTCGAAATTAACCGTAATTTCCGCAATGAAGGTATCTCAATAAAACATAACCCTGAATTTACCATGATTGAGTTCTATCAGGCTTATGCTACCTACCTCGACTTAATGGGCATAACTGAAGAACTTTTCGTCACTATCTGTCGGACATTGAACAACAATGACACTCTCATTTATCAGGATCAGGAGATAAGCTTCACCCCACCATGGGATCATTTGACGGTCATTGAAGCGATTGAAAAATATACCGGAATTGATGCCAAACGACTTCAAGACCGCAAGACCACACTGGAACTAATCGAAGAATTCGGCCTTGAAATGGCCCCTCAAGAACGAGAATGTCACGCCAAATGCCTGATGAAACTATTTGATGAGAAGGTGGAAGAGCAGCTTATCCAGCCTACTTTTATTACCGATTACCCGGTTGCTATCTCACCTCTCTCACGAAGAAATGACTCCAACCCTGAGGTAACCGACCGTTTTGAACTTTTTATCGCGGGCCGCGAGATGGCCAACGCTTTTTCCGAACTAAATGACCCCCTGGACCAAAGAGAGCGTTTTGAACAGCAGCTTAAAGAGAAAGCCGCGGGCGATCAGGAAGCCCACCAGTTTGATGCCGATTATCTGCGGGCCCTGGAATACGGCTTACCGCCGACGGCCGGCGAAGGCATCGGCATCGACAGGCTGGTAATGCTCTTTACCAATGCCGCATCGATCCGTGACGTCATCCTCTTCCCGCTCCTCAAACCGGAACAGTAGAGGCTGCCGATTTGCGCTTCGAACTTTTTATTGCTCTACGCCACCTGCTGGCGCGACGTAAACAGGTCTTTATCTCACTGATCTCCCTGATCTCTATACTAGGCATCGCCCTCGGGGTCATGGCCCTGGTCGTGGTCATAGCGGTCATGAGCGGTTTCGAAAAAGAGCTTAAAAAAAAGATTCTCGGCAATACAGCCCATATTATGGTCATGAAATATGGTGGTGCCATCAACGGTTACGAAAAATTGACTGACACTATCGGCCAACTGAATGAGGTCAAGGAGGCAGCGCCCTTTATTCTTAACCAAGCGATGCTGACCCACGGCCGACAGGTCAGCGGAGCCGGCATTCGAGGCATTGATCGGAATCACGACCCCTTGCGTAAAAAGCTGGAAGGAATGCTGGTTGACGGACGCTTTTTCTCTCCCCTAAACGGCTCAGGAAATAGCCCTCCAGAAATCATCCTGGGCAGTGAGCTGGCCAAAAGCATCGGCGTCAAAACAGGCTCCAGCCTCCGTCTGATAGCCCCCAGCGGCTCACCAACCCCATTGGGTCTGGTACCCAGAATGCAGCGTTTTACGGTCATCGGCACCTATACTTCAGGAATGTACCAATACGACTCCGCCTTGGCCTACACCACCTTGGAGGCTGCCCAAAAGTTTTTCGCCCTGCCCGGTCAGGTCTCAGGCATAGCCGTAGAAGTCGAGAAACTCTATGAGGCTGGAGCCATCGCTGAAAAGATTCGCCAGATATTGTCCTACCCCTACTGGGCTCGGGACTGGATCAGTATGAATCGCAATCTTTTTGCCGCCCTTAAGCTTGAACGAATTACCATGTTTATCATCCTGGCACTGATTATAATGGTTGCCGCATTCAATATAATCTCCACTCTGATCATGGTAGTCATGGAGAAACATAAAGAGATCGCCATTCTCAAAACCATGGGACTCTCCGCCTTCCGCATAATGCGTATCTTCGTCTGGGAGGGAATGATAATCGGTTTTGCGGGAACCCTTCTCGGCTTGGCGGGCTCTCTGCTTCTCTGCGAGATCTTAAAAAGGTACGACTTCATCACCCTCCCGGGTGATGTCTACTACTTTGAAACCTCCCTACCGGTAGATCTGCAGTTTTTCCATCTGGCTGCGACCGCCTCACTATCCCTGCTGCTTTGCTTTATTGCAACGATCTACCCCTCTTTTCGCGCTTCACGCCTACTGCCGGCCGAAGCCTTGCGCTACGAGTAGGGAATCGACATGGCCGACGATTTTCGACATAACCGAGAGAAAAACCTACACTCTCAAATCATTCTGGCCCGTTCCCAGATTAGTAAGCGAAAGCTCAGTGAAGGGATTGAAACCTACTTTAAGGTAGCCACAGAGATGGTTTTAAAAGGCGACTTAAGCAGGGCCATAGCCACCTATAAATTGATTCTGAAAGAAGACAATTACAACCCTATGGCTCTAACCTTTTTGAGTTGCCTTTACCACAACCAGGGACTCGAAGCCGAAGCCCTGCAACTACACAGCCCAAAAGGTGGAAAAAATCTTCGAGAAGAGACTTTCTCCATTGAAAAAATAGAGCCTTCTAAAATCATTGAACTGGAAAAGATTATTCCTGCTGTAAAAATCGACAAAGGTCAAGAGATAATCACACAAAATCAGAAGAACCATAATCTCTACCTGATTGCTGAGGGCCGTTTTCAGGTCATTCACCAGGAGCCCAGTGGCCGATCCGTAGAGCTTGCAGCCTTGAGTAGAGGTAATTTCTTCGGCCGGCTCACCATGCTTTTACCCAATCGCAATGCTACAGCTACCATTATCGCTCTGGAACCATGTAAAGTTCTAACCGTCACCAGAGAAGATTTCAGAAATTTCCTTAAAGCCCGAATGCCCCTTCTGGAAACCCTTCGGATAGCAGCCCATAAGCGCCTTCTTGAGTATGCCTTGAGACCTATTTTCATCTCCGGAGATGACCGCGACCTCCCCTGGCTTTACAGAATAGCCGAAGCCTTTCAGATCAGACAATTTTCGGAACAAGAAATTCTACTTAAAGAGGGGGAACGAAATGAGAGCCTCTACGTCATTCTTGACGGAGATCTTCAAATCAGCTGCCGGGGATCTAACAGGACAGAAGCAATCCCTATCACCAAACTCAGCGCCGGAGATTTTTTTGGTGAATTTTCTCTTCTAACCGGTGAAGCAGCAAGTGCTACTGTCAGCGCGCTCTCTGAGGGCTGGGTAGCTTGGTTAAAACGCCGGGAAGTTGATCGGATGGCAGCCCATTTCCCTGACTTTCTGCCCCGTATTCTAAAATCTTTTAGAGCCCGCAAACAGGATCTGATTAAGAAAAAGATCAACTATATCTCAACCCTCCCCCAGCCATTATTAAGGGAGAAGAGATGATTAAAGCGGATGGATTGAAAAAAAGTTTTTTTCTCGACAAACGGGAAATCAGTGTCTTAAAAGGGATTGATTTTACGATTGAGGCCGGGGAGCGCATCGCTATCTGCGGTGAATCAGGAGCAGGCAAAAGCACGCTGTTGCAGATAATTGGTTCACTTGATAAGCCGAGCAGCGGCTGCGTCAGTTTTTCCGGAGTAGATATCTTTTCCCGTTCCGAACAAGAGCTCGCAAAATGGCGTAATTTAAGCCTTGGCTTTGTCTTTCAGTTCCACCACCTGTTACCAGAATTCAGCGCCCTGGAAAACGTCATGACACCAGCCTTAATCAATGGCATCCCAATGCCTGAGGCCAAAGAGATGGCGACTAGGCTTCTGCGAAAGGTTGGACTTGATGAACGTCTGCGCCATAAACCCGGAGAGCTCTCGGGAGGTGAGCAACAACGGGTTGCCCTGGCCCGCGCCTTGATCATGCAGCCCAAGGCGGTCCTGGCCGATGAACCGACCGGAAACCTGGATGCCGAAACCAGTGACGAAATTGTCGACTTACTCCTGCAATGTAACCGTGAGTTTAACACAACCCTGCTTCTGGTCACTCACAGTCAACGTCTGGCGGCCCAAATGGATCGCACTATTTTAATAGAAAACGGCCTGATTTTAGAATCATGAAATCCGTCAAGACTGATTTTTTTCGCTACTACACTTTTTTACAATAAACACCTTATGATCAAGACTAAAAATCAACTCATTTTTCAACAAAACCGTTACCGCCTTTTGCTGATGGGAGGACTCCTATGGGCCCTGATGGCTCTCCTCTTTAGAAGCCCACCTCCGGCAAACGCTGCGGAAGAGGGCTTCTCCGGACGACAGATTGTCGAGATCGTGGTTCTTGGCAACCAGAAGGTAACCAAGGATACCATAACCGACAAAATGAAAAGCAAAGTCGGCGCTCAGCTCTCAACTACAACTCTGGATCAGGATCTTAAGGATCTTTACAGCTTAGGCTTTTTTGACAACCTGATGATCAACCTTGCAGCTGTCGGCGATGGGGTTGAAGTAGCAGTTATTGTCGTCGAGAAACCAACCATCAATACAATTACAATCAAAGGCAATAAAAAGGTAAAACGCAAGGAGCTCCTGAAAGAGATCACCCTGCATACCTTTAACATTCTCAATGAAGATCGCCTCAAAGAGAGCCTTGAGAAGATGAAGGCCTTCTACCACGAGAAAGGCTTCTATTCGGTTCGAATTAAAACAAAAACCGTAAGAGCGGGTAAAAACCGCGTCCAGGTTATTTTTGTCGTTGACGAAGGACCTAAATGTTACGTCAAAAAAATTCGTTTTCATGGCAACGACAACTTCCGGTCCTGGACTTTACGGCGTAAACTCCAGACCAAAACCTACAGTTTTTTTCTCAGCTGGGTAACCGATGCCGGTATCCTCAAAAAAGATCAACTTGAAAATGATGCCAAACTGCTCAAGTCATTCTATTTGAGCAAAGGCTACGTCAAGGCCCGGATCAGCAAACCTAAAATCACCCTTGATGATAATCGCAAATGGATATATCTTGACTTCGATATTGAAGAGGGCGAAGTCTTTTCGATGGGAAAAGTTGAAGTGGTTGACCCTGACAGTGAAAAGGAGTTGACCGACAATCTGCTCAAAGTTCTCAAGGGGAAAAGCGGTAAAACCTTCAGTAATCTCAATCTGCAAGCTGATATTGAAACCCTTTCAACCTTTTTTGCAGACCGCGGTCACGCATATGTCGATATAGACCCGCGCACCAGTATAGACCCTGAAAAACGTGAAATTGATGTCTCTTACTATATCACCAGGGGAACCAAGTTTCTTTTCGGCCGCATCAATATCGCCGGCAACACCAAAACCCGCGATAAGGTCATCCGTCGAGAACTTCGATTTTCAGAAGGTGACCTTTTCAGTGGATCGGCCCTCAAACGTAGCCGCGAAAGAATCAACAACACTCAGTTCTTCTCGGAAGCTGATATCCAGACCATCCAGAACGACGACGAAACCATCGATGTCAACGTTAAGGTCGTAGAGGGTTCGACCGGCGCCTTCAGTGTCGGCCTCGGCTACAGCACAGTCGACAGCATCATCGGAATAGCCAACATCTCCCAGAAAAACTGGCTTGGTAAAGGTCTCGACGCAACTTTCAACGTTGAACTTTCGGGCACACGCCAGTTCTACAATATCGGCCTGACCGACCCCTACTTCCTTGATATGAATATGAGTTCCGGCATCAATATCTATAATGAAGAGAACACATATGACGCCTATGATACAGCACAGCAGGGGATTCGGGTTCATGTGGGCAAACCAATCGACGAATACACCAGCTGGTCGGCCGGTTACCGCTGGGAGAAAGTCGACATTTTCAATATAAGTTCAACCGCTTCTGACTATATTCAAGATGAAGAAGGGCTCACAACCACAAGTCAGGTCTACGTATCACTAACCCGTGACAAACGCGACAATTACCTCTTCCCGACCCGGGGTTATAAGGTCAAAGGAACGGTAGTTTTTGCCGGTGGCCCTTTGGGTTTTGACAATGATTTTTACAAGGTCATTCTTGAAGGCCATAAATTCTATCCCTTTAAATGGAGTAGCGCTTTTCATCTCTGGGGACGTTTGGGTTATGCCGACGGTTATGGAGGTCAGGACCTTCCTCTTTATGAACGCTTCTACGTCGGCGGCCTAAAAACAGTGCGCGGTTTTGATTTTGGTGAAGCCGGGCCCGAAGATGAGAATGGAGATGTCATCGGCGGCACCAAGGAATTTATTTTGAGTGCCGAATGGATCTTCCCCTTAATCAAAAATATGGGCTTAAAAGGAGTCATTTTTTATGATGCCGGTAAAGCTTTTGATGACGATGAAAATTTGAGCTTTGATCTGCGCCACAGTGTCGGTTTTGGGATTCGCTGGAAATCGCCGATGGGTCCATTGCGGATTGAGTGGGGCTTAAACTTAAGTCCGGAAGATGATGAGAGTAGCAGCGTCTGGGATTTCTCGGTCGGGACCTTCTTCTAAAATTACATGCACGCCCATTTGGGCAAAATATATCTGCCAACCATAATATATTACCAAGGAGTAGAAAATGAAAAAGTATTTTTTAATTGCAGCTTTAGTCACTGGATTGTTGATTTTGAGCCTATCATCAGTACAGGCCTCAGATCCAGGGTTCAAATTTGGATATATCGACCTGCAGAAAGTCATGGCCCTTTCCAGCCAGGGAGGGGTCGCAAAAGGTAAAATGCAGGCCAAGCAGGAAGAACTGCGGGCCGAACTGCAGACCAAACAGGCCGAAATTTCGGTTATGAAAGAGGAGCTTGAACGCCAGGGAATGATGCTGAGCCCGGAAAAACGTCAAGAGAAAGAGAACGAATACCAAAAGATGGTCCGAGATTTTAAGATCTTTGTTTCCGATTCAGAAAAAGATATGAAAGCCCTGGAAGGAGAATTTCTCAAAAAGATGTTAAAAGAGCTTGAGGTGGTTACTGCAGAGTTTGGCAAATCCGGGAAGTACCATCTCATTTTAGAGAAACGCAGTGGCATTATCTATGCTGATGAATCCCAAGACATCTCCGATGAACTGATCAAGGCCTATAATAATTGGGTCGAAAATAACCAGAAAAAAGAGAAGAAATAGGAACGAAGATGCAATCACCACTGATGGATATTCAGCAGATCATGCGCTTTCTACCGCATCGCTACCCGTTTCTGCTGGTTGATAAAATACTTGAGCTGACCCCGGACAGCAGTATAGTGGGCTGCAAAAATGTCACTGTTAACGAGCCTTTTTTCACTGGTCATTTCCCCTCTTTTCCGGTCATGCCTGGGGTACTGATTATTGAAGCAATGGCTCAAACCGGCGGTATTTTTGCGATGGAGTCCTTAAATATCAAAGCCGCTGAAGATCCGGACACCAAGATGTTTTTCATGAGCATTGACAAAGCCCGATTCCGTAAACCTGTACTACCGGGCGACACTCTGATTATGACTATGGAATTAATCAACCAACGCCGTAATATCTGGAAATTCCACGGCCGAGCTGAAGTCGATGGAACCTTGGTCAGTGAAGCAGAGATGATGGCAAGCATAAGCTCTAACTGAACTGTGATTTAGGTTAAATATGTCGAATATTCATCCAACAGCCATACTTTCCGACCAGGTTACTATTGCCGACGATGTAAGGGTAGGTCCATATGCGGTCATTGAAGGCGAAGTCCAACTAGGAAACGGTACGATTATTGACCACCATGCCACGATAAAAGGCAAAACGGTTATCGGTTCAAAATGCCGGATCTACCCCTATGCCCTGGTCGGTACCGACCCGCAAGATCTCAAGTACCAGGAAGGCATGTCGGAACTTATCATCGGCAACCATACCGTTATCAGAGAGTATGCAACCATCAGTCGCGGAACCGAACACGGTGGCGGCTCTACACGCATTGGTTCGCATAACTTTATCATGGCCTACTCCCATATCGCCCATGACTGCAAGTTCGGCGACCATATTATCCTCTCAAACGGAGCCACCTTCGGCGGCCACAGCGAGGTTGAAGACTATGCAATAATCGGGGGCTTGAGCGCTATTCATCAATTTTGCCGGATCGGGGCCTACTCTTTTATCGGCGGCACCTCAGGCGTGTCCCAGGACATCCCGCCATATGTCTTGGCCAACGGTAACCATACCCGCCTCTACGGCCTTAACAGTGAAGGCTTAAAGAGGCATGATTTCAGTAAAGATACTATAAAGACAATCAACAAAGCCTTTCGCATTCTTTTCCGCACAACCGGACTCCCTCTGGCAAAAGCCATTGAGCGGGTCGAGAATGAGGTCGAGAATATTCCCGAGGTCGCACACATGATCAACTTTATCAAACAATCGAAACGGGGCGTATGTCGAAGAAAGTAGAAGACTTAAAGGTCATCAAGGCTGGGGTCGTAGGAGTCGGACATCTTGGAGCTTACCATGCCGAAAAGTATGCCATGCTTGACAATGTCGAACTGGTCGGGGTCTACGACTTAGACCGCGATCGAGCCCGGATAGTTGGCAATAAACTATCAACTCCGGCCTTTGACGACCTCGACGAGCTACTAGTGAAATGTCAGGCGGTCTCTATCGCCGCTCCGACTTCGGCCCATTTTGAACTGGCCCGTAAAGCACTGCTTAAAAATATTGGTATCCTGATTGAAAAACCGATAACCACAACTGAAAAAGAGGCCCGGACTCTGATCGAACTGGCCGTAGAGCGCCAATGTGTTCTTCAAGTCGGCCTCTTGGAACGTTTTAATCCGGCCTTTACAGAAACCCGAGATCACCTGCTTAACCCGCGTTTTATTGAAGTCCACAGGCTCTCCCCCTTCAGCTTTCGAAGTATCGATATAGATGTTATTCTCGATTTGATGATCCACGATATCGACCTGGTCCATGAGATAATCCAGAGTCCGATCACCAGTATTGATGCCGTCGGAATCCCGGTTATCTCCAAGCAGACAGACATTGCCAACGTACGCACCCATTTTAAAAATGGCGCCGTGGCCAATCTGACCGCCAGCCGGGTCTCCTTGAACCCGGAACGTAGAATCAGAATTTTTCAGCCGGATGGCTACTTCTCTCTCGACTTCGCCAATTTTTCTACCACCATCTGCCGCCGCCAGGAGGGAAGTTATCTTGAACCGCTTCCCAAAGTCTCCTCTCAAGAGCTGACCTATCCTAAAAGCGATAATCTACGCTTGGAGATAGAGGACTTTATCGACGCCATTCGCCACCGCCGAAAACCGATCGTCGGCGGCAACGAAGGCCTTCTGGCTCTATCGACCGCAATCCGCATAAAAGAGAAAATCCAGGAACAACAACACACCTGGCAGGATATCTGAAGTTGTGGGTTTAACCCTGAACTTTGAACTTTGAACTTTGAACAACTTATCTCATATAGTTATTGTCGCCGGGGAAGATTCCGGTGACTTTCACGGCGCCAGCCTGGCGACAGCCCTGCGCAACAAACTGCCGCAGTGCAGGATTTCCGGTATCGGTGGCCGGAAAATGAGAAATAATGGGGTTGATCTGGTTTTCCCATCGAATCGCCTGGCCGTAGTCGGTATAGCTGAAGTTTTAAGCCGCCTGCCTGATATCCTGGCCGGCTGTAAGGCGATCCGAAAACATCTTCGGGAGAGCCGACCGGACCTTTTGGTTTTAATTGATTTTCCTGATTTCAATCTCCACCTGGTGGCTCCCTATGCCCGCAAACTCAAGATCCCGATTGTCTACTATATCAGCCCTCAAGTCTGGGCCTGGCGGCAGAGAAGGGTTGCCAGCATAAACAAGCTGGTCGAAAAAATCCTGGTTATCCTACCCTTCGAAGAGGAGTTTTATCGAAGACAAGGCGTTGCTGTTGAATATGTTGGCCACCCGTTACTAGATGAGTTCAAAAATTTTAACTGCAAACCCCACAACGAACGATCCGACATCGCCCTGATCCCCGGTAGTCGCCATAGCGAAATAAAGCGCCTGCTCCCGATCATGCTGACTGCAGCCTGCCTCTATACCAGAGAAAAAGCAAACACTCGTTTCATTATTCCGGTCGCTCCATCAATTGAAACCGAATTCATACGAAAGATGATACCTGCCGGCCTGCTCGATCAGATCACCCTGCTTCGGCAACCTCTCTCGACGGCCCTGGAAAAAGTCTCTTTTGCCCTTGTCACCTCCGGCACAGCTACCCTGGAAACAGCGTTGGCTGAAGTCCCGATGGTGGTCATCTATAAAGTTAACCAGCTCTCCTATGAGCTTGGCAAAAGATTGATCTCAGTCCCCCACATCAGTCTGGTTAACCTGATTGCTGAAGAAGAAATTGTACCGGAGTTGATTCAGCATGAAGCTCTTCCGGAAAAGATCACAGCTAAAATGAGGGCTCTACTCGATAACCCTGAAAATAACCTCAGGGTCTGCCATAAGCTTAAAGCCCTCAAGGAGAAACTGGGAGAAGCCGGTGCGCCTGATCGAGCCGCCGAAGCCATCGTAAACGTTCTGAGAGAAAATAAGTAATTACCTCG
>JANTGZ010000033.1 GCA_024762675.1 Thermodesulfobacteriota bacterium | reverse complement strand
TGTTGGCAGACTTGAATAAGCTGGTCAGTGAAATAAGTGTTGATAAGAAGGTTCGGGTAGTTGTTATAACCGGTGCCGGTGAAAAATCTTTCTGCTCTGGAGCTGACCTTAAAGAGCGGGCGACGATGTCCCCGATTGAGGTAAAACAGTATATCCAGATGATTCGTAACACCTTTACCATGGTCGAAAACCTGCCGCAGCCGGTTATCGCAGCAGTTAATGGTTTCGCCTTTGGCGGCGGAACTGAATTGGCCCTGGCTTCTGACATTCGGATCGCCGCCCCGAATGCAACCATGGGTCTGACCGAAACCAGTTTAGGGATTATTCCCGGAGCCGGCGGCACCCAGCGTTTGGCCCGTTTGCTGGGCAAGGGGAAGGCTAAAGAGATGGTCTTTACGGCGCATCGGGCCAAAGCCGATGAAGCTTTGGCGATAGGTTTGGTTAATCAGGTTGCTCCGGAAGGCTGCCTCATTGATGCGGCCTTGGCGATGGCCGACCGGATCAAAAAAAATGCACCGATTGCCCTTGAAATGGCCAAGTATGCAATCAACTATGGTAGCGAAGTCGACCTGGGCAGCGGCCTCGCAATTGAATCGAATTGTTATGCCGTAACCATCCCGACTAAAGACCGGATTGAAGGGTTGACTGCTTTTCGCGAAAAGAGAGCACCGGTTTATACAGGAGAATAATCTTGCAAACCGGCTCGTAAGTAATTGTTTAGGAGCCGGCGTTTATACCCGCACAACCGGGATTCTTGGGCGAATGGCGCCCACCCTTATAATGGAGTCGATTTTTGATCCTTAATCGTATTTAAAGATCAGAGGGCAGACCCGGTCCCGGATATTAATGTAACAAAGCAGTAGTGGAGAAAAATTATGTCAAACAACAATCTTTTTGAAGTCTTTAAGAGGATGCCGAAGAAAGTTAACATTGGTGATATTACCATTCGTGACGGTCTTCAGCACGAAGAACACTTCATACCGACCCGAGCCAAGATCTATTATCTGCAGGAGCTCGCTTTCGCCGGAGTCAAACGTATGGAGGTTACTAACCTCGGCGATCCCCGTAATATGATCCAGTTCGAGGACGCTGAAGAGTTGCTCAAAAATGTTCATAGTGACATCTTCAAAAAACGCTTGGCTAAGCGTGGCATCAAACACGAGGATATTGAGTGGACCTGTATTACGATTCGTGAAAGTGCGGTCGATCGGGCTATCGAACTGAAAAAGCGTGGTTATGGCCCCGACCGAATTTTGATGATGGTTTCGACTGATGAGCAACACCATTATGCTAATTCAAGATCAACTCTGCCGGCTTATTGGCGTGAAGCTGAGCGTTGTATTAAAAAATGTCATGATGCTGGCATCAAAATGTGCGGTACGGTCAGTACCATTTGGGGCAGTCCGATCTCTGGTCCGACCAGGTTTGAGGATGCGGTCGAGTTTACCAGCCGTTGGCTCAGTATCGGTGCTGATGATATCGAACATGCTGACCATGATGGTTCAGCACCGCCGGATAAGGTCTATCGCTACTTCTCAATGATCCTAGATGCTCTGCCGAATCCGGATCTCCATATTGCTCACTTTCATGTAACCCGTGGTTGGGGTAATGCTAATGTTCTGGCGGCTTTGCAGGCCGGAATCACTAACTTTGAAGCCACCCTCGGTGGAACCGGCGGACAGCCTGCTAACTTCGTTGATGGCATACCCGGTCTCGGAACAGGGTCTTATTACTATAAGGACCCAAATGTCGTCGGCCTCTCAGTTCTGGAAGATATGGTTGTCATGATGGACGAGATGGGCATTGACACGGGCCTTGATGTCGATCGGATTCTTGAGTTGGGTGAAATGATGGAGCGGACTATCGGTCGGCGTCTGCGTTCCGAATCGATTCTTAACGGTCGTATTCCGAAAGAGGTTAGAGCGGACTTCAAGCGTCCGGAACTTCCCAAAATAAAAGAGAAAAACGGTGAAAAACCGGGCCAGATTGTACCTGAGGAGTGGCCTGAAAAAGCTGAAGTCCCCGCTTCTGTCCTGAAACAGTAAGATTTTTTTATGGTAGTGCGTCATTGTGCAGTAAGGTGTTATCTGCATAGTGACGCACTATCTGTATTTGTTTTATCCCCGCTTGCAGTCACTTCCCTTTTTTGCGCTTTCTTAACTGTTTTACTCTCACGATGCCGCAGTTATTTTCCTCATTTTCAGATGGCCACTCCAAACAATTGACAGCAGATCAATTGCCTCCTAACACTTCATGGGTCAGTTACTCTCTTTTTATTCGGGTTAAAAAAACGCAGAATATCACGGTAGGTCGTTTCGGGCGCTTTGAATTTACGGCCGGGAACTATATCTATTCCGGCAGTGCGCTGAGAAATATTTTGGCTCGTCTCAATCGTCACCTGAGAAAAGAGAAAAAATTACGCTGGCATATCGATTATCTACTTGATGCAGAGACAGTTGAAATCTTTAAAATTGTGGTCTCAACGACTCCTGAGTGCGAACTTGTAGCGGCTGGTGGCGGTACTATTATTGTGCCTGGGTTTGGCGCTTCCGACTGCCGTTCCGGATGCGGCAGTCATTTGCGGAGATTGTAACCAGGAAGGCCTCATTTTTTGACTTGACTTTTTTCTGATGTTCTGATGATCATATTTGTCTATAGCGTGATATTTCACTTACTATTTAATGGCCGGATTAATCTTGGTCGGGGGTGATGATGTTTTTGCAGTGCAAAACAAGTTTTCTGGCTCTGTTTTTCTGCGCTTTAGCAACTGTGGCATCTGCGCAAATCGTAAAGGTCGGTGTTTATGATAATAAGCCGCTTGTATTTAAAGCTCAAAGTGGTTCATATCAGGGATTGTGCATCGATGTTTTGAGTGAAATTGCCAAGCGAGAAGGCTGGCAGTTGGAGTTTATTCCTGGAACCTGGCCTGAATGTTTACAGCGTTTAAGTGATGCAAAAGTTGATCTGCAACTGGCGATTGCCTGGTCGAAAGAGCGAGAGAAGAGCTTCTCTTTTTCCGATGAGCCACTCTTTATTAACTGGGGGGCTCTCTATGTTCAGACCGATTCTGATATTGAGTCGATTGTCGATCTTGCAGGGCGCAAGGTCGCTGTTCTAAGAGGAGATATTCACTACAAAGTTCTGGTTGATCTGTTAGCCCAATTTAATACCGAGCCGTTTCTGGTCGAGGTTGATAACTATGGTGAGGTATTTAAAAAGGTCGCTGCCGGTGAGGTCGATGCCGGGTTGGTAAACCGACTTTATGGCAGTTTGAATGATAGGTTGTTTAAGGTGGAGCGAACTTCGATGATTTTAAATCCGATTGAAGTTCGTTATGCCGCTCCTTCAGGCTCGACGATGCTGTTGGCAAAGATCGACCGGCATTTGCAAGAGATGAAAAAGGATCATGACTCGATCTACCATCAATCGATGGATCGTTGGATGCACGGCTCTGCTAGAGGGGCCTGGCGGTTACCGGTTTGGCTTTTATGGCTTTTGGCGATTGGCATTTTGTTCACTTTGGCTCTGTTGCTGGTTAATACTCTTCTTAAAAGAAAAGTTGCGGCGCGGACTCTCCAATTGCGGCAGGCAAATGAGGCTTTGCTAGAGAGCCGGGAGCGCTTTGCCCTGGCGATTGAAGGTTCCGGCTTGGGGCTCTGGGACTGGAATGTGGTAAATGATGAGTTGGTTTGGAATGATTATCTGCTGAAAATGTTGGGTTACGAGCCAACCGAGCTAGAGCACTCCTATGAAAGTTGGAAAAAACTGGTTCATCCCCAGGATCTTCCTTATGCGGTGGGTTTGATCGAGGAGCATCTTAAAGGCAAAAGCTCGATCTATGAATCTGAATACCGAATGAAGAGTAAGGGTGGGGTATGGCTCTGGATTCTCGATCGGGGCCGTGTTCTACAATATACCCAAGATGGTCGGCCTGAACGTTTTATCGGCACTCATCTCGATATTACTGAGCGTAAAACAGCCGAAGATGAGCGTTTGCAGTTTGAAGCCCAGATGCAGCACACCCAGAAACTTGAAAGCCTGGGGGTTCTGGCAGGCGGTATCGCGCACGATTTTAATAATATCTTGACCGCAATTTTGGGGAATGCAGATCTTGCCCGGATGGAGATATCCTCGCTCTCGCCGGCCGTCTCCCGCATTGAAGCGATCAGTAAGGCGGCTCTTCGAGCTGCCGGCCTGGCTCAGCAGATGCTCGCCTATTCCGGCCGAGGGAAATTTGTTTCCGAAGATGTCAAGATTAACGAATTGGTTGAGGAGATGGGTCATCTGTTGGCTGTGGCGATCCCTAAGAAAGTGGTTTTACGTTACCACCTGGCTGAAAATCTCCCTCTGATCAATGCCGATATCGCTCAGATTCGCCAGGTCGTCATGAACCTGATTACTAACGCCGCAGAGGCTATTGGCGAGCGTAGCGGCGTGGTCACTGTATCTACTGGGTTGATCGACTGTAGTGAGCGTTATTTACGTGAAGCTTTTATGTACAATGAACTGAAAACCGGCTTGTATGTATTTACTGAGGTTGCAGATACCGGTTGTGGTATGGATGCAGAGACCAAAAGCAAGCTTTTTGATCCTTTTTTTACGACCAAATTTACCGGTCGGGGATTGGGGATGGCGGCAGTTATAGGGATTGTTCGTGGTCATAAAGGGGCTATTAAGGTTTACAGTGAACCGGGCAAAGGTTCGACTTTTAAGGTTCTGATTCCGGCTCTTGAACGTCCTGCCAGCGAGATTAATCATCGTCTTGTCGGGGCGGATAATGGCTGGCAAGGGGAAGGCACGATTCTTCTGGTTGAAGATGAAGAGACCATTCGGGCATTGGGCAAGGAGATGCTTAACTTGTTGGGTTTTGCAGTGGTGACCGCAGAAGATGGCCGTCAGGCGCTGGAGGTTTTTCAGGCAAATGAAAGTGATATCGTAGCCGTTGTTCTTGATTTGACAATGCCTCATATGGATGGCGTTGAAACCTATCGCGAGTTACGTCAAATCAAGCAAGATGTGAGGGTTGTTGTGGCTAGCGGTTATAGTGAAAATGATATCAGTGAACAGTTTGCCGGGAAGGGGTTGGCCGGGGTCATTCAGAAGCCTTTTCAGCTCGGCGAACTTCGGGAAAAACTGAAAACGGCGTTGTTGATGTCGCAGTAAATCATTTTTTTGCTATCCCATGACACTGGTGTCCGGTAAGCTTGATCTATGTCGATTCTCCGCCTGACAGCAGTTATTAAATGATTTTTTTGGAATTTATAAAAGCCATCCACTAGGCGAGGTTTTTTAATGTAAGTGCTTTTTCGTTACCATTTTTGCTTGACAAGTATGGCGGACGATTGTATACAATCCCCCGTCATTTAGATTTGCAAGGTTTACCTGAAGATTCCCTGCGTAAGTTATTTAACAGGTATTCCCAGTGCTGGAATGGCTTTTCAGTATTGGTCAGGAGTTTGTTGCAGATGTCCTATTCACTCGCCAAGGTTGATCAGATAATCGATGGTTATGGAGCTGATAAAGAGGCTCTGGTCCAGATTCTCCTGGATATTCAGCATGAGTTTCGCTGGCTTTCTCGGGAGATCCTATTGCATACGGCTGACCGTTTGGGTTTGCCGATGAATCAACTCTACAATGTAACTACCTTTTACAAACATTTCAGCCTCGTCCCTCAGGGCCGGCACGCTGTCTCGGTTTGTGTGGGAACGGCCTGTCATGTGCGCGGTGCGACGCAACTCTTAAACCGTGTTTCTCAGGGGCTCAAACTCTCTCCCGATGAAACCAGTGCCGATGAAAAATTCAGTCTTAAAACCGTCAGTTGTTTAGGTTGCTGTGCTTTGGGGCCGGTAATGGTTGTCGATGGTAAGTATATGAGTAATCCAACCGCTAATGAGATCACCGAGATCGCGGAGGAGTGTGAATGATGGCCAGGTTAACATCCGTTTCCGCTCTTGAAGTTTTAATAAAAGATATTCTCTCCCGGCGTGATCCACAAAAGACCAAAGTTTCCGTCTGTTCCGGCACCGGATGTCGCGCTTATGATAGCGAGAAGGTTATAGATAGCCTTAAAGCACAGCTCTTACATGATGGTCTCAATGAAAAGGTTGAGGTGGTTACCACCGGCTGTCACGGTTTTTGTGAACTGGGGCCGGTGATGGTTATCTACCCCGACCACACCAGTTATTTTAAGATTAAAACTGAAGATGTTGGTGATATTATCTCTGAAACCTTGGCTCAAGGGAAACTCGTCGACCGTCTTTTGTATGTCGATCAGGAGGGTAATGTTCAGGCCAAAGAAGATGACATTCCCTTTTATAAATATCAGAACCGAGTCGTCTTTGGTAATAATCAACTTATTGACCCCGAGAATATCGAAGATTATTTGGCCCTTGATGGTTATCAAGCCCTGGCTACCTGCTTAGGCAGTTTGAGCCCTGAAGAGGTTTTGGAGATTGTCAAGAAGGCCAATCTGCGTGGTCGTGGTGGCGGCGGTTTTCCGGCCGGGCAGAAATGGGAAGCAACCCGTAACGCACCGGGAGATGTTAAGTATGTGATTGTTAATGCCGATGAGGGAGATCCCGGAGCCTATATGGATCGTTCAATTCTTGAGGGTAATCCGCATAGTGTGCTTGAAGGGATGCTGATTGGGGCTTACGCCATCGGAGCTCACAAAGGTTTTATCTATATCCGTCAAGAGTATCCTTTAGCCGTTGAGCACCTTAATCGGGCGATTGAACAGATGCTTGAGTTGGGACTTTTAGGCGAGAATATTCTGGGTACCGGATTTAACTTTGAAATTTCCGTGCATCGCGGGGCTGGAGCCTTTGTCTCCGGCGAGTCGAGTGCTCTGATGAGTTCAATAGAGGGAAAAGTCGGCGAACCCCGCCCTAAATATATCAGAACCTCAATCTCCGGGGTGCATGGTTGCCCCAGCGACCTCAATAATGTTGAAACCTGGGCCAATGTGCCGGTCATCATTAATAAAGGGGTTGACTGGTTCACCTCAATCGGTACTGAAGGTAGTAAGGGGACCAAGATCTTTTCGTTGGTTGGCAAGGTCAATAATACCGGCCTTGTTGAAGTCCCGATGGGGATGAGTTTGCAAGATATCATCTTTAAGATAGGTGGCGGCATTCCTAATGGTAAAAAATTCAAAGCGGTTCAGACCGGTGGTCCTTCCGGAGGCGTGATTCCTGAGGAAATGCTCGATCTGCCGGTCGATTTTGATGCCTTGGACAAAGTCGGTTCGATGATGGGCTCCGGCGGTATGATCGTTATGGATGAAGATACCTGCATGGTTGATGTCGCCAAATATTTCCTGGAATTTTTAGCTGATGAGTCTTGTGGTAAATGTGTTCCCTGTCGTGAAGGGATTACTCAGATGCTGCATATCTTGAAAATGGTTTGCGCTGGAGAGGGTCAGCCTGGTGATCTAGAACTGCTCGAAGAGGTTGCTGCGATGACCAAGGATTGTTCACTTTGTGCCTTGGGCCAGAGTGCGCCAAATCCGGTATTGAGTAGCCTTAGGTATTTCCATGCTGAATATGAGGCACATGTCAACGAGAAATGTTGTCCGGCCCATGTCTGTAAAGATTTGATTACCTACCATATAGATCCGGCAAAATGTAAGGGCTGTGGTAAATGTCTGCGCAACTGTCCGGTTAATGCTATAAGCGGTGAGAAAAAAGAGCCCCACGACATCGATCTTGAGAAATGTACCAAATGTGATACATGTTTCTTGGTCTGTCCCCCCAAATTTAGAGCGGTCACCAAACTTTCCGGTAACGAAACCTTGCCTGTTTCTGACGTATAAGGAGATATTGGCATGAGCCAACTAAGCATGACAATTAATGGTCAGCAGGTCCAGGTCACAGAGGGTATGACAATTCTCGAAGCGTCTCGTGAAGCTGGAATCTATATTCCGACCCTCTGCCATAACGAAAATCTTGAATCTTACGGATCTTGCCGAATTTGCGTGGTTGAAATCGGTGAAGGTGAGCGTAAAAAAATTGTTGCTTCATGTCTTTATAATGTTTCTGAAGGCTTGGTGGTTGAAACTGAAACTGAAAAAATTAATAACTATCGCCGTATCATTCTTAATTTGTTGATGCATCGTTGGGATAAAATACCTGTAGAATTGCTAGAGAGGTATGGCGCTAAAAGAGACGATCGTTTTGTCGATAATATGACCTACTGTATTCTTTGTGGTCTCTGTGTACGTTTCTGTCGCGAAATTAAGGGGGCCAATGTCCTAGGTTTCATCGGCCGGGGGACCATTCGGCAAGTCGTCATTTTCCCTAACCAAGCGGCCAAATACTGCGCAAACAGCTGTCCACATGAAATGGAGTGTCTGGACTACTGCCCGACCGGAGTTATTAGTAGTAGTTATTACGGTAGTCGTCCGGCTGACGGACAACCTCTACCTCATGCTCACCCAATCTGTATTAATGAGGATATCAATATCCTTGAAATTCTCGAACGAGTAGGTAATGTTTGAGTTTTAAGTTGTAGTTTTAAGTCCAGTTATTGTTTCTTTTTTGTAGTTTCAAGTCTTTGAAAATAAAGGAAATAATTGTCAATAAAAAAAATCTTTTTTTCTTGGTTTAATGGGTTGACAATCCTCAAGGTATACAGTATACAATCACTCCTCAATTATATGTGTCGATTTTTATTTTGGTGATAAGCAATGCGCGAAATAAACATTTCTGAAGTCGTAAAAACAGTCTCTCGTCTTTGTGTGGATGCGAACTGTAATCTGGGGGCGGATATGTTTCGGGCTCTGGATCGGGCCGCAGCTATTGAAGAGTCTCCTACCGGTAAGGATGGTATCGCACAGCTCAAAGAAAATGCTGAGATTGCAATTCGGGATCAGGTTCCGATATGTCAGGATACCGGCCTCGCCGTGATTTTTGCCGAACTCGGTCAAGAAGTTAGAATTGTTGGCGGAAACCTTGAAGAGGCGATCAATGAAGGTGTTCGGCAGGGTTACTTGGAAGGATACTTAAGAAAATCGGCCTGTCATCCTTTTACCCGGGCCAATACCGGTGATAATACGCCAGCCATTATCCACTATAGTTTAGTCGCTGGTGATGCTTTAAAATTGACCGTTGCCCCCAAGGGCGGCGGTAGTGAGAATATGTCTAAGGTTGTTATGCTCAAACCGGCTGACGGTATTGCCGGAATTAAGGAGCAGGTCGTTGAATGGGTGCGTCAGGCTGGAGGTAATCCCTGTCCTCCGACAATCGTTGGCGTTGGTATTGGTGGTAATTTTGAGAGGTCTGCCCTTCTAGCCAAAGAGGCGCTTTTGCGTGAGGTTGGGAGTGTCAATCCAGATTCGGAGTTGCAAGTACTGGAAGATGAATTAATGGAAGCAATTAACAATCTTGGGGTTGGCCCTCAGGGGCTCGGTGGTCGGGTCACCAGCTTTGCGGTGCATGTTAAAATGCAGCCCTGTCATATAGCCAGCCTACCTCTGGCTATAAATATTCAGTGTCATGCTGCCCGACACAAGGAGGCGGTGCTCTAATGGAAAACATAATACGTTTGACCCCGCCCTTAAGTGAGGAAACTGTAGCATCATTGAAATCCGGGGATCGAGTTTTGATCACCGGAACCATCTACACCGGTCGCGATGCCGCTCATAAACGCCTTGTTGATCTCCTTGAGAAAGGTGAGGCTTTGCCGATTCCATTAAAGGGTGAAATTATCTATTTTGTTGGGCCGACACCGGCTAAACCAGGTAAGGCGATCGGCTCAGCCGGGCCGACCACCAGTTACCGGATGGATTCTTACTCTCCCCGGTTATTGGCTGAGGGTTTGAAAGGTATGATTGGTAAGGGTGGTCGTAGTTTAGAAGTTCGCGAGGCTATCAAAAAACATCACGGAATCTATTTCGCAGCAACCGGTGGGGCCGGAGCCCTTCTGGCACAACGTATTAAAAAGGCAGAAGTTGTGGCTTATGAAGATCTCGGTCCTGAGGCGATTCGTCGGATTGAGGTTGAAGATTTTCCGGTTGTAGTAATTAATGATATTCATGGAAACGACCTATATGAACAGGGCGTCATCCCTTACAAGAGATAGGTCGCTATTTATCGTGTTCTAATTTCTAACTATTTCGATTCGGGGACAGACCTCCAGCGAAGGCTTTTAGCCCGAAGCGGGTTGAGCTCTGTTCCCCTCGAAGTGGGCGAAGCAAAGCTCCCCCCGTATGCAGTGGCTTTATGGGGCAAATTTAAGGATTTAGTCTAATGAAAACCGTAATTTCACGTTCCCAGGTGAAGGGTGATTTCGTCAGTAAAGTGGCTGAGATCAGCGGCGAAAATTTCTTTGACTGTTATCAGTGTGGAAACTGTTCCGCAGGTTGCCCTTCAGTTGATGAGATGGATCTGCTGCCGAGTCAGGTAGTGCGCTATCTCCAGCTTGGCCTTGAAGAAGAAGTCAAAAACTGCAAATCGATGTGGGTTTGTGCGGCCTGTATGATGTGTCATGCCCGCTGTCCGAAAGGGGTCGATATCTCGAAGATTATGGAAGCATTGCGGGTTCTGCGCTTGCGTGAAGTCGGAGCAGAAGGTCATATTGATGTTACCGATTTTTCCGATGATTATCTGGCTCGGGCTCCGCAGATTGCCATGATCAGCGGATACCGGAAGTTCCTCCCTCTTTAATCTATTTATGAGTAAACTATGAAATATCCATATTTCCCCGGATGTACCCTCTATACCAAGGCCAAAAAGCTGGATGATGCTGGTCGTGAGTGCAGTTTGAAGCTCGGTTTTGAACTCGATGAGTTGAAAGATTGGACCTGTTGTGGTGCAACATTTCCACTGGTTAATGATCAGCATATCACAATGTCAGGTCCTACTCGGATTCTGGCTGATACCAAAGAACAGGGAAACGATAAACTGGTTGCTCTCTGTTCGGTCTGCTACAACGTTCTTAAACGCACCAACCACGTGATGCTTAATGATGAAGAGCGTCGTGCCAAGGTCACCGATTTTATCGAACGTGACTATCACGGTGAAGTCGAAGTTCTTCACTATCTGCAGGTGTTGCGTGATGAGATTGGCTTTGATGCTTTAAAAGAGAAGGTTGTTAAGCCTCTTGCCGGCCTTAAGGTTGCTTGTTACTATGGTTGTCTACTCTTGCGCCCAGTCAAAGAGATTGGTCTTGACGTTATGGAAAATCCGACCATCTTTGAAGATTTTATTCGAGCCCTTGGTGGTGAGCCGGTTGAGTTCCCTTATAAAATCGAGTGCTGTGGTGCTTTTCAGGCGGTCCACTCGATGGATACGGCAACCAGGTGCTCCCGTGACATTTTAAACAGTGCCAAAGACAGTGGTGCTGACTTGGTCATAACCACTTGTCCTCTATGTCAATTTAATCTTGACGATCGCCAACCGGAAATTCAAAAAAGTGATCCTGGTTTTTCGTCGATTCCGATTCTCTACTTTACGCAATTGCTGGCATTAGCTTTGGATTTGTCGGCCGAAGAGCTTGGCTTTGAACGTAATCTTATCGATCCTCTCCCTCTTTTACGGGAAAAAGGAATCGTTTCTTGATGAAGGTTTGATTGATGGGTGAATTAATAGAATTAACAGGTTTGAAAGATGGCGAACCGACCAGTTGCGTCGCTGTCTTTGGTGACCATACTGATTTTGAAAGTGTGCCGGTAGACCGCCGGGTGATGGTTATTGGTGCTGGAATCACTGGCATTACTTCGGCCATCGATCTCGGTAATGCCGGTTACCAGGTAATGCTGGTTGACCGGCTGCCTTCGGTTGGCGGACGTATGTTGCAGCTTTCTGAAACCTTTCCGACTCTAGATTGTGCTCAATGTACATTGACTCCGCGTACCGTCGAGTCGGGGCAGCATCCCAATGTGCTCTTGAAAACCAGTTGTGAGATTGAAGATCTTAAAGGTGAGCCGGGTGATTTTACGGTTAGAGTGCGGCAGAAGATAACCTATGTTGATTGGAACAAATGTACTGGTTGCGGAACTTGTATTCAGAAATGCCCAAGTAAAAGTATCGCGCTTTTTGAGCGTGATGCCGGGCGTATGACCGCCATATATACCCTCTCCCCCCAGGCGGTGCCTAATAAACCGGTGATCGATGCCGATCGTTGCCGCTATCTTACTAAAGGTAAGTGTGGAGTTTGCGCTAAAGTTTGTCCGGTTGATGCAATCAACTATGAACAGCAGGAGAGTTTTTTTGAGGCTCAGGTCGGGGCCATTATTGTCGCCACCGGTTTTGATATTTACGACTGGAAGAACAAAATGCCGGAATATGGCGGCGGCAAAATTCCTGATGTAATTGATGGCCTGACCATGGAACGCTATCTATCGGCCTCTGGGCCGACAGCCGGAGCCATAGTCCGTCCTTCTGATGGTAAGATTGTGAAAGAGATAGTTTTTATCCAGTGTGTCGGATCCCGAAACCCTGAATTTCATAAGTCTTACTGCTCAAGGGTCTGCTGTATGTATACTGCCAAACATGCCCGGCTTTATAAGCATAAGGTACATGATGGTCAGGTCTATATTTTTTATATAGATATTCGGTCAACGGGTAAGGGTTACGAGCAGTTTATTCAGCAATCGGTCTCTGAAGAGGAGATCGTCTATCTCCGCGGCCGGGCCGCAAAACTCTATCAAGATGGCGATAAAGTTATGGTTCAGGGGGCTGATACCCTGACCGGTAAAAAGATCGAGGTAGCCGCCGATATGGTGGTCTTGGCGGCCGCCATGGTCCCTAATGAAGGGGCTCGTGAACTGGCAGCTATTCTTGGTCTTGAATGTAATAAAGATGGTTTTTTTAAGGAAGATAACTACAAACTTTCTCCCGTTGAGACTGGCCGTCAGGGGATCTATCTTGCCGGTTGTTGTCAAGGGATCAAAGATATTGCAGATTCCGCTGCCCAGGGTAGTGCCGCAGCCAGCAAAGCTCTGGTTTTTCTCTCCTCAGTTAGGCGCCAGAAGCAGGAAGCAGTTTAATGAAAAAGAAATTAGGTGTATTTATTTGCTGGTGTGGTTCCAATATAGCCAGTAGTGTTGATGTCGACAAAGCTGTAGCCGAAGCTGAAAAGCTGGACGGGGTTGTCCATGCTGAAAACTATATGTATATGTGTTCCGATCCTGGTCAGCAATTGGTTAAGGATACTATTGCCGAAAAAGGTCTTGAAGGGGTCGTAGTTGCATGCTGTTCTCCCCGCATGCACGAAAATACCTTTCGCAAAGCGGCAGGATCTGTAGGTTTGAACTCCTACTTGTTGGAGATCGCCAATATCCGTGAACAGTGCAGCTGGGTTCATCAGAATAATAAGCCTCTGGCGACTGCCAAAGCTGTCAGTATTATTGAGGGAACCCTTGATAAGGTCAAGGAGAACCTGCCTTTAGAGACGATTACAATCGATATAACCAAACGAAATTGTGTCGTCGGTGGTGGCATTGCCGGCATAATGGCAGCTCTTGATCTGGCCAATGCCGGTTATGACGTAGCCATAATTGAAAAGGAGCCGGCTATCGGCGGGCATATGTCCCAGATCGGTCAGACCTTTCCCTATTTTCATAATGTCCCTGAACTATTGCAGAAAAAAATCGATGAAGTTAACGCTCATCCCCGCATCAAAGTCTACCTCAATTCTGAAGTTGAAGTTTTGGATGGTTATGTTGGTAACTTCAATGTTACGATTAGAACTAAGCCAGCCTTTGTCGATCCGGATAAGTGTAGTGCTTGTGGTAAGTGTCTTGAGGTCTGTCCGGTCTCCGTGGCGGATGAGTTTAACCGGGGCTTAAGTCAACGCGGCGCAATTTTCCGTTATAATCAGACGGAAGGAGCCCGGATCCCGGTTTTAGAGCAGAGAGATTGCCTCCATTTTGTTGATGTTGAAGAGGCTGAAATGGATGCTGGTGCGGGTGTAAGATGCAGAGCCTGCGTCGAGGCTTGCCCGGAAAACGCTATTGATCTGGGAGCCATTCGTACGCTTAGTGAAGAGTTTGTTGGCGCTATTGTCATGGCGACCGGTTATGATCTCTACAGTCCGGCAAAAATGCCTGAATATGGAGCTGGAAAAATTCCTGATGTTATCGATGCTCTTGCCTTTGAACGCCTGCTCGATCCTAAGGGTCCGACCGGTGGCCAAGTGCTGCGTCCTTCAGATGGTAAAGTTCCGAAAAATGTGGTCTTTATCCAATGTGTAGGTTCTCGTGATCCTGAACGTCATAAGGCCTACTGTTCCAGGGCTTGCTGTATGTATACGGCAAAACAGGCGCGTCTCTATCGGCAGCAGGTCGCAGAGGGAACGGCTTATATCTCCTATATGGATATCCGTTCCGACAGCCGTGACTTTGAAGAGTTCGTTCAAGCTGGTATGGAAGAGGAAAATCTTGTTTACATTCGTGGCCGAGTTGCCAAAGTAATTCAAGAGAATGGTTTTTTGAAAGTTTTTACCAGCGACACCTTGACCAGTCGTCAGCTTGAGATTGAGGCCGATCTTGTGGTTCTGGCGATGGCTATGGAGCCCAAAGCCGGAACCCGTGAACTGGCCAAGAAGATGAATGTAACCATTGACGGTGATGCTTTCCTCTCAGAGACCCATATCAAGCTCTATCCGGTCGAGAGTTCAACCAAAGGCGTTTATCTTGCTGGTTGTGGCCAGTCGCCAAAAGATATTACCGATACGGTTTCGCAAGCCTTGGCGACCGCCGGTAAAATTCAGTTGATGTTCTCGAATGAGACTTTGATAGCTGATCCTCTGATTGCCGAAGTCAAGAATGATATCTGTAGTGGTTGTGGTATCTGTATCGATATATGTCCTTATGGCGCCCGACTCATGAATGATTTTACAAGAATTTCCGATGTTAACCAGGCGGTTTGTCAAGGCTGTGGCGCCTGTATTGCCGCCTGTCCTAACAAGGCCTGTGAACTGATTAACTCCACATCCCGTCAATTTATTCGGATGATTGGTGATTTTGCCGGTAAAGCCGAGGCGGTGTAATTGATATGGCTGAAAACCTTTTACAAAAAGTAGTGGCTGAGAGCGGTCAACCGATTGATCTCTGTTATCAGTGTCGCAAATGCAGCGTGGGCTGCCCTATGGTTGAGGAGTTCGATTTCCCGCCCAATATGGTCATGCGCATGGTTCAGCTGGGGATGAAGGATGAGCTTTTAAAGAGCAAGGCGATCTGGATGTGTATCTCCTGCGAAACCTGCGGCAGCCGCTGTCCCAATGAGATCAGAATTGCGCCGGTTATGGACTCTTTGCGGGCTCAATGTCTGGAAGAGGGTATAGCCCCGGCCGATCCGGTAACCGTGGCTCTGCACAGCGCTTTTATTGAGAGCATTAAAACCTTTGGCCGGGTGCATGAAGCCACCATGCTGATGAACTATAAGTGGAAGAGCAAAAACTTTACCTCTGATCTTGATGTCGGTATCAAACTTTTTCTTAAGGGGAAAATCCCGTTGATGCCGAAGAAGAGTGAAAATATGGCAAAGATTAAGGAAATTTTTCAAGAAGCCGGTAAATGAGGATACATTAAACAATGGGTGAAACCTTTTCATATTATCCCGGTTGCACATCGCATTCGACGGCGATTGAGTATATCGAGGCAAGTAAGGCGGTGATCGAGGCTCTTGGTATTGAGCTTAAAGAGCTGCCGGACTGGTGTTGCTGTGGGGCGGCTTCGGCCCATAATCTCTCCAGTTCACTGGCCCTGGGGCTCTCGGCATTTAATGTCGGAGAAGCTCATAAAGAAGGCAAAGACCTGGTGATTCCCTGTGCCGGTTGTTATGGTAATCTGGCCCAGGCCGACTATGTTATGCGGTATGACGAAGCAGAACGTCAGCGCCTCGAAAAACAGATGGGATTTAAGTTTGACACAGAGGTTAAGATGCTCTCCCTGGTTGATCTTTTAGCCCGTGAAGAGCTCCGGCCGGCGATTAAAAACCTGGTCAAAAAACCCCTAAAGGGCCTTAAGGTTGTCTGTTATTATGGTTGTGCGATCGTACGACCGGCCGCGATAACCGGGGTTGATAATAGTGAAAATCCTCTGCGGATCGATACTATGATGGCCGATCTTGGGGCCGAAGTTATCGACTGGTCCTGTAAAGTCGACTGCTGTGGTGGCGACCTTGGTTTGACCGATGCTGAAAAAACCACCGAATTGGTTAATAAGATAGTAGATTACGCAGTCGCCGCCGAGGCTGACTGTCTGGTGACCTCATGTGCTTTGTGCGAGGCCAATGTCGATATTCGCCAGCAGCGCCTGCCGATTCTCTATTTTACCGAATTGATGGCAGAGGCTTTTCAAATTGGTGATCGTCAGCGTTGGTGGAAGAAGCATTTTAATGATCCGTCAGGGCTTTTTTAGATTTTTGTCGTCAGCTTATAATGGTTTACTGAAAAAAATAAATTAATTTTGCGGCTTCTGATTACTATCTGTGTTTATTTGTCTCCATCTGTGGTTAAAAAAAGCTGGAACCACAAATAAGTACAAATGAAAAAACTATTTGGTTTGGGCTATACCGGTTTAGAGTATAGATGTTAAAGGTTGACAATGTCTCCTGTAAATAAAGACTATAATATAATGACTAATAAAAAGAAGGTTGCAGTAATCGGCGGTGGTTTTGCCGGGATGACAGCGGCGCTACAGTTGGCCGAACAGGGACATAACGTGACCCTGGTTGAAAAAGAGGTGGCGATTGGTGGTTTTTTTCCGCTTCTCGACAATACTTTCCCGACTAACTCCTGCGGCGTCTGTTTTCTCTCCCCAAGGCAACCGGCTTACTGTCCCTTTATTGAATGTCGCCTCCATGAGAACCTTGAGATCAAGGTTGGCAGCCGACCAGTGGCCTTAAGTGGTGAACCTGGAAATTTCAGTTTGACCCTGGCGGTTGACACTCAATGTGTCGATCAGGAAAAGTGTATCGATTGCGGCGACTGTTCTGAAGTCTGCCCCGTGACGGTGCCTTATGAGTTCAGTAATGGTCTGGAAGAGCGCAGGGCAGTCTATAAACTCTATCCTAAAATGGTCAAGGCCGGATATCGGGTTGATCTTGCTAACTGTACAAAATGTGGTGCCTGTGTGACGGCTTGTCCGACGCAGGCGATTGATCTCGAAGCGATTACTGTACTTGAAGAAGAGATCAAGGCGGATGCGGTGCTCCTGACCCCCGGTTTCTCTTTAGTAGATGGTGATCTTAAGGGAGAGTATGGTTTCGGCCGCTATAAGAATGTTGTAAACAGTCGCCAGCTCGAAAGAATGATCAGCTTTTCCGGACCGAGCCAGGGAAAACCGGTATCACCGGCTGATGGCAGTACCCCGAAAAGGGTTGCTTTTATCCAATGTGTCGGTTCCCGAGATGTATCCTGCGGCCGTGGTTACTGCTCATCGGTCTGTTGCATGTACGCGACCAAACAGGCGATGTTTATCCGTGAGAGAAGCCCTGAAACAGAAGTCGTGGTCTATTACATGGATCTTCGCGGCATGGGTAAGGGCTATGAGAAATATTTCAATCAGGCCAAAGATGAATATGCGGTAGAGTACCGACGTTCAATGGTCTCGACCGTCAAAGAAGATCCTAAAACCAGAAAACTTAAACTGGTTTATGATGACGGTCAGGGGTTTTCAGAAGATAGTGTTGATCTTGTGGTCCTCTCTCTCGGATTTGATGCCCCAAAACTTGACTTTGCGACCGATCTTGGCCTTGAACTCGATGATTATGGTTTTTGCCGAAGCAAAGAGTTCTCTCCGACTTTAACTTCGGTTCCCGGTCTCTTTGCTGCCGGGGCCTTCTGTGGCCCCAAGGATATTCCGGAAACCGTGATGGAGGCGGCGGCTGCAGCTGATAACGTTGCTGTCTCCCTCTTAGATATAGATACTAATACAAGTGAACTTGAGAGCCAAATAGTTAAGCCGCAGGAGGGCGAGGTCTGGATTGAGGAGCCCAAAATCGGGGTCTTCCTCTGTGCCTGTGCCGGGACCATGAGCGAAGAGTTGGATCTGCCGACACTTTGTACTGATCTGAAAAATCGCCCCTATGTTGCCTGTGCCGAGGTTGTCGATGATAGTTGCACCCCTCAAGGCTTGCTCGGCTTACGCAAATTTATCGGTGAGCATGAACTTAACCGAATTGTTATTGGGGCCTGCTCAGTTCGTGATATGGAACGTTCTTTGGATGCTTTTGCTGATGAGATCGGTTTTAACCGCAACGCTTTTATGGTTGCCAATCTTCGCGAACAGTGCTTTTTCCCGCATCAGGGTGATAGTCAGGTAGTGCAGAGTAAGGCTAAAGCCCTGCTTAACGCAGCTCTTTCACAGCTCTTTCGCAATCTTCCAGCGCCGGTAGTTGAGGTGCCAGTCGAGCCTCAGGCTCTGGTTGTTGGTGGTGGTGTTGCTGGAATGACTGCCGCACTCTCTCTCGCGGCTCGCGGATATAAGGTAAGCCTGGTTGAGAAAGGGGAGAGTTTAGGCGGGCGTCTGCTCAAAGCTCATTACACCTTGGAAGGTTCGCAACCATTACAACTTTTAGATGAGTTGATTCCGGCGGTTGAAGCTGAAGCCAACATTGAGACTCTTCTAAAGGCTGAGATTATTGAACATCAGGGCCGGGTTGGAGATTACACGACATTGGTGCGTAAGGGTGCAGAAGAGCATCAGGTCAAACATGGTGTTCTTCTGCTGGCGACCGGTGGTCATGAAGCCGATACCGATGAATATCTAAAAGGTCAGGATGAAAAAGTCCTGACCCAGAGTGAATTGGAAGAGCGCCTGGTGAACTCGCCTGAGATTTTCGAAGCCTGCCACGAAGTGGTGATGATTCAATGTGTGGGATCACGTGAATCCGGTAAACGTGAATATTGCAGTCGGGTCTGTTGTACCAACGCTTTAAAAAATGCTCTGCGTCTGAAAAAAACTGCGCCCGATTGTAAAATTACGGTTCTCTATCGCGACCTTCGGGCCTACGGTCTATTTGAAGATTATTATCGTCAGGCACGTGAACTTGGAGTTCTCTTTACACCTTATGAAGTTGATCGTAAACCTGAAGCAACAAATGCAGGGTCAAACCTGAGTCTTAAATATTACGATCAGATCCTCAAAAAAGAGATCACTTTAAACCCCGATCTTTTGGTCTTGAGTACCGGAGTTGAGCCTGGAGATTTTAAAGATCTCGCTGAGACTTTCTCACTGCCTTTGGATGAATACGGTTTCTTTGCCGAAGCTAACAGTAAAGCCGCACTTGTCGATTTTGTCGGAGAGGGCCGTTATCATTGTGGTCTGGCCTCAGCCCCGTTGCATATTAAAGAGACTCTGATCCGTTCCCGAGCGGCGGCATCTAGAGCTGCAACTGTCTTGGCCAGAAAGAGTATTCCCGCCGAGAAGAGTTCGGTTATAGTCAGCACCAGGCTCTGCAGTGGCTGCGGCCTTTGTGTCGATGCATGTCCATATGGAGCCCGCGAAATTAATCTGACCTCAATGATCGCTGATGTCCATTATGATCTCTGTCACGGTTGCGGCAGTTGTGCTGCTGTCTGTCCCAATGGTGCAACCCAGCAGATCGGCTTTGATAAAGGGCAGATGATGGCCGTAACTCGTGAGTTGATGCGTTAGGGCAGTTCAAAGTTCTGGGTTCAGGGTTCAAAGTTGAGAAGCTTAATTTGGGATGGTTTTAGAGAAACTCTTTTTATTGATTAAAGGCCCTTTTAAAAGGTAGCCTAAAGTTAATTATTTTTTGACAGGAAACAGGTAATATGTCTGACTCTAAATTTGAACCAAGAATTGTCGGTTTTTTGTGTCACTGGTGTACTTATACCGGAGCCGATTTGGCGGGAACCACAAGGCAACAGTACCCGGCTGGTATCCGGATTATCCACCTTATGTGCTCCGGGGCAATCGACGTTGTTTATGTACTTAAATCACTGCTCGATGGCGCCGATGGCGTTCTGATCGGTGGATGTCATCCCGGTGACTGCCACTATCAGACCGGTAATCTCAAGGCTCGCCGCCGGATTGCGCTTTTACGCTCGGTTATGGAGACTTTGGGACTTGATCAAGAGAGAGTTTGGCTCCGCTGGATCAGCGCCAGTGAAGGACGTCTCTTTGCCGAGACTATTCGCGAGTATGACGGGGCTCTGCAATCTCAAGGACGAAACCCCTTGTCTGATGAGTGGGATTTGTAAAAGGATGAAGGATGAAGGATGAAGGATGAAGGGTTGATCCAAGCCTTCATAATGAGGGGACAGACCTCCAGGCCGGGCTTTAGCCCGAGCCGGGCTGAGCTCTGTCCCCTTGCGAAGCAGGGCGAAGCAAAATAACCAACAGCCATCTGCAACTTAACGAGTACGTTTGGAGAAAATTAACGATGAAATCGACAGTTATTGATCTGTCCAGTGATACTTTTAACGGCGAGATCGAAGCCTTTTTGACGCGGTTGCTCGAAAGTGATCTGGTGGGTAGTCTCCTGGTTCCGAAAAAGACCACCGGTGGCGACAACTATGTTCATGCTTTGATAAAAAATACGGCCCTTTTGGCGGATACCGATATCGGCGCCCCGGTGATGCCGGTGCAGGCGGCCCGGATTATCTCGAACCTTACTTTTCGCGATCCCGGCGAAAAGATCGGGGTTGTGGTGCGTCCCTGTGAAGCCCGGGCTCTGGTTGAGCTCGCTAAATTTAAACAGATTACCCGCGAATCCCTGGTGATTATTGCGGTTGACTGTCTCGGAACCTATGAGCCGAAGGTTTTTTCAGCTCTTGCTAAGGCGGGTAAGAGTCCGGCTCTTGATCTTCGTAAACAGGCGGCCTCAGGTGCCTGTAAAGCCGATGAAAGTGCGGTTTTTCGTTCAGCTTGTGAGATTTGCGAGTATCCGGCCTTAGATACCAGCGTCGTCGATATGGTTGTCGGTCTTTGGGGAGTCGATACTGAAAAACAGATCTATGTTGAAGCCGGAGATGAACTTGCTGACGCATTAAATGAAAAGAGTATTCTTGAATTTAATGGTCAGGAAAACGCTAAACGTCAAGAGATAATTGCTTCAGTTAAAGCTGAGCGGACCAAAGCCTGTACTGATGTTTTGGGGTCCTTCAGCGAGAAGGTCAACTCGATCAAAGGGATTCAGGAGTTACTCTCGACCTGTATGCGCTGTCATAACTGTATGATCAATTGCCCGATCTGCTACTGTCGTGAATGTGTTTTTCGTTCACCTACTTTTGAGCACACACCGGATCAGTTTCTTGGTTGGGCCAAGGATAAAGGTGCCATCCGGATGCCAGCCAATACCGTGATGTTCCATCTGACTCGTCTAAACCATATGGTCATCTCCTGTATCGGTTGCGGGATGTGTGATACGGCATGTCCCAATGATATCCCGGTAATGTCGCTTTTTCGTACGGTTGGCAAAAATGCTCAGAAGATGATGGGGTATGAGCCGGGTCGCAGTTATGACGAACCGGCCCCGGCGACCACTTTCCAGGATACGGAACTTGTAACTGAAGCCGGTATGAGCGGGCATTGATTATTAAATATAGTAAAGAGTTATAAATAGAAGTTTGAAAACGTTTTTCTTGCAGGAGGAAGCTTGCAATGAGTGAAGCAAAGAAAGAGATCAGTGTAGCGACCGGTGACCGGGCTATTCTGCCGGAAGGCACCAAGCTGGTGCCGATCTTTATCATGGGCAAACAGTACCAGGTTCCCGAAACCATGACTATTCAGAAAGCGGTTGAATACTCAGGTTATCAGTTTATCCGCTCATGTGGTTGTCGTGGCGGGATCTGCGGGGCTTGTCCAACCGTTTATCGTATCGCTGGTGATTACCACCTCCACTTCTGCCTTGCCTGTCAGACTGTGGTGCAGGCCGATATGTATCTGACACAGTTGCCGTTTTTTCCGGCTAACCGGGCAAAATACGATATTGAAGAGGTTGATGCTTCGGCGGAAACCGTCATGAAACTCTATCCTGAAGTCATGAAATGTGTTGCCTGTAATACCTGTACTAAAGCTTGTCCGATGGATATTGAGGTTATGGAGTATGTTAATGCCGCGATGCGCGGTGATATTGCCAAGGCGGCCCGTCTCTCATTTGACTGTATCCAGTGCGGACTCTGTTCATCACGCTGTCCGGCCCAGATCCAGCATTTTCACCTGGCTCAGTTGTGTCGTCGTCTGCATGCTAAATATCAGGTGCCGGCAGCCCAACATCTCAAACCCCGGGTTGCCGATATCAACGACGGCAAGTTTGTTGATATGTTGAAAGATCTCGTCGTTAGTGATGAGGATGGCCTGCGGACACTCTATGTCGAACGGGAGATGGAGCCTCAAGATAGTGTTGAGTGGCAGCCGGCAGAGAAGCAATTTCTCTAAAATAACTGAGCTTGATAAATTAGAATATTTTTGTAACAGATATATATTGAACGAGGTTTAAGAATCATGGGTTATACACCTGAAATGCTGGATCTGATCAAAAAGGTCGAAGCCAGCCGTCCGGAAAGGCTCGAACGGAGCAAAAAAGGGATCGATTTTGAAGCTTTGACCTTGGCCGGTCGTGAAGAAGTACTCAGCAAATTTCATCCCGACTATAAAGCCGAAGGCCGTCGTGATATCAAGGTTGGCCCCAGTAAAGGGGAGAACTATCCCGATGAGTTCGCTGATGTACTTGAATCAAAGGCTCGTCTCATTGTTTCGGGTGCCGAACTTGATAAGCTGACCGCTTACGAGACTGAAGTTCTGGTTATTGGTGGTGGTGGTGCTGGAACCTCAGCGGCTTTGATGGCCCAGGAGAGTGGCTGCAAAGTTATCCTGGCGACCAAGTTGCGTCATGGCGATGCCAATACGGTTATGGCTGAAGGTGGTATTCAGGGAGCAACTCAGGAGGTCGATTCTCCTTACTACCACTATCTTGATGTTATTGGCGGCGGTCACTTTACCAATACCCCGGAGCTGGTAGCGGCACTGACTAATGACGCGCCCTTAGTCATTGAATGGCTTGAGCGTTTAGGTCTGATGTTTGACAAAAAAACAGACGGCCGCCTGCAGGTTCGTCATGGCGGCGGCACCTGTCGCAAAAGGATGCACTCCTCTGGTGATATGACGGGTTCGGCAATTATGCGGGTTTTGCGTGATGAGTCGCGTAACCGTTCGGCTGATATTAATGTTTTAGAGTTCTCATCTGCAGTTGAGATTCTCAAAGATAGTCAAGGTCGGGCTGCCGGAGCCCTCTTCTATAATCTTGAGACCGAAGAGTATTTTGTGGTCAAGGCTAAAGCTACAGTAATGGCCACTGGTGGTTATGGTCGTCTTCATATACAAGGTTTTGCGACAACCAACCATTACGGAGCTACAGCCGATGGTCTGGTGATGGGTTATCGCGCCGGAGTACCTTTGGCTTTTATGCACTCAACCCAGTATCATCCAACCGGAGTTGCCTTTCCGGAACAGAACATTGGACTTTTGATCACTGAAAAAGTCCGCGGCTTAGGTGCCAACCTACTAAATATTGAAGGAGAGCAGTTTGTCTTTGAACGTGAACCTCGCGATGTTGAATCAGCCTGTATTATTCGTGAATGTATGGAGCGCGGGAAAGGGATCATTACACCCACAGGACGGGTTGGTGCATGGCTCGATTCGCCGATGATTGAAGTTCTCGAAGGAGAGGGTGCTGTCAAACGTGAATTGCCGGCCAAACATATTCAGTTTATGCGTTATGGGATTGATATCAGCAAGGTACCGATGTTGGTCTATCCGACCCTGCATTATCAAAATGGTGGTTTGACGATTGCCGATAGCAGTGCAACGAATGTTGATGGGCTTTTTGCGGCTGGAGAAGCCACGGGTGGAGTTCATGGGGAAAACCGGCTGATGGGTAACTCACTGCTCGATATTACGGTATTTGGTCGTCGGGCTGGAACCAGCGCAGCCGAATATGTGAAAAAATTTGAAGGTGAACTTGGCGCTGTCAATATGGACCATGTCGACGCCTATCATAAAGAGCTGGCCGATGCCGGAATAGAAACCGACCGGGTAGCACCGCTGGTATTGCCCAATTATACCCGTGAAGAGATTATGGAAAAACAGCTGACTACCAGTTATCAGGGCGGAATCAGAGCTTAGAGTTAGTTTGCAGACTGCAGTCCGCAGTTTAGTGATCGGTGGGGGGCGGTTTTTTACTCTCACTCCTCTTTAACAAGCTAACAAAGGCGGGGCTGGTCCCCGCCTTTGTTTTAAGTTGATATAAAGATTGTCTAAACCTCAAGTATAAACATTTAGATTGCAAAGTAAAAAATTCAGATGCGAGGCACGCGAAAGCTTAGGAATGAGGCGTATATAGAGTACGGCGCAGTGACTAAGCTTGAGCGAAACGAAGCAGGTGGATTTTTTTACGCAGCTATCAGGAGGAATGATGAAAATTCACGAATATCAGGCCAAAGCGTTACTGAGAGAGGCCGGCGTACAGGTGCCTAAAGGGGTTCCGATCTTTGATCTCGATCAGGTAGATGCGGCGGTAGCTGAGTTGGGCGG
>JANTGZ010000032.1 GCA_024762675.1 Thermodesulfobacteriota bacterium | reverse complement strand
GAGGCTCACGCCTCCCCCGATTAAACAGCTGTCAAATTAAGCTTTCTTATCTTCTTCCATCTTGCGAAGCTCGACCCTGCGAATCTTGCCCGAGACAGTCTTCGGAAGCTCTTTTAAAAATTCAATCTCGCGCGGGTATTTGTAAGGAGCGGTCTCTTTTTTAACGTGGTCCTGAATCTCTTTGACCAACTCATCCGAACCTTCAAACCCTGGAGCTAAAATGATAAATGCTTTAACGATGGTCCCACGCAGTTCATCGGGAGTCCCGACTACAGCACTTTCAGCTACGGCGGGGTGACTCTGCAGGGCGCTTTCGACCTCGAATGGTCCAATGCGATAGCCGGAAGCTTTGATAACATCATCCGAACGCCCGACAAACCAGAAATAGCCCTCTTCATCAACCGTCGCCTTATCACCGGTATAATACCAGTCGCCTGCAAAAGCTTCACTGGTAGCTTCCGGATTACGCCAGTACTCTGTACAGAGCCCAACTGGAGCCTCAGGTTTCACTTTAACGGCAATATGCCCCTCTTCGTTGACCGCTACAGGGTTTCCGTCATCATCAACAAGATGAATATCAAAACCCGGAGTCGGTTTACCCATGGAACCGAACTTGATCTCCATACAGGGATAGTTGGCAATCATGTTAACCGATTCGGTCTGACCGAAGCCATCATAGATGGTAGTCCCGGTATGCTCTTTCCAGACCTTCATGATCTCTGGATTAAGAGGCTCACCGGCGGCCAGCGAATGACGCAAACCGGTCAGGTCATAAGCGGAAAGATCTTCGAGAATCAACATCCGATAAGCTGTCGGCGGAGCACAAAAGGTTGTGACCCCACAGGTTTCAATGATTTTGAGATGGGTTTTGGCATCAAACTTCCCGGCCGCATTGTGTACCATAACCGCAGCCCCGATCTGCCATTGACCATAAATTTTACCCCAGCCGGCTTTGGCCCAACCGGTATCAGAGAGGGTCCAGTGGAGATCGGTCGGTTTAAGGTCCTGCCAGAATTTGGCCGTGATAATATGGCCAATTCCATAAGAAGCGTGGGTATGGGCAACCATTTTGGGGAACTTAGTAGTACCGGAGGTAAAATAGATCAAAAGATTATCACTTGATTTAGTCGCCTCGACCTCATCACGGGAGAGTTTGGCCGAAGCGCCATCCATCAGGGCGTCATAGTCATCCCAGCCATCCTGTTGCTCGCCGATACAGATAAACTCTTTCAAGGTCGGACAAGTTCCGCGAACGTCGTCAATCTTGGCAACATTCTCATGCCACATTACGGCGGCCACCGCATCTGCCTGCTGCACCCGATATTCACAGTCGTGAGGGGTCAGGATATTCGGGGCCGGCATCGGCACGACGCCAAGCTTGGCGGTACCCAACATAACCGCATACCACTCGACAATCCGCGGCACCATTACGAAGACGCGATCACCCTTTTTAAGACCTTTCTGACGCAGGATATTGGCGAATTTATTGGAAAGACACTGTAGATCAAAAAAGCTGTACTTACGGATCTCGCTCAGATCGGTACTGGCCCAGACCATACCCAACTTGGTCCGATCTTTGGCCCATTTATCAACAACATCGAAACCGAAGTTGAAAAACTCGGGGATATCAAATTTAAAATTTTTCTTCACATCATCATAGTCCTTCATGTTGGGACCATTCAGATCAACCGGGATATTGTCGTACGGGGTCGTCAGCTGCATAATTATCCTTCTCCTTACAACCTTTAGCTCGTTCGGCTGCTTATCAACCGAACATTTTCATTGTTGGAAATTAAGATACCAGTTTCTTTCTGGCAACAGGAAAAATGAAACATAAAACATGAACCAGACGACACCTTTTACAAAGAAAATGCTTTCGCCAGCCCAATCATTATTCGCATAAAGACCGATATAAAACGGCTTTATACCGAAATGATTGATCCCACATATAGGAAGAGGGACTCTTTGTCAACAAAAAACAGTTAACGTCAGCTGGCAAAAAGCAGTCAACTTTAACTGAACATACAAAATTCGAAATAAGTCCCACAGTTAACGTCAACTGGCGAAAATTCACCTAAAGAGAGATGCAATTTTCACCGCCCCACCAAATAGCCATCCGGCTCTAAAATTCAATTAAATAGACCCTTAAAGGCTATGCTTCAATCAACTTACGAGACTTGATCCAGCGTACCACAGCTCGCTTGTTAAAGCGCCAGAATTTACTATCTTTATAGCCGGGTAAAATCCCTTTGCGGGCCATATAGTTCACATTATCGGGACTTATGTCGAGCAGTTCCGCAACCTCTATACTGCCGATTTCCCCACTATTTCTATTCTTCATAATCCTCATTTTCTCTCTCCTTTAACTAAGGAATAAATCTGGAACAGCCCCCAGACAAAACCGGGAAGGGGCTGCCAAGCCCCCCGACCAAAGCAACAGTCAGGACAATTAAATAAGTAAAGCACGTTATGTGCCAAAATAAAAGGCAGGTGCCTGCATTATCTGTGCAGGCACCTGCCTTGATTGATTGGTGGAGCTGAACGGGATCGAACCGTCGACCTCTTGTCTGCCAGACAAGCGCTCTCCCAGCTGAGCTACAGCCCCATTGTGTCGATTTTGCGCGGCCTTGATATCATGGCCCCTTAATCCCTGTCAATCTTTTTTTCCAGCTTGATGGCAAAGTAAAACGTCCACCTGCTTCGTTCCGCTTCAACCTTCGTCACTGCGGCGTACTATGCGTACGCCTCATTCCTCAGGTCTAGCGCGCCTCGCATCTGAACATTTTACTTTGCCATCAAAATCTTACTCTTTAAACTCCGCCAAGATCAATCCAGAACCCCGGCCATAACCTTAATATCGGCCTCCTGACGCAGAGCCTGAACAAATTCATCCATCATCTTATAACGCTTATACTGAAGTAGCTGCTGCCGGATATCCTTTTGCAGCTTCTCCCCATCTTCACCCAGATCAAAGCGACGCTCTTTCAGGCGGGCAAAGAAAAAACTGTCCCGATGCTGCAAAGAGGAAGTCGTCTGGCCGGCTGACAAAGCAAAAAGCTGCAGGCTTAATTTGGGGTCATTGCCGAGCTTGGGAATCGCTCCGCGACCACGAACAAAAAAACCACTATCGATCAACTCGACATCCATTCCGGCCGCCACCTCATCAAGAGATTTACCTGCATCAAGAGAGGATGCAACTTCTTCACTAATTTTTTTGACCTCGGCCTTCGCCAACTCGAGACGATAAGCCTTTTCCGCCGCCTCTCTAACTTCATCAAGTTCTGGCAAATAGGCCTCTTTTTGCTCAGTTACCATAAAGTAATAGCTGTTACGAGAAGGATTAACAACTTTTGCCGTCTGGCCGACAGCAGTCTTGAAGACCTCTGCAACCAGGGCCTGATCTTTCCCGATATCGGGAACAATGCCGTCTTTCTGCTTAAAATAGCCGGTCTCCACCACCCGATAATCAAGCTTACGCGCCTGATCAGCAAAAGCTTCCCTGCCGGCTGCGTTCAAGGCTGCAGCTATCTCTTCAAAACGCTTCTCGAGTAGAGCCGGAAAAGCTTCAGACCGCAAAGCCTTAATGATGCCGGCCTTGACCTCGGCCAACTCCTTGGTGCGGGCCGCCTTATACTCTTCATTTTTTATAAGATGGAAACCAAACTGGGTTCGCACCGGCTCGCTGACAGTGCCGGGCGTCAACGCAAAAACTGCATCTTCAAAAGGCTTGACCATAGAACCACGGCCAAACCAGCCGAGATCGCCGCCCATCGAGTTAGAGGGCCCCTGAGAATACTTCTTGGCGAGCTCCGCAAAATCTCCACCTGCCTTAATCTTGGCCAGAACCTCAAGGATCTCGGCTTGCGCTTTTTCGACCTCTTCGGAAGCCGCATCTTGACCTACCTTAATCAGAATATGGCGCGCTTTGACCTGCTCTTGGACTTTAAATTTTTCCAGATTTTCCTGGTAGGATTCAGCCAGCTGAGCATCACTTACCGGGATAGTGTTGAGCAGCTTGTTACGATCAATGACAAGCGCTGCGATCTTGCGCTGCTCAGGAATCCGGAAACCCTCTCTTTTTTCAGCAAAAAATTTCTCCAGGCCAGCCTCATCAACAACCATCGAAACAAGATAGTCGGATGGAGCCAATTTCAAGAGCTCTACGGCAATCTCTTCGCGTTGTTGACGCAGGAGAATATCGACCTCATCCGGCAGAATTTTGGCACCATCACCAACCACCGTCCGTACCTTTTCGAGAAGAATGTCCTCTTGATAACCGGCTTCAAACTGAGCTGGAGTCAGACGATTAAAACTCAACGCCCGCCGGTACGACTCCTGGTCAAAACGACCATCCTTTTGGAATGCCGGCAACGATGCAATTCGTTGCTGCAGCTCTTTATCGTCAACCATCAATCCCAGGAGAGCGGCCTGCTCAAGTAAGAGCTGGCGGTCAACCAAACCATTGAGAGCTTCCTGCTTAATCTGCCGACTGCGCGCCTCATCGGGGTTGAACTGCCCCTTCGCCTGCTCCTGATATCGACGCCAAAGATCCCGAAATGAGTTATCCAGTGTTTTACGCTCAATACTTTTACCATTAACGGTGGCCGCCACCGTCATCTGCCTGGCCTTCATACTGCCGACTCCCCAGAACGAAAAGACGACAATGATTACCCCGAAAACAAATTTAACGACAAAAGACTTGGCGTTTTTCCGCATCAATCGTAACATCTATTAAAACCTCTACCTGAAATCAGTGGCCAGTAGTCAGTGGACAGTACAATCGATACCCTGACTAACTACAAATCAAACAAAATTTTCTCTAATTACAACGTCCTGAAAAAACCGAACATGGCTTATATGTTAAGAAGCCGAAAAAAAGCAAGATAAATTGCCGACCTTTTACAAAAGAGAGGCCAGCAAAGAGTAATCCTGAAAATCTTCGCGGAGCGGATTGGCGTCACAATATTGGAGAATCAACTCAGCCGGTCCGCTCTCTGCGACAGCCAGCGACAATGATGAGGTTGTACCGTAACCATCAAGGTCCACATTAAAACCCTGAGGAGGTATATCATCCTGAGGGAAAGGAGTTCGCAAGGCCTTATGAAAACATTCCACAGTCCGGGCCAACGGCCCATCTTCGGAAAGATTCCGCCCGGAAAAATCAACCCTGGAAAGGTCGGAAAAGAGCCGCCGGGCGCTACGCGCTTTAACAGACATACAGGAATCAAGCAAGCCGTTACCCAGATAATGATACCCCGGCAACAAGGGAGAAAAGAGAAGTTGGGGGAAATTGGAAGAGAAAAAACCTTTCTCCCGAGAGACAGCAATCAGATTGAAGGGGTTAAAAGATGCCTCGGCCAAGCTTTTAACGAGAACTGCCCGAGCGCTATCCGGGTCATCACAGTCGAGCAGATCAAGCACCAGCTGCCCGCGTGAACGACAGCCCCCCTCATAATCGCTCCCGGTCCAGCGATTTGTCAGCCAGACCATCAAGCCACAGTTATTGTAACCCCACCAGCTGCCGCCGCTGCTCAGATCACAAGAAGCGATCCAACGCCGTCCGTCATCCCGAGCTGAACTGTAAACCCTGGGAGGAAGCGCCCGGCGATGAAAAAATTCGTCCCGATTATTAGCCACCACCAACGGCCAACCCTCGACCTGCTTATAGGCCAATAATACCGTACACATAAATGTTTTCTATGCCATCAATTTTGATGACACTGTAAAATGTTCAGATGCGAGGCGCGCGAATCCTGAGGAATGAGGCGTACATAAAGTACGTCGCAGTGACGAAGGTTTCGCGTAACGACGCAGATGAATGTTTTACAGTATCATCAATCAAGCATCTCTCTTACTTTGGAGAAAAAACTCTTATTCTCATGCGTGGACTCATCCCCCTCTTCACGAGCAAGCTCTTCGAAAAGTTCGCGTTGACGGGAAGTAATCTTTTTCGGAGTCATGACGACGAGCTCTAAAATCTGATCACCGCGGCCATAACCATTCAGATGAGGAACCCCCTTACCGCGCAGATAGAGGAGGTCGCCCGACTGCGTACCTTCGGCGACCGAAACCTGCTCTCTCCCCTCCAAGGTATCGACCTCTAAATCGGCCCCCAATGCAGCCTGGGCAAAACTAATCGGCACCTGGCAGTAGACATCATTGCCTCGACGCTGAAAAAAAGGATGCTCTTTTACCTGGATAACAACATAAAGATCGCCTGGAGGAGCTCCTTTGCTGCCGGCTCCGCCTTCACCAACCAACTTGAGACGAGTTCCGGTTTCCACCCCGGCCGGGATTTTCACCGAAAGGCTCTTCTCCTCACGCAGACGTCCGGAACCATTACATTTCTTACAGGGATTTTTGATAACAGAGCCCTCTCCACGACAGGTCGTGCAGGCTTGGCTGACACTGAAAAAACCCTGCTGGTAGCGCACCTGGCCATGCCCTTTACAGGTCGGGCAGACCTCTGGCTGAGCCCCGGCTTCCAGGCCTGTCCCCTGACAGAGATCACAGGTAATATGGCGCGGAATCTTAATTTTAGCCTGGGTGCCAAAGACCGCCTCATCAAACTCTATATCCAGATTATAGCGCAGGCTCTCGCCGGCGCGTCCGGCAGAACGACGTCGACCGCCGGAAGCCCCGAAGACTTCGCCGAAAAGATCACCAAAGACATCTCCGAAACCGCCGAAACCATTAAAATCAAAGCCGCCCCCGCCCTGCTGCTGCAGACCTTCATGACCATACTGGTCGTAAAGCGCCCGCTTTTGGCCGTCGGACAAAACCCCGTAGGCCTCACTAAGCTCCTTAAACTTGGCTTCGGCCTGCGGATCATCGGAGTTCTGGTCGGGATGATATTTAAAAGCCATCTTACGGTAAGCTTTTTTTATCTCTGTTTCGGAAGCATTGCGATGAAGCTGCAACACATCATAATAATCTCTTTTTTCAGCCACGCCTGTAAACTCCTAATGCGGGGACAAACCCCGCAACCCAACTCCGGCCCTTTCGGCCCGCAAATAACTACTCTCACCAGAGCGTTTTCTCGTTAAAAAACAAGCAAACAACCAGTAAAGGTACTAATAAACGAAAAAACCAGGTGCGGACAAAGCTCTAACTTTGAACCGCACCTGGAACTTAAATAATCAGCCGCCCGACAGCTCTATTTATCGTCTTTAACCTCTTCAAAATCGGCATCAACGACATCATCATCAGCCGCTCCCGCTTCCGGGGCAGCCTCGCCAGGCGCACCATCAGCACCGGCCGGATTCTCAGCATACATAGCTTCGGCCAGCTTATGAGAGACCTGCTGGAGACCTTCAAGAGCCTTCTTGATCGCCTCAACATCATCACCATCCTTAACCGTTTTCACCTGATTAAGAGCGGCTTCAATATTGGAGCGATCCTCAGCCGGAATCTTCTCGCCCATCTCTTTAAGACTTTTTTCTGTCTGATAGACCGTCCCGTCGGCCTGATTGCGCAGGTCGATAAGCTCACGTTTTTTCTTGTCATCCTCAACATGGGCTTCGGCATCCTTAATCATCTGATCAATCTCAGCATCACTCAAACCACTGGAAGCCTGGATCTCGACCGACTGCTCTTTGCCGGTTGCCTTATCCTTGGCCGAGACATGAACAATACCATTGGCATCGATATCAAAGCTTACCTCGATCTGGGGAACCCCGCGCGGAGCGGCCGGGATACCGACCAATTCAAACTGAGCCAAGCGTTTGTTGTCGGCCGACATCTCGCGCTCGCCTTGCAAAACAACGATGCTGACCGCCGGCTGGTTGTCGGCTGCCGTCGTAAAAACCTGACTCTTTTTCGTCGGAATCGTCGAATTTTTTTCGATCAGTTTAGTGCAGACGCCCCCCAGGGTTTCAATCCCCAGAGAGAGAGGGGTGACATCCAGCAACAGTACATCCTTGACATCACCCTGCAAAACCCCGCCCTGAATTGCGGCCCCAATTGAGACAACTTCATCCGGATTAACCCCTTTGCTGGGCTCCTGACCAAAAATCTCCTTGACCTTCTCCTGAATCCGCGGCATCCGGGTCATCCCACCAACCAGGATTACTTCATTGATATCGGAGGTTGAAACGCCGGCATCCTTTAATGCCGTACGACAGGGACCGACAACTCGATCAACCAGGTCGGCAACCAGGCTCTCAAAGGTAGCCCGAGTCAACTTGACATTTAGATGTTTGGGCCCGGAAGCGTCAGCTGTAATGAAGGGGAGATTGATGTCGGTCTCCATCGATGTAGAGAGCTCACATTTGGCTTTCTCCCCTGCTTCCTTAAGACGCTGCAGAGCCATCTTATCGCTACGCAGGTCGATCGCATCACTCTTGCGAAACTCATCGGCAACATAATCAATTATGCGCTCGTCGAAATCTTCACCTCCAAGAAAGGTATCACCGTTGGTCGCATTAACCTCGAAGACCCCATCACCAAGCTCAAGAATCGAAATATCAAAGGTACCACCACCAAGGTCGAAGACTGCAACCTTGCCCTCTTTTTTCTTATCCGCACCATAGGCTAAGGCCGCAGCAGTCGGCTCATTTATAATTCTCTTAACATCGAAACCGGCAATTTTACCAGCATCCTTAGTTGCCTGACGCTGACTGTCATTAAAATAGGCCGGCACCGTAATTACGGCCTCGGTCACGGGCTCTCCAAGATAGTCTTCAGCCGTCTGCTTCATCTTCTGCAAAGTCATGGCTGAAACCTCAGCCGGACTATACTCCTTATCCTTGATCTTGACCCAGGCATCACCGTTTTTCGCTTCGGTGATCGCAAACGGCACTTTCTCCTTCATCTGCTTAACCTGAGGTGCAGCAAATTTACGACCAATAAGACGTTTGACAGCAAATACCGTATCGGTTGGATTGGTAACCGATTGACGCTTGGCAAGCTGACCGACCAGACGTTCGCCGCTATCGGTTAGAGCGATAATTGAAGGGGTTGTCCGCACCCCTTCCGCATTGGCGATAACTTTAGCTTCGCCGCCCTCCATCACACTGACGCATGAATTGGTAGTTCCCAAATCGATGCCGATTATTTTTCCCATAATCTTCTCCTTGTCTTAATAATGAATATTTTGATTTTATATTGATTTGCAACCATTTAATGATCGTTGAGTTTCAATCTAAGTATAGCCGCTCTGGAAATCAACCCTTTTTAACTTTTTCCGCCGATTTTGCCTTGGCGACAGTCACCATCGCCGGGCGCAGGAGGCGGCCATGCAGCTGATAGCCCCGCTGGAGCTCGTTTACCACAGTGTTGGGCTCGTGCTCGTCGCTCTCAACCTGGGTCATCGCTTCATGAAAAGCGGGATCAAAAGGAGATCCCAGACACTCAACACACTCAACCCCCATCGCCTTGAAAACCGAATCAAACTGCTCCAAGGTCAACTTAATACCGTCAATAATCACTGTCGGATCATCTCCGGCATGAATCAGAGCCCGTTCCAGATTATCTTTGACCGGCAGTAGCTCTCTAACAAAACTCTCTCGGGCAAAACGAGCGAACTCATCTTTTTCTCGCTGCATCCGCTTACGAAAGTTTTCCGCTTCGGCCCGCACCCTGAGCATCTGCTCCTGAAGGGAAGCGTTGATCTTTTTCAAACCGTCGATTTCCGCTTCGAGCTCCTCTACTTCACTTTTAATTTCCGGAATCTCATCTTTCTCCCCGAGACCGCAACTGGAGCTCTCGCCAGACTGCTCCGGAGCTCTAACTTCAGCCTCCAGCTCTATCTCGCCGGGGGTTTCAAGGGAACCATCTTCAACTTTCGACTGCTCCAACTCGGCCTCCTTCTTATTGACCTTCTTTTTATCTTTTTTCCTTACGGGAATCTTCACCATTACTTTTCCTTATTTCTGTAAACGCCGACTCATGGCATCAGCGATATAATTTACTAGTGGAATAATCCTGGAGTAGTCCATCCGGGTCGGCCCGATCACGCCAACCTGGCCCAGTACCCGGCCCTCACGACCATATTCTGCAGTCACTAGAGAACAGTGCCGCATCTCTTCACAACAACTCTCGGCGCCAATAATCACCCGCAACTGCTCCCCGCCCAGAGCCCCATCAAGAATTTTCAGGATAGAGCCCTTCTCTTCAAAAGCTTTAAAAATCTCTTTCATGCGCTCGACGTCGGCAAATTCGGGATGTTCAAGCAGGTTGAGCTTGCCGTCGAGCATGACGTCACTCTGTTGATCAGGATTCTGGGCAAAAAAACTACGGCTTAAAGCCAGCACCTGGGCAAAAAGTTCGTCATAACCACGTTTGTCATTCGCCATCTCCTGTAACACCTTACGCTTGATACCACTCAAGGTCAGCTTTCCGAGCAGCGCATTAAGATAGTTGGAAAAATGGTTGAGCTGATCCTGCGACAAGATGGTCTCAGACTCAAAAAGAACATTCTGCACGGCTCCTGAAACCGAGATAATGACAGCCAGGATACGATGTTCATGAAGTTTCACGAAACGAATATGCCGCACCAGCATCTGCCGGAAGTCAGGCAGGCTGACAACTCCGACATATGGCGTCAGCTGGGCTAGAGTTAAAACCCCGTCTTGCAAGATCTCCTCAAGGCGCCCGCCTGACACTTCCAAACGAGCCCTGACCTGACGGCGCGCCTCGGCTGAAACTGCAGCAAAGGCCGGCAGATTATTCACATAGTAACGAAAACCCATATCTGTCGGGATTCTACCGGCTGAGGTGTGCGGCTGGCAGAGAAAGCCGCCATCTTCCAGATCCGCCATAACATTACGCAAAGTTGCCGGGCTGAGTTGGAAATGCGGGCTCCGCGACAAGGTTCGCGAACCAACCGGTTCTCCACTGTGGATATAGTCCTCAACCACAGCTTTCAATACCTTTACATGCCTTGCCGACAAAGTTTCCATATAACCTCAACCTGACTACTTGTAAAAAAAAGGCCTGCAAAACAAAGCCCCATTGGCACTCAACAGCAAAGAGTGCTAACGGGGCTAAAATAGCAATGGGCTCACCGGTTGTCAAGGGAGGCGGAAAACAAGTCGAGAGAGATCCCGTAAATCATTTGCGATGTAACTTATGAATGCGCTCTTGACCAAGACAAAAACTCGCATCCGTCATTTTTACAGGCTGCCGCCAAGCCGTAACGAACCGTAACATCACTGATTTTTTAGAAGAAGGGAGATCTCCTCAGGAGTCAGCACATATGCCGGATCCCGGCGGCGACAGCCTCTAAGTTGACGCCGGTTGACCCCTTTTCGCCGATCCACACCAAGACGTACTTTCGTCAAGGAACGAAACCAGTTTTTAAGAGACCACCCCCGACGCGATGAGGCGATGCGCCGATCTTCCCGGCGCTCCTGCTGCATGCGACGATCACCCCCCTTGCGTCGATCATAAACACCTAAACGACGCTCTTTCTCGTTCAGAGCATACTTTTCTTTTTTCTCTTCCATACAGTGGCTGAAACCCTTTAACTTTAAAATCTCCCTCCTCAAAAATACCCTCTTCTAAAAAAGCAGTGGTGGCTCCGAAGAAGGATTAGGCAAGGCGTTCGAGGCGGGCTCTGAAAATGGTGTCTGAGAACCCAAATAGAAGACCCGGCCAAAGAGCCGATGGTAGTCACTCCACTCAATATCGGAGTTTTTTGCGGCGCCCATCAAAGTGTTGACGGAGGTTATTTTGGCATCAATATCGTCGATAAAATTAAGAAGAATTGCTTCCTGAGTTTTGGGCCTTTTGGGGGAGCCATACTCATACTCTCCATGGTGGCTTAATATGAGATGTTCCAGCAGCATCAGGGTCGAAGCCGGAAAACCTTTCAAGGTTGCGGCTTTTTCCTGAAGCATGCGAACTCCAATCATGACATGGCCCAAAAGGCGACCGGGAGTCGAGTAATCCAGGTTTCGTTCATAGGTCAATTCGTAAACCTTGCCAATATCGTGGAGCAGGGCACCGGTCAAGACCAAATCAAGGTTTATCTGAGGGTAGAGAGGAGTAACCTTCAGAGCCAGGCGGGCGACCCCGAGGGTATGTTCCAAAAGGCCACCGAGCCAGGCATGGTGCATCGCCTTGGCCGCCGGAGCCAGTGCAAAAGCCCTGGCGAACTCCTGATCTTTAACAAAAAAGGCTTCGGCCAACCGTTTTAACCAGGGATCCTGAATATCGACAATAATCTGGCAAAGCTCACGCTCCAAGGTCGGGATATGTTTGTCTGTATGCGGTAAAAAATTTCGCGGATCTATCTCTCCCTGCCAGAGTTCAATAAAGTTCAACGTCAACTGCAAACTACCGTTAAACAACTGACTGCGACCTTTAATATGAACGCAGTCACCCTCCTTAAAAAGGGCTCCGGCACGCTCAGCATCATCCCATAGAAAAGCGGCAAGCTCACCGCTGCGATCACCGAGTTTCAGGTTGAGGTAATCTTTGCCATTACGACTACGAGCCAGATTTTTACGCCGCACTAAGAGCAGAAGCTCAACCGTCTGATTCTCTTGAATATCAGCAACCCTGATGTTGGAAATGGTCATAACCTCCTCTTCCGCCAAGTGCTCTTAGTGATCCATCGACAAGCATATAAATACCTGTTTCCGCCGTAACCCGACCTATTCTTGTCAAGTTGACAGCCGCATTGACGGCTATTGATTCAATTTCCAAGCGCCGCTCTGGAGGAGCTGTAAAAAGTAGTTCATAATCTTCTCCTCCTGCCAAGAGGGTTTCATAATCAACCAGATTGGCTTCGAGAAAATGTCGGGCAGCTACAGACAATGGCAGTCCGACACAATCAATCTCAGCCCCGAGACCTCCGGAAGCGGTCAATAAATGACCAAGATCGGAGAACACTCCATCACTGACATCGAGCATGGCGGTAACCGCACCGGAAGCTGCCAACATCTCACCTAAAGCAACCCTGGGTGAGGGCCGCAGATGCCGGGTTTGCAGGAAAGTCGTACTCTCCTTAAGGGCTGCCGGAGAACTCATCCGCCCCGATAGAAGTTGCAACCCCAGAAAACTGTCTCCCAGGGTAGCGGAAAGGTAAAGGTCATCGCCGGCCGAGGCCCCACTACGCAGAATCGGATTTCCCGCCGGGGCAAGCCCTGAAAGGGTAACCGAGATTACAAGCTCTCCGGCTTTAACAGTATCACCACCTGCAAGCTGCACGCCGTGTTCTTTCGCAAGAAGCAGAAAAGCGTCGACAAATTTTTCGAGCCACGTTTTTTTTGTCTGGACCGGCAGAGCCAGCGAGAGATAAACACAGGAAGGGCTCCCACCCATCGCGGCCAGGTCACTCAAGTTTACAGCCAGAGACTTATATCCAAGATCTGCCGCCGAAGTATAGGAGAGATCAAAATGAACCCCTTCAACCAACATATCCGTGGTCGTCAGTATCCCATTTCTCTGAGCCGGAGCCCACCAGGCCGCATCATCGCCGAGACCAAGCTTGAGGCCTCCAGAAGCTTCCGGCAAACTGGCCCCTAAGGCCTCAATAAAACCAAATTCACCCCAATCGGCAATGGTTGGGGAATTTTTTTCATGACTCATCAACCTACGCTTCTGCGTTGCTCGAAGAACTTGTTTTTTTCCGGCTCTTACTCTTTTTAACCGGCTTCTTGACCTCTTCATCCAGTAGCCCCTCAGGGGCCCTGGTCAGCGCATGGGTGACGACTTCATCGGCCATTTTAACCGGGATAATGGTCAACTGCCGGCGGATATTGGCTGGAATCTCTTCCAGGTCCTTGCGATTATCTTCGGGAATCAGAATAGTCTTCGCACCAAAGCGCAAGGCCGCTAAAACCTTCTCTTTCAAGCCCCCAATCGGCATCACCCGACCGGTCAGAGTCAGCTCTCCGGTCATCGCCACATCACGATAAGCGGGAATCCCGGTCAATGCGGAAAGAATGGAAGTCAACATCGTCACCCCGGCTGAAGGCCCATCTTTCGGAGTGGCCCCGGCCGGAACATGGAGATGGATATCATTCTCCTTGAAAATATCAGCTGATAAACCAAACTGCCGGGAGCGGGAGCGGATAAAACTCATGGCCGCCTGGGCTGACTCTTTCATGACATCACCAAGATGTCCGGTCAGAGAGAGAGTACCTTTGCCCGGCATCAGCATAGTCTCTACCAAAAGTACAACCCCACCATAGGGGGTCCAGGCCAGACCGGTGGCGACACCGACCTGATCCTCGCCCTGGCCGCCCTCGGGCAGAAATTTGACCGGCCCTAAAAAGCGGTGCAGGGAAGCCGGGGTCACCATGGTTTTGCCGACTTTCCCTTTTTCAGCCACCTTGGTTGCTACTTTGCGGCACAGGGAGCCAATTTCACGTTCCAGGTTCCGCACTCCGGACTCTCTGGTATAACTATTAATCAACGCCAGCAGGGCTGCACGGGAGAAAGCAATATGCTCGACACCAATACCATTCTCCTCCATCTGCCGGGGAATCAGGTAACGTTTGGCAATATTCAACTTCTCTTCATCGGTATAGCCGGAGAGCTCGATGATCTCCATACGATCACGCAAAGCCGCAGGAATCGGTTCAAGAGAGTTGGCTGTAGTAATAAACATCGTATGCGAAAGATCGTATGGTACATTAAGGTAGTGATCACTGAACTCGGAGTTCTGTTCGGGATCGAGTACCTCCAACAGAGCCGAAGCCGGATCTCCGCGGAAATCATTGCCGATCTTGTCGATCTCGTCCATCATAAAGACCGGATTTCTGGTTCCCGCCTGTTTAAGACCCTGAATAATGCGGCCCGGCAAAGCCCCGATGTAAGTCCGTCGGTGGCCGCGAATCTCGGCCTCATCGCGCATACCACCGAGTGAGAGCCGATGGAACTTACGGCCCAAAGCGCGGGCCACCGATTTACCGAGGGAGGTTTTTCCAACCCCGGGAGGGCCGACAAAACATAAGATCGGACCCTTCATCTTGCTTTTAAGTTTGCAGACCGCCAGATACTCGATAATCCGCTCTTTGATCTTACCCAGACCATAATGATCCTCTTCCAGAATCTTGCGGGCTTTGCTAAGGTCGAGATTATCCCGAGTTTTCTTGTGCCATGGAACTTCGATCATCCAGTCGATATAGGTTCGGATAATATTGGCTTCGGCAGCGTCGGGGTGCATTCTTTCAAGACGTTCAAGCTGCTTGGTCGACTCCTCAAGGGCCGGTTTCGGCATCTTGCATTTTTTGATTTTATCGCGGAGCTCCTCCATCTCGGCCGAACGATCATCGTGATCACCGAGCTCGTTGCGAATCGCTTTCATCTGCTCTTTTAAAAAATATTCCCGCTGGGTCTTGGTCATCTCCTCTTTAGCCGAATTCTGGATCTTGGCCTGCATACTCAAGACCTGAATCTCTTTGGCCAGAATTTTATTGATCTGACTTAAGCGCTTGAGACCATCCCGCTCTTCCATAAAAGATTGAGCAACTTTGATCTTAACCCCGAGGTTGGAGACAATCAGATCGGCCAGACGGCCGGGAAGATTGACGTTATCGAGAATCATCGCAACTTCCGGGGCAATCGGTTTACCCAGTGAAATGGCCTTCTCCAGACGATCTTTGACGCTTCGAATCATGGCTTCGGTTTTGAGATCGAGCTTATCATTTTCGACATCCTCGACCTTTTCAACCCGGACTTTGAACAAGGGTTCCTTCTGCACAACTTCAGTAATTGCTGCCTTGGCCAAACCTTGGACCAGAATCTTTACCCGGCCATCGGGCAGTTTCAACATCCGCATAATCATTGAGATCGTGCCGACCCGGTAGACACCACTACGGCCTGGATTTTCCTCCCGAAGGTCCTTTTGCGTAACCAAAAAGATAAGCCGATCCCCGGCCAGAGCTTCATCAACCGCCTTAATCGAAGCTTCCCGGCCGACAAAGAGAGGCATAATCATAAAGGGGAAAACAACAACGTCACGCACCGGCAACAAAGGCAGCTCATCCGGCAGAACAAGTTCTTCGCCCTCACCACTACTCTCTTGCTGACTTTCGTCGGAATCCTCTTCAATTACGACCAGGGCCTCCTCAAGCTCAAGCTCTTCGTCTAAATCTTCAAGCTCTACATCCTGACCATCGCCGTCATCATCTAAGGCGTTTTCACCCTTATCATCTTCAGATCCCATTTCATCTTCGGGCAAAATAATATCCTCATCCCGTTTTTTTTTATCGTCGCTCACTAAATCAACCTCCTGGTTGCATGAAAAAATTGAACTTTTAAGCCAACATCTATAATTTAAAATGCTTCCGCAGGCGCTCTGAAAGTTTTATTGTCAGTTCAAAGACGCGAACGGCGCGGGCCGGTGATAGCGATCCGGCCCCGCAGCTGGGCGATACAAAGCTACGCTCCAAAATACTCTTGAGCGGCATTTTAGCACTGCTCAAACGCTCCATCTGTATTTTAAGCAATTTAAAGAGAGAATCTACATCCTCACCATCGACCGCCGCACTGGTCGGCACCACACCCCAGGCCAGATATCCCCCGGCGCCAATAAATTTCTCGAGCTCCTCCTGATAGAGAAGAAGATTCTCTCCATATTCATAGGCATCAAAGTTCAGCAAGTCAACCCTGGTGCCGAGCAGCAGGGACCAATCGGTATTGCCGCAGCAGTGCACTCCGGTCAAACCTTCAAGTCCGGCACTGACCTCATTTAAGAGATCCTGAACCTGCTCCTTAGAGAGCGTACAGAAGGCAGTACCAAAAGAGACCATATAGGGTTCATCGAAAAAGGTCAGGGTCGGCAGGCCGGGAAAACAACGCTTGAGAAAGGCCTCCTGCCAGCGGGCTTTCATATTCAGATGCTTGACCACAACATCGGCCAGGGTCGGATCATAGATGATCGATCTTTTTTGCGCATCGGTAACCCCGAGACCAAAACTAACCGGCCCGGTCACATGCCCCTTGACCAGGATCGGAGATCTCTCCCGAAAACGCTCCGCCAACTCCGGAAGGCCCTGCCATAAACCGCTGGCCCGCTCCCGACTGATTGCGAAATATTCGAGGTCAGCGGCCAGCACCGCCTCATAAAAAACGGTTAACTGGTCGGCGAAGTCAGCCTGACCCGGATCAAGATAGAAACGCTCTCCCTCTTTATCAAGAACAGCACCGGGCAACCCTTCCCCATACTGGACATACATACCTTCGAGAAATGAACGGTTAGGCAGCTGCGGCCAAAAAGGCGCTTCCGGCAAACAGAACGTAATCAGGTCAAGGGTTGGTTCAACTTCCGGCTGAGGCAGACTGCCGATACCAACAGCCATGCAGCGGGGTAAAAAAGTACTACGCAAAGAGGAACTGGTCACATAAATCTCCATCAAACAGCAAACGTCAGATAAAAATAAAGGGTAAAAATCAGCATGTTTTCACAAAACAACATGATTTTCTTAAAAAAAACTATATTCTATCATAAATTTTATCATTTTAGCAACTATTTTACCTCTGCCTTCAGCTATTTATTGACAAATGTCCCGATTTTCGCTAACCGAATCTGACTTGTTTGTAACTATTCAGGACCCTCCTGTATTTGGCCGGTCTGGGGCTCTCGCAAAACAGGAAGGTAGACCTAAATAGTTGCACATGTTTGACGTTTTTACCAAATATTTTAATTCCGCGGACAAATGACTTTTCCCTGGCGCATAGAAGCACTCAACCCGCCCTTTGGCGATCCGGGATTTCTCCTGCAGCACAGTTACAGTGGCAAAACTCTGCTCTTTGATCTCGGCGACCTGCATAAACTCTCGGCAAAACAGATTTTAAAAGTTTCACATATCTTTATCAGCCATGGCCACATAGATCACCTGATCGGCTTTGACCACCTTTTACGCCTGACCTTAAACCGCTCGAAACACCTTAACATCTTTGGGCCTCCTGGAATTATCACAATGGTCGGGCACAAGCTTAAAGGTTATCACTGGAACTTGACAGCCCACTACGAACTCCTGATTACAGTGCACGAAGTGCACGAAAAGAGTGTAGAGCAATGCACCTTTGCCTGCCGCCATAAATTTCATCCCGAACCTGGAATCTCAAAGGCCCGTAATAGTGCGACCATCCTGGAGACACCAACCTTTGCCATAAACGCTGCCACGCTCGACCATGGCATCGACTGCCTCGCCTTTGCCCTTAAAGAACCTTTACAGGTCAAGATCCGCCCCGAGGGGCTTAGTCGCCGAAACTGGGTGCCCGGCCCCTGGCTCAACAAAGTTCGACTAGCCCTGCAATCAAATCGGCCGACAGACACCATCATTGAGGTTGACGGACACAACTATCACCTCCAGGAGATTGCCGACAGCATTGCCCTGATCCGGCCGGGTTTAAAGATAGCCTACGTAACCGATACCGGCTTCACTCCAGAAAACTGTCAAAAACTATTACCCCTGATAGAGGGTGCCGACATCTTGCTTTGCGAAGCCGCTTTTTTAGAATCCGCCGCCGACAAGGCTGAAATAAGTAAGCATCTAACTGCCGCTCAGGCGGGCAAGCTCGCCTGCCTGAGCCGTGCCAGGCACCTCCGCCTTTTCCACTTTTCTCCTCGCCACACAGAGGAGATAGAGGAGTTCTACCGTCAGGCAGGAGAACATTTTAGCGGCCGTATAAGCTAGGGAAAAGCGGGGTTGTTAAAAATTTCTCAGGAAAAAGATATTGCTTTGTCATCAACCTTCTGCTAATTTTGATGGCGTGATGGCGTCGCCATAAAACGATTTCGAATACATTAATTCAGGTAAGCAATCAGCAGTCAAGCCTGCCGAGTGTCAACCAGTAACCCCCAAACGCTGAGCCGGCTGAGTTCCCTATGCCACTGGAAAGACTAGCTAATTTTTTCTCAACTTACCAACCTGAAACCAAAGTCTCGACGGATACGGTACGGGCTGCGGTTCTCTGTCCTTTGTACATCGAAAAGGGCGTCCTGAAAATGCTCTTTATTAAACGTTCACAAACAGTCAAGGCTCACAAGGGCGAAATCTCTTTCCCCGGCGGAGTCAGGGAGACTCGGGATTTTTCCCTGGAGGCAACCAGCATTAGAGAGACTGAAGAGGAGATCGGCGTTAAAGAGAGTGACATCACCATTTTCGGCGGCCTTGATGAAGTCAATACAACAACCGGCTTCCTGGTCTCCCCTTTTATCGGAGCCATCCCCCATCCCTACCCGTTCAAACTCTCTCCCGACGAGGTTGAGAGCCTGATAAGCATAGCCGTCGGCGACTTCTTTGAGCCCCGCAACAAAGTTGACTTTTATTACTTTAACGGCCGTAGCCTGCAGCCGCAACTGGCCTTTAATATTGACGGGCATATAATCTGGGGCGCCACGGCAAAGATCATGTGGCAATTTTTAGAGCTGAGCCGAGAACACGACCTTTTTGCAAAGTCGACCTCGCAGAGTTTTCATCTTGCCAGTTAAAGAGCCCGGCCCGCCACCAACAAGTTTTCAAATAGTAATTTCAGGAATTGATATGACACACAAAAGATCTCTCCCAACCTACCTCGCCGCCCTGCTGCTCTCTCTCCTGTTTCTCTGCGGCCCGGGCTTTACCGAAGCCGCTGGCGAAACCCGCTACATATCAGATAAAATCAGGATCTACGCCCGAGCTGGGGCGGGTACCGAATTCAAACTGATCGCTCCCTTGATCACCGGAGACCCGGTCACTCTGCTCGGTGAAAAAAAAGAGGACTGGGTTAAAATAGGCTACGGAAAAAATCGTCAAGGCTGGATCCAGGAACGTTTTCTGACCGCTATCGAACCCTCCGCTAAACGCCTGGCCAAGGCCAAGGCCAAAGTCGAGCAGCTGGAACAGAGTACCAAAGCGAAGATTATCTCACTCACTGAGACCAACAAGGAGTACCGTAAAGGCAACACCGGCTTGCTCCGAGAGGTAAAAGAGTTGCGCGGAAAACTTAAGAAAGTTGAGAAAGAGTATAAAACTTTGCGCGAAGAATCAGCCTCCTTTCTTGAGCTGCAGGCAGAGCACAAAAGTCTGCTGGCTGAGAACCAGGACCGGCAAGAACGAGAGGCTACCATCCTGGCGGAGTGTGAACTCCTGAAAACTGCCTACCGGATTAAATGGTTTCTTGCCGGTGGCGGCGTCCTGCTGATCGGCTTTCTCATCGGCATTATCTTGCAGGCTTTCCGCCACCGCAAAAAAAAGGGTTCCGGCTTAAGTTTTAAGTAATCCAGCCCGGCCAAACCGGAAACAAAACAGCTGTCAGCAATCAACGACCAATAAAAAAATAGTAGCGGCTGACTGCTGACAACTATCCCAGGAGAACACGATTGCAGCAGGTAATGCTCGGCAATGAAGCGATGGCTCGCGGCCTGCTTGAGAAAGGTTGCACCTTCACCTACGCCTATCCCGGAACCCCATCCTCAGAGATTTTACCGGCCTTTATCCAGCAGGGAAGTGAGCATGGTGTCGCCATCCATGCTCACTGGTCGGTGAATGAAAAAATTGCTCTGGAATCGGCCTTTACGGCGGCAATGACCGGCATGCGCAGTGCGGCGATAATGAAACAGGTGGGTTTAAACGTTGCAGCCGATGCTCTTTTGAGCAGTACTTATTTAGGAGTCACCGGCGGCCTGATTGTCATCAGTGCCGACGATCCGGGACCTAACAGCTCGCAAACCGAACAGGACAGCCGCATGTTTGCAATGCTCGCCAAGGTGCCGGTATTTGATCCGGCGACCCCGCAAGAGGCCTCCGTTTTTGCCGGCCGGGCTCTGGATCTTTCTGTAGAGCTCGGCCTGCCGGTAATGTTGCGACCAACCGCCACTCTCTGCCACGCGCGCCAGAACATCAGCCTGAAAGCTATCGTACAGGGACAAAGCCGGCCCGAATTTATACGCCAGCCTCAACGCTGGGCGGCAACCCCAAAACATCGCTTTAAACTGCACCAGCAACTTAACCGGAAACTGCTTGAACTGGCGGCTGATCCGCGTTTTGATTTCGCTGCGGCAGGAACCAGGCAAACACCCCCAGCTCCCTATGGAGTTATCGCGTCAGGTTGTGCCTGGGCCTTAACCGCTGACCTGCTTAAAGCTTTACCGGAAGATGAATCTCAACAGTTTGCTCTCTACAAGGTCGACCTGCCTTACCCCTTACATAAAAAAGCCGCCCAAACCCTGCTCGAACGCCATGAAAAGTTACTGGTCATTGAGGAGAGCATGCCGGTTATCGAATACCAGATGGGAGACCAGCAAAAAATTTGCGGCCGCCTTGACGGAACCATTCCCGATGCCGGCGCCTTGAACCCGGAGATAATCATCGCGGCTCTCAAACATTTCTCAGGGGCGAAAAAACTCCCCTCTGAAATTGATGGCGCCACAGCTCCTCCGGGCAAACGCCCCAGCCTCTGTCCCGGCTGCCCCCATCGCTCAAGCTTTTACGCCCTCAAAAAAGCCCTTCCCAAAGGCATCTATGCCGGCGATATCGGCTGCTATACCCTGGGGATCAATCTCAACGCATTAGACAGTTGCCTCTGCATGGGGGCTTCGATCAGTCAGGCCGGCTCCTTTTACCAGACTTTTGCCCGGCGCGGCGAAAGCGTCCCGCCAATTGCTGCCGTTATTGGCGATTCTACCTTCTACCACTCCGGTATTCCGGCTCTGGTAAACGCCCGCTGGGAAGGCAGCCGTTTTGTCCTTTTTCTGCTCGACAACAGCACTACGGCAATGACCGGAAACCAACCAACCCCGGCCGCCGGTTTGCGGGCTGACGGCAGCCAAGGCCCCGCCCTGGAACTTGAAATGCTGCTCAAAGGTTGCGGCATTGAAAAAATTGAAGTTGTTGACCCCTACCGGCAGAGTGAACTAACAGGCAAACTCAAGGAGGCCTGGCAATATGCCCAGGCACCAGATGGCGGTATTGCGGCAGTCATCGCCCGGCGCGGCTGCCTGATGATTCCGGCTGAACGAAAGCTGCCGCCCACTTTACAGGTCGTAATTGCAGATGATGAATGCACCGGTTGCGGCTACTGCATAAAGGCTTTTGAGTGTCCGGCCCTGATGGTCAAGGCGGAAGATATCGAGAACCGAATCACGATTGACCAGGTTATTTGTGTCGGCTGCGGCCAGTGCGTGACTGTCTGCCCGCACGAAGCCATTAAAATAATTTAGTGCCTTACAGGTTATTTTCTTGTTTTTTAACAAGGAAATGTTCTGATAATAGCACTTACTTGCGAGCAACGCCTGCGTTAGGATATTAGTATGACCGACTGTAAACTTCTTATTGCCGGGCTCGGTGGCCAGGGGGTGGTGTTCCTGTCGCGGCTGATCAGCCAGGCCGCCCTGCTTGCCGGTGATGATTTCATCACTTACGAAAGCCATGGCATGGCTATGCGCGGCGGTTCAGTCACCAGCCAAGTCAAGATCGGAAACTACAACTCACCTTTGATCGGTCATGACTCAGCCGACATTCTCCTGGTTCTGGCCGAAGGCGAGTATGAGCGTAATCGGCATTTTATTCGATCGGGCGGTACCTGTCTGGTAAACAGCAATCAATTAGTTGCCGGACTGCCTCAAAAGAACCTTCTCTCAGCCACTGCCATTGCCGTAAACAACGGACTGCCAAAAGCTGTAAATCTGGTTTTCAGCGGCTGGGCGGCGCAACACCAGGCTTTCCCTTACAGTTTTGAACTGATGCAGGAGGCCGTAAGGGCGATGGCGGTCTCACCAGCAATTGAAACGGCCAACCTCAAGGCTCTTGAGATTGGCCGTCATCACAAATCAAGCTAATGCGGGGAACAATCCCGCAGCCCAAACGGGCTTTATCGGCCCGCAAATAAGTGCTCTTATCAGAACATTTCCTTGTTAAAAAACAAGAAAACAACCTGTAAGGCACTAAAACGAACTCGACCGATCAATCGATCTTTGAAACATTTGACACAACATAGCCATACGCTTTAAGTTGCGCAACCAGTTCCCCTACATCTACATTTTTCACCCGAAAAACCAACTCCCGTCGACCCTCAATCGGAATATCGTCAACCAGCGTCAAACTCACCAGAATACCTTTGAGCCCATCCAGGGTTTCAATAACCTTAATGATATCATCCTGCTCTTGAGGAAAGTTATCAAGGGTTATCCGGGTCGACTCTTTATGGGTTGCTCCCAGCATATGAAGAAAGGCCCGATAAATATCCGACTCGGTTATAATCCCGATGAGTTTGCCGGCTTCAACTACAGGCATCGCCCCGACACGATGTCTGGTGCCCTGCAGGGCGGCTTTCTCCATTGTCATATCGGGCGGGCAGGTGATCACTTCTCGAGTCATAATCTCACCAACCGTCATCTTGGCCAGAAGATAGTTAAGTTCATGAATACTTAAACTGGTCGCTTTCGAGGGTTGGGCTTCACGCAGCCCGGAAAGAGTAACAATACCAACAAGCTGATCACCTTTCATTACCGGCAGGCGGCGGATCTTGTGATTTCTCATTAACTTTTTGGCATCAATCACCAAAGTATCAGCACTCACCGTAATCGGGTTACTCTTCATCCAATACTTTACAAACATCCACAACTCCTTCCGGAAAAAGCTAAAACTTTTAACTTCTTAAAGATATGCTGATTCATGCCACGCTTTTCAACATCTTGTCAATTGATAAAAGCTGACCTGTAAGTTTTCTGCAACTTTGCGACTACTCCCTTGAAATTTTAAGATAACCAGCGTTTGCGCCGTTTATAGTGCTTTACATCCTTGAAACTCTTTCCCCCGACGCCGGATTGGCCGAGATAAAACTCTTTAACATCGGGGTTGTTGCGCAACACCTCACACTCACCATCAAGAACCACCTTACCGCTCTCCATGATATAGGCGTAGTCAGCGACCTGAAGCGCTAGATTAGCATTCTGCTCAACCAGCAAAATGGTAGTTCCCTCCTCCTTATTGATGCGCATGACAATCTCAAAGATCTCTTTGACCAGCAGGGGCGCCAGACCCAACGAAGGCTCATCCAGCATCATCATTTTGGGTTTCGACATTAAGGCTCGACCGATTGCCAGCATCTGCTGTTCACCACCACTCATATATCCGGCGACCTGCTTATGGCGCTCCTTTAAACGGGGGAAATAGCTGAAGACCGTCTCCATATCCATTTTTATATTTTCCCGATCTTTGCGCACATGGGCTCCCATAATCAGATTTTCGGTTACCGTCAGGTCTTTGAAGATACGCCGCCCCTCCATGACCTGGAAGATGCCCCCCCTGACAATATCCTCAGCATCTTTCTTATTGATAACCTCACCTAAAAATTCAATAGTACCATCGGTAACCTCCCCTTCTTCAGTTTTCAGAAGGCCGGAGATCGCTTTCAAGGTAGTTGTCTTACCGGCACCATTGGCCCCTAAAAGAGTAACAATCTTACCCTCAGGCACCTCCAGGGACATCCCTTTTAAAACCAGAATGACCTCGTTGTAGATAACCTCGATATTGTTGACTCTGAGCATTACACCCATTTCAAAACTCTCCACAACCTGCTTTCTACTTCCACCCGCATCGTTACAAACAGCTTCTAGTCTGCCGTAAACGGGGGAGGGGCATTGCACCAGGTAAGGCCCACTTTATGAACCATAATTTAAAGCACAACTTTCTGACTTGTTATAACAATCTGATTTTACAGCTTTAATCGCGTTATTTTAGGGTTTGATTTTATTTTGCCTTTCTCTGCGTCTTTGCGT
>JANTGZ010000031.1 GCA_024762675.1 Thermodesulfobacteriota bacterium | reverse complement strand
CCTTCGTTGGCAGCTTGGAGTGGTGGAATTGAAATTGCCATCCCGACTACAAACAACAAGAGAGCCAGACAAAGATAGCGAACAAAACGATAACGTTGGTTACCATTCAGCCGATCATTTATCATTCCTGTTGACTTCATACTTCCCCCTGATCCGGTCTTGCCGGTAGCAAAAAAAAATTAATCTATAAAAAAATTGAAGATATTAATCGGTCTACCAAAACTAAAATATTTGCCTGCATTTGTGTTTATTTGTGTTCATCTGTGGTTAAAAAAAGCGGCACCACAAATGAACACAAATAAACACAAATATAATTTCAAAAAATTGTAACGTAGTGCAATTTTTTAATTACGCTATTTTTTTCCCCATTAAACCATGGTCTAACTCAATAGTGTAGGATAAGATAGTGTCAAGACTGATTTTTTGGGATGCCGAAAGAATCTCAATACCTGTAAGTTTCCCATCATCAGTGGTATCAAGATTAACTCCTTCTGAAATTTCAATAACCCCATCCGGCTTTTGCTCACCAAACTCGATATACAGAGCATCAACCTCTTTATCATAGTGTACTTTCACTATTTTACCCCCTTTTTCAAAGGATAATTTGTAATCACTGTCAATATACTTCTTTCCACTGAAATAACAATTTTAATAGGATATTTAAATCCGGAGACATCCCGAATTAACTCATATTCACCATCATCAAAACTCAATTCGGAAAATATCCCCCTGATTATCGACTCTTGTATTCCATATAATTTTGCTCTTCGTTTTGCATGACGAGAAAAAACTACTCTCACTTTACATATCCTTTACGATTTATTATCACTGACTACAGTTGGTGTCACTACCGGAACCTCCAAAAGATCACCCTCGACGGTGGCCACGAAACTGCGTACCAGGCTGCCGGTTGCCCGACGGATAGCCTTGGCAATCAATTTGCGATACTCCTGATTAGCGTAGATGCTTTCTGGAATCACTTCAACCTCGGAACGGTTACTCCAGACCAGACGGCCGGTGCGGGCATCCTGAACCATTATCCGAATCTGAACTACCGCCCGCGGCACTTTACCGCCATTATGTGCAAGGTAGGCGGCGCCGGCACCAGCTACTCCCCAGAGAGCCGTATTCAAAGAGTGGTAATCGGTAATACTGGTTACCGTTGGATCAAAAAGAGGGTGGCCTGAACTGACGGTATCTCTCTTTTCATCAAAAGGAAAATTTTCGTTGGCACTGCCGATCGCTGTACCAACGGCACCGCCGATCGCCATCTTGTCCATCAGTTCATAGTTCTCTGATTTTGCCAATCCGAAAAGCATGCGTTGACTGCTGTTGAAAAAGAAAGGCAGCATGCCGACATGAAAAGGATTAAAATCATCTTTAGCAACCCCTTTTTCAAATTCGATCAGGCGCCCACGGATAATATAGTCGGCAGCAAAATAATCACCGATTTTGGCAACTTCCTGACTATTTAAAGAGATATGGAGAGTACTGCCCTGAGTTCCGGCTGCAGCCTGCTGCTGTTTATCTCTTTTCTCGAGTTCTTCATTACGGGTAATAGCATATTGAAGTTCCTGGATCATGGCTGCCGACCACTCGCCGCTTTCAACCTCGGAACGCATATAGTTGTTGTTAGGGGTGTCGGCAAAGAAAATTTCCGGCGGCTCAATAATATTTTCGTTCAGGAGATATTCAACAACATCTTCCTCTAAAGCCGACATCAAGCCATAACGGGCAAATTCATCATTTAACGATTCGGTCACCAGAAGATTACGCCGCCAGTAGAGTTCCGGACTTGAATCCGGTGTATAATCGGCAAAAGGCATAATCACCACCCTTTTACCGGACGGCATAATTCTATCGGTCGGAACCGGGCTCACAGTCTCTTTTGTCACCTGTCCACAACCAACCGACATCAATAACATTACTACGACAAAGGCAACGTATCTTAGTTTCATCGTCCAAGCTCCTTCCGTTAATAAAGCAAATTTTCACACTCGTAATAAAATAGTGTTCATTTCTGTAATTCATAACAATGAAACCCGGCAATGTCAACTAATTAGTCAATATTACAGAGAAATCACATTGCTGAACCTATTTTTTTCAAGCTTGTAACTAATATCTCGGCATCACGGCGAAAAACACCGGTAGGCAACAAGAAAATTCCTGCAGCCTTGATATTTATGCAATCGGTATACCACAAACAAAAAAAGGGCTCCCGAAACTCGGAAACCCTTTTTTTTAAATTTTTACTACAAAAAACCTATTCGCTCTTCGGTACCGCCGATTGCCCTTGATTATCAGACTCGACAGGTTTTTCAGCCGGCACTTCAGAGGCTGGAGCTGCCGGTGTCACCGGAGCTTCAATCGGCGGCGGGGAGTACTCCTGCATAACCGTACCCTTGGCCCGATGCGCCGACATCACAGTCAACGAGATTGACGTGATCATGAAAACAGCCGCCACAATCGCAGTCAGCCGGGTAAAAAACTTACCAGAACCGGAACTCCCGAAAAGAGTTTGGCTGCCACCCCCGCCGAAGGCCGCCCCCATACCGCCGGCACTGCCGGACTGAAGCAGGATCACAACGATCAGAACAAGGCTGACAATAACATGGACAGCGATTATGATAGAGGTCAAAGTATTATCTCCAATTTATCTTTTTATAAAAAATTAATGCTATCTCAAATGATGGAACCGTGTTGGAACCGGGCCATCTACCAATAAGCGCGAACAAAGTCAAGAAAAAGAAAATGACGACCTCGAAGATCAGACACTTAACAATGAAATATAACTCAAAATGGTCAAAGTATTTCTTTACCACGAAGGCACAATAACAAAATATCTGTTTGGTTCCGGTTTTTCCGGGTTAAGCCAGGGCGATTTTCAGGAATGACTCAGGATCAAGTGAGGCGCCGCCGACCAGCAGCCCATTAACTTCAGGCTGAGCCAGGAGCTCCGCCGCATTCTCCGGTTTGGCACTACCGCCATAAAGGATCGGCACCCGCTCTCCCCAGGTAAATTGAGCCTCTAGAAATTTACGAATATGAAGATGCATTGAACGGGCATCTTCCGGGGTCGCGGTCTGCCCGGTACCGATAGCCCAGACCGGCTCGTAGGCAACAATTAATTGACTACTGGAAAACTCGGCAAGGCCACTGTGCAATTGGCTGATAACAACCTCGAAGGCCTCTCCGCTCTGACGCTGCTCCAAGGTTTCACCGACACAAAAAATCGGCACCAAACCTCCATCGGCAACAGCTCTCACTTTCTGTCTCAGAAGTTCATCACGTTCACCAAATATCTGGCGGCGCTCAGAGTGACCTACTAAAACGTACGCCGCCCCGACATCCTTAAGCATCGCCACTGAAGTTTCACCAGTAAAAGCTCCGGACTCTTGAAAGGCACAATTCTGGGCCGCCAGGCCGATACCGCGACCAGTACAACGCGGGGCTAACGCCTGTAGCAAAGTAAAGTTTGGAGCCAGCAGAAGCTCTCTTGACAGCTCTTTTCCATTAAGCATCGACAACAGGGTATCGATAAACTCCTGCCCTTGACTCAGGGTCAGATTCATCTTCCAGTTGCCGGCGATAATTTGCGGGATTGCAGTCATCAATCTTCCCCTAAGGATTCATTACAGCAATTTTCAAGCGCCTCAGCCGCAGGCAGAACTTTTCCCTCCATCAATTCAAGGAAGGCCCCACCGCCGGTAGAGATGTAGGAAATCCGATCTACCTCACCAGCTTTGTGAACGGCGACATCGGTATCCCCGCCACCGACAATCGTCAGGGCATAAGTGCTGGCTACATTATGAACCATTCCCAGAGTCCCACGGCTGAAAATCGGCACTTCGAAAACTCCCATCGGACCATTCCAGACAATCGTTTTAGAGTCCTGGATAACCTCATTGAACAGGGTCGCCGAAGCCGGGCCGATATCAAGTCCCATCCAATCTTTGGGAACCTCCTGAACCGGTACCACTTTAGTTTCAGCATCGGGTGCGATACGAGGGGCCGCGACACAGTCAACCGGCAGGTAAAAACGAACCCCCCGGGCAATCGCCTGTTCAAAGATCTCCTTGGCCTGATCAACCATATCTACCTCAATCACCGACTTCCCCAACCCGAAACCCTGCGCCTTAAGAAAGGTAAAGGCCATCGCCCCGCCAACAATAATACGGTCAACTGAGTTGAGCAGGTTTTTAATGGCGAGCAATTTGCTGGAGACCTTGGAGCCGCCAATTATGGCGGTCAACGGCCGCAACGGATTTTTCAGAGCCCGGGCAAAATAATCAAGCTCTTCACGCATTAAGAACCCACCTAAACAAACAGGAATGTAGTCGGTTACCCCGACTACTGAAGCATGGGCCCGGTGAGCCGTGGCAAACGCATTATTTACATAGATATCAATGCCGGATGCTAAAGCCTTTGCAAACTCAGGGTCATTTTCAGTTTCTCCAACATAAAAACGCAGATTCTCCAACATGAGAACCTTACCGGAAGAGACTGCTGAAATTGTTTTTTCAACCTCTTCACCTATGCAATCATCCAGAAAAATCACCTCTTTTTTCAAGAGACGACTCAATCTTCTGGCTACCGGTTCTAAAGAGTATTTAGCCACCACCTTGCCTTTAGGGCGACCCATATGAGTCGCAATCACAATTGTGGCCTTCTCATCAAGCAGATAGTTAATACTTTTCAGAACCCGGCGAATACGCACATCATCAGTTATGTTACCGTTATCATCCATGGGGACGTTAAAATCGACCCGCATAAGGACCTTTTTCCCTTCATAAAAACCTTCCGGAACCTGATCAATAAAACGAACGCTCATTTTATCTCCCTTAAAAAGACAATAAAGCTAACTTAATCCCACTTTCCCTGCAACATAGAGGGTCAGATCATTCAGACGACAAGCGTAACCCCACTCATTATCATACCAGGCCATTATTTTTACCATGGTCCCGCCAATAACATTGGTCAAAGGAGCATCGATAATCGAAGAGTTGGGATTATGGTTAAAATCGAGGGAGACCAAAGGCTCATCGGAAACCGCCAGAATACCTTTAAGATCACCGGCTGCAGCCTTACGAAAAGCTTCGTTAACTGCCTCTTTAGTGGTTGCCTTTTCGCTTTCAAAGACGAGATCGACCATTGAAACATTAGGGGTCGGCACACGCACCGCGAGACCATCAATTTTACCTTTCAACTCCGGCAACACCAAGCCGACGGCTGCCGCCGCCCCGGTCGTGGTCGGGATCATCGACATCGCCGCAGCCCGGGCTCGGCGCAAATCCTTATGACGAGAATCGAGTATCTGCTGATCCCGAGTATAGGAGTGAATGGTCGTCATCATACCCCTCACAAAACCAAAATTTTCCAGCAATACTTTCGCGGCCGGAGCCAGACAGTTGGTTGTACAGGAGGCATTGGAGATAACATAGTCATTGTCGACGTCAAAAATATCTTCATTAACCCCAAGCACGATAGTTGCGTCAGCTTTTTTCACCGGCGCCGAGACCACTACACGCTTAACCCCTAAATCGATAAAAATCGAGGCAGCATCACGATCGCGGTAGAGGCCTGAGCACTCCATGACTATATCAATCCCTAAGTCCCGCCAGGCAACATCTTTGGGATCGCGGCTCGCGATCAACTCAATACGCTTGCCGTTCACAGTCAAACACTTATCCCCGGCCACAATTTCCGCATCAAGACATCCTGCTACCGAATCATATTTCAAAAGATGAGCCATAGTCTTAGCGTCATCAGTGGTACTGACGATCGCTTTAAAATTAAAACGATCATCATTTACCGCTGTCCGCAGACAATCCCTGCCAATCCGACCAAAACCGTTAAGCGCAACATTTACAGCCATAGTCCCCTCCTTGCAGCCAGGAAGCCACAAATTTCACCCTCTTCTAAATAATAATACCACTTCGCCCCAACTGAAAAACCGGTCTGCGACGAAGAGGTCAGACAGTATATTTACCAGCCGGCTTAATTGCACAAAAAAGCACATAAGTCAATCAATGATGAACTTTAAAGAATAAAAAAAACGCCGCGGTCTAAACCACGGCGTTTAAAAAGATTTCCAGAGAAAAAAACTCAGGCTGATAATCAGCTGCCACCATAGCTGTGCAAACCCGAAAGCAGCAGGTTTACACCAAGATAAGTAAAGAGAACCGCAACAAAACCAACAATTGATAGGGTTGCAGCTTTCACTCCGCGCCAACCGCGAGTAATACGGGCATGCAGAAAAGCGGCATAGATAAACCAGGTAATCAGCGACCAGGTCTCCTTCGGATCCCAGCTCCAGTAGGTTCCCCAAGCGTAGTTGGCCCAGGCCGCTCCTGTAACAATGCCAATGGTCAACAGGGGAAAACCTACTGCAATCGCCTTGTAAACAAGTTCATCAAGAACCTGGGAGGTTGGAAAGGCAGCCATAAGACCTCCCGCACCTTGACGATCTTCATAACGTTTTTTCAAAATATAGGTAAAACTAACGCCGCAGGAGACCGCGAAAGCAGCATAACCGAGAAAGCAGGTCACCACATGCGAGATCAGCCAGTTACTCTGCAGGGCCGGAACCAGTGGCTGGATAGTCTCATTAACACTGGGCGAAATTGAGGCATAGGCCATGCCTAAAAAAGCGAAAGGGGTCACAAAAGCTCCCAAAATAGAGAGCTTATACTTATATTCGATGTAGAGATAGAGCATTATAATAGTCCAGGAGAAGAAAACCAACGACTCGTAGAGATTGGACATCGGCGCATGACCAATGCCCAACTCATAGGACTCATACCAACGCAGACCGATAGCGACCGTCTGGGCCAAAAAACCAGCCAACATAATTACCGTCGCCAGGCGGGCCACCAGGGGACGTCGAAAAGCAAGGTAAGCAAGATAGACTACCATTGCTGCCATATAAATAAAGGTCACTATACTAAAAATGTATGTATTCATTACAGATCCTCAAAATGTTTTACTACACTTACAATCCACACTTCACTCAATCCCAGGCCTTAACTTTTTCAGCCAACTCCTTGAATTCCAACTCAAAGGAGGGCTGATTCTTATTTGCATTACCAACCAGAACCAGACGTAAAAGCTCAACTTTATCGGGGTTTGGCGCCAGCCGCAACCATAATCGCCGGTGTGACATAAAAAAAGCGACATAAAGACCTAAAATCATCATGATGCAACCTATCCAGACGACCCAGACCCCTGGGTCCTTATTGACCTGTAGACCGGTATAGTAGCGCTGCTCAATATTTTTAAAGACACAGAATTCAGCAGTCTTACTATTCTCTTCACCAAATTTGGGGAAACGCAGAAAGACCCAGAACTGGTAAGGTTTAACTCCATTGCCAGGATCCCGCAAAACCAGCACGGCCGGTCCCATCCGCATATAATTCTCCTGGAACTTTACGACCTCAATCCAACCCCAATTTTCGGGTAGTCGCAACGGTCGGCCTACCTCAAGTTTCATGGGCAAAACCATTCCGGTTTTGCGAAAATTCAGTTCCAGATCCACAAGGCCGCCATAAGCTCCATAACTGGACTGATAGAAAGTAAAACCTTTGTAAGATATCGGATGGTTGACCTCAATAATTTTCTCTTTTACCGGTTTTTCACCATCAAAAATTACCAGATCACTGGAGTACTCCTTAGGCCCGCCGGTTTCATAGAATTCAACATCGAAATCTCGGCATTCGACTGAGAAACCCAGCTCTATCGGAACCCGCTGGTCACCATAGGTATAAAAAGTACCAACCTTCTCTCCCTCCGGGATGTTGACAAAACCCTTAATACCAAAAATAGAACCGATAATTCCTCCGGCAAATATTACCAGAACACTGAGATGGACGAAATAGACGCCCAACCGGGACCAGCGGCCTCTCTCAGAGACGTAGTGAAGTTCCGGACCATCCTCACCGACATGCTCCGACCATTGCCAGTTTCCCGGCCACAAACTTTCAAGACGGGGGAGCAACGCTTCGGGATTTTCCGGCATCGCATTCCATGAACGCTGCCAACTCAAAGCCGCCCCCTTCTCCAGGGTCTTGTCAAGCAACCTGGTGGGATGCGAAAAAAAACGCCAGGTCCGGGGAAAATGCTTCCAGGAACAGGCTATCAGATTGATGGTCAAAAGCGTCAGAATCAGGACGAACCACCAGGAGTGATACATATCCAGAAAACCAACCGCCTTCAAAGTCGTATAAGTTGACTCCTTATAGACTTTCAAATAATCTTCGCGCAACATATTCTGCGGAATCACGGTTCCGATAATCGAGACCAGAGCCAAGGTTATCAGCAGAAATATTGTCAACTTCAATGACGAAAAGAAAGCCGTAAGCCCACTAACCAACGAACCCTTTTTCTTTAACTCTTTTTCAGCAGTCACTTTCAATACCTTTTCAGTATAGTTTTTCCATCTCTAACATAGCGAGTTCTCTCCGTCAAGAAAAAACAGCCTAATGCGGTAATAGTCCCCGCAACCCAACCGAACCCTAGCGGCCCGCAAATAGGTGCTATTCTCAGAACATTTCCTTGTTAAATAAAAGGAAATAACCCGTAAGGCACTAAAAGATCTCCGCAAAATAGTAGCCCGAAAGAGCTCAACCAATAAATAGCTCCAATAAAAAAGGCACCCCTAAATTCAGGGTGCCCCTTTATATACAATCTTACTCTCTTGATCAACTATTTTTTGTGACATCCTTTACAAGGTGTCGGACCAGTCTTCTTACCAGCTTTTTTCATAGCACGGTGACAGCCGCGACAGGTCTTATGGGCAGCATTCTTAATACCCGGCTTTTTACCATCTTTTTTGGCCTTATGACATTCACTACATTTCTGAGGTTGACCTTCACCTTTAAAGGAGTGGTGACAGGTTTTGCAATCAGGAACCGGCACGGCATGCTTGGCATGACTGAAAGTTACGGCCGGTTTTTTGGCGCCATCCGGCATCTCAACCTTGATATCGCCAGTCGGGCCCACCAGGGTTCCAAAAGCGACTACAGCCAAACCCAGGAATGCAACCATAGCAATTAACGCAACAAATTTTTTCATAACATCTCCTCCATCTCACTCATTTAAAAAAATTAAATACTGCACAATGCCTTACTTAAAAATGTAAACTGCAAACTAAGGCCTTTTAAACTTTGTCCGCAACCTGCTTAAATTCACTTCAATCTCCGGTAAATACCTAGCACAGCAATATTTCCCCGTCAAGAAAAAAGCGGGTGAGACTAAAAAAGACACCCTTAGCTGGGTGTCTTTTTATATACTAGCGCAAAAAATCAACTATTTTACATGGCAACCCTTACAGGAAGTCGGCCCAGTCTTTTTGCCGGCTTTCTTCATATCTTTATGACAATCTTTACAAGTTTTATGGAGTGCTGCTTTAATGGCCAGTTTCTTGCCATCCTTTTTAGCAGTATGACATTCACTACATTTTTCAGGTGCACCATCGCCCTTCCAGGTATGATGACAGCTTTTGCAATCAGGAGCCACAGCACTATGCTTAGCGTGATTGTAGTTAACTGGCGCTTTTTTGGCAGTACCTTCGGCCTTGGTAACCTTAAGATCACCAGCCGGACACGCCGGGGAACCAAAAGCGGCCACACCAACGGCTAAAAACACCACCATCACGACTAATGCAACAATCTTCTTCATAACATCTCCTCCATTTTGCTTGTTAAGTTAAGTGAAAATAACTACTCAATCATACTCCATGTGAAAAATATAGCAACTCTGAGCGATGAGTGTATACAAAATATTAAAGACCTTGTCAAGCTAATCTCATCAAATAAATCTAGAAAACAAGCCACTCAAACAAGTCACAAAAGTCTATTTAAGCGACCATCCCGGCGACCTGCTGCACCAGCTTATCGATGCCTGCGGCAATTTCCCGCAAACCAGGTCCTAACATATAGGCCGGGGTTGTCACCAATCGGTTACGCTGATCAACTACAACACCATCAACCGGGCACTCCTGATGCCGGGCCCCGAAAGATTCAAGAATTTGCGCTGTCGCCAAATCATTACCGATCGTTATCTCGGGCTTAAATGCGCCCAAGGCCCGGGCCAGAACCGCCGGCGCTATACAGATTGCCCCAATCGGTTTTCCAACCTTGTGCATCTCCTGCAAAAGTCGCAAGACCTCAGGGTGGACTTCGGTCTGGGCTCCGGCAACCGCGAAATCACATAAATTCTTTGCTGCGCCAAAACCACCCGGCAGAATCACGGCATCGATATCAGCCGCCGAAATGTCGGCGAGATCGCTGATCTCGCCCCGGGCAATCCGAGCCGACTCAACCAGTACATTACGGGTTTCGCTGACCTCATTACCTGAAAGATGGTTGACGACATCGCGCTGATCTATATTCGGGGCCATACAGAGCCGCTCAACCCCAAGCCGATCCAGAGCCAGCATGGTTAAGACTGCCTCATGAATCTCCGAACCATCATTAACTCCGCAACCCGACAACAGAACTCCTACTTTCGCCATAAGACACTCCCTAAATATTTTTATCGAAGGAAAAACAGCTTTTTCAAAAATTTAATCCGACTTTTCCGCCAAATAGAGGGTCGCAATCCCAAAAGTCAAACTATGATAGCGACAACGCTGAAAGCCGACCTCTTTAAGCCAATCGGTAAATTCATCTCTTAAAGGAAATTTTGCAACAGATTCAGGCAGGTAACGATATGCACTGCGCCGGGCAAAGAGTCCGCCGACAAGTGGCAAAATTTTAAAAAAATAGAAATTATAAAGACTCCGCAACCAGGCTGCATGGGGTTGGGAAAACTCCAAAATGGCAAGACGACCTTCCGGTTTAAGAACTCGATAGAATTCAGCCAAAGCTTTTTTCTTGTCAACTACATTGCGAATCCCGAAGGCGATTGTCAAAAGGTCAAAGTCCGCCTCAGAAAAAGGGAGCTCTTCTGCCGAAGCTGCTACCAGCTCAATCCCGGCCCGGGCCCGATCAATCTTGATTTTAGCCAGATCGAGCATCGCCTGACTGAAATCGAGCCCGACGATCCGAGCCTTTGGAGCTTTTTGCCGCAAAGCCAAGCTTATATCGCCGGTGCCACAGGCAACATCTAAAATAGCATTGGTCTCATTCTGCACAGCAATGCGTGCAAGTGTTCGCCGCCAACCCTGGTCGATACCGAGACTTAAAAGACGGTTAAGAAAATCGTAGCGCGGGGCAATCGCTGAAAACATATCACGGATCGCCCGAGCCCTATTTACCTCGTCAACACTCTTACTTCTATTGTCATCCATATTAAATTAACTACTTCGCTCATTCAAAAGTCAAAAAGCACCATTGCCATCTTCATCTTCGGGCTCAAGCTTGGAACTATTGTCAATCGCATCCGCATCTTCCGGCGAATCATCTTGAACCAAAACTTCCAGAGCTTCCAGGACCTCGCCTCCTCCTGGCTCCAGGACTTCAGCAGCTTCGACGGCATCCGCCATCTCCACGCGCTCCTGAAAACTTCGTTCCACCTCCACTCCTTCCGGCAGCAAGGCCACTGAAACCAAGCGCTCGTGCTCTCTATCGATACGAAAAACCCTGACCCCCATAGTGTTGCGGCCCACCACCGAGATATCGGCTACCCGATTGCGGGTAATCTTGCCGGCATCGGTAATCATCATAATCTGATCGGCATCGCCCGCTTTGAGAACAGCCACTACGCGACCATTCCTTTCGTTCACTTTAATCGTAATCACACCTTTACCGCCGCGTGAACGCATGGGGTAGTCTGCAATCGGACTCCGCTTACCAAAACCGTTTTCGGTAACCGTCAAAACCGTCGCCTCCTCCCCGGAGAAGATCTCAAGACCGACGAGCTGATCATCGGTCGCCATACGACAGCCGATCACCCCTTGCGAAAGCCGCCCGGTAGGCCGCATTTTAGAAACCGGAAAATGGATCGCCTGCCCCTGGCTCGTACCAAGCAAGATCGAATCACCCTCACGAGCAACCTTGGCGGCTATCATCTCATCACCTTCGCGCAAAGTAATACAGCGTATTCCGCTTTTCCTGATCTTTTCCAGAGAGGCGAGATCGAGTTTTTTGATAAGCCCGGAACGGGTCGTCATAATGATAAAGCTATCTTTGGTAAACTCCCTCAAGGCCAGCACTGCTGAAACCTCTTCTCCCTCGCCCAGCTGCAAAAGATTAACCAATGCCTTGCCCCGCGAAGTCGTACCGCCTTCGGGCGCCTGATAGACCTTGAGACGAAAGGCCCGGCCCTGGTTGCTGAAAAAGGTCAGGTAGTCATGGGTCGAGGCGACGAACATACGTTGCACAAAGTCCCCTTCTCGAGTCTCCATGCCAAGCCTGCCGCCAGCCCCGCGATTATAGCTGCGATAGGTATTAAGCGCAGTTCTTTTGATATATCCCTGACGCGAGATGGTAACTACCATCTCCTCCTCTTCAATAAGATCCTCAATCTGCAATTCACTGCCGTCATCAACAATTTCGCTGCGGCGCTCGTCGCCATAGGCGTCACGAATCTCTTTAAGCTCTGTAACGATAATCTCTAAAACCAGCTTCTCACTGGCCAAAATCTCTTCGAGTCGGACAATCAGGGCGGTTACTTCAGCATGTTCCTGGATGATCTTGTCCCTCTCCATGCCGGTCAGCCGCTGCAATCTAAGGTCAAGGATTGCCTGGGCCTGACGTTCCGTAAAGCTGAAACGGGACTGCAACTCCTCCCGAGCTATCGCCGGCGAGACCGCGGCCCTGATGATCTCTATAACCTCATCAAGATTATCAAGAGCAAGTTTAAAACCCGCCAGCAGATGGAGACGTTCACGAGCCCGGGCCAACTCAAATGCGGTGCGGCGCCGCACCACATCTTTGCGATGCTCAATAAAGTGAACCAGCATCTCTTTAAGATTTAAGACCAACGGCTGCCGATCAACAATTGCCAACAGGGTGATGCCGAAAGAGGTCTGCATACTGGTCTGCTTAAAGAGCTGGTTAAGAACTATCTCCCCTTGTGAATCACGTTTTATTTCGATAACAATTCGCATCCCCTGACGATCGGACTCATCACGCAGATCTGAAATCCCGATCAGCTTTTTATGGCGAACGAGTTCGGCCATCTTCTCAAGCATCTTGGCTTTATTGACCTGGTAGGGGATTTCAGTAACAATAATCCGTTCACGACCACTCTTTTTATCGACCTCAACTTCAGCCCGGGCCCGCAACCGAATAATTCCACGCCCGGTCATATAGGCGGAGGCAATCCCCTCGCGCCCATAAATGAAACCACCAGTCGGAAAATCGGGTCCCGGAATGTGGGCCATAAGATCGGCAACCGAAACATCAGGATTCTCGATACAGTTGATTAAGGCGTTGACCGTTTCAGAAAGATTGTGGGGCGGGATATTAGTTGCCATTCCGACCGCGATCCCGGTCGAACCGTTAACTAAAAGATTAGGAAAACGGGCCGGCAGAACCAATGGTTCCTTAAGAGATTCATCATAGTTACTGTCGAAATCGACCGTATCTTTGTTGATATCAGCCAGCATTTCACCGGCCAGACGAGCCATTCTAATCTCAGTATAACGCATCGCCGCCGGGGCGTCGCCGTCGACCGAACCAAAGTTTCCCTGCCCGTCAACCAGGGGATAGCGCAAAGAGAACTCCTGAGCCATCCGGACAATAGTATCGTAGACCGCACTGTCTCCATGCGGATGGTATTTACCGATAACATCACCGACCACGCGGGCCGACTTTTTGTATGATTTATTCCAGACGTTACCGAGATCGTGCATTGCAAAAAGCACCCGGCGATGCACCGGCTTCAAACCATCTCTCACATCGGGTAGAGCCCGGCCAATAATAACACTCATGGCATAAGCGAGGTATGAGCTTTTCATCTCATCCTCAATATTAACCGGCGCCAACTCCGGCAGTAGAACCTCAGTTGGTTCCATAGATATCTCCCTTTTCAGCTATTTTCATTTCAAACCTAACACATCCTGCATATCATAGAGACCGGGGTTGCGACCGGCAAGCCAGAGCGCTGCGCGCACGGCTCCGGAGGCAAAATTGTCCCGCGAATGGGCCCGATGAATAACCTCCAGTCGTTCCCCCATACCTCCAAACATAACTGTATGCTCGCCGACAATATCCCCGGCCCGCAAAGTCTGCATACCGATTTCACGCTGCGTTCTTTCACCGGTAAAACCCTGCCTGGTAAAAACAGCGTCTTTCTCATAATCGCGCCCTAAGGTCTCAGCCACAATTTCTCCCAGACGCACAGCTGTTCCACTGGGTGCATCCTTTTTCAAACGATGATGGGCTTCGAGAATTTCGACATCAAAATCGTCTCCCAGGATAGCCGCGACCTCGGCCACAACTTTAAAAAGAACATTGACACCAACACTCATATTGGGAGCAAAAACAATCGGGATTTTGCGGGCGGCTTCGGCCAGCAGGCCCCGTTCTTCAAGACTCATACCAGTCGTCCCAATAACCATGGCAACCTGCTCGGCCACGGCCCATTCGAGATTGGCAAGGGTCGCCTGGGGTGCAGTAAAATCTATCATAACTTCGGCACCGCTACCGGCGAGGTCTTGCAGGCGACCAATCAGAGGCACATCCAACCTACCGATACCGGCAACCTCTCCTGCATCTTTACCTAAAAGTGGATGCTCTGAATACTCCAGGGCACCTACAACTTCAGCCTCTGCCTGAGCATTAACCAGGTCAACAAGCCGTTTACCCATACGTCCGGCGGCACCGGCAACAACTACAGCACGCATCAAGATTCTCCCTATAGAACAAATATTTTTCAAGCTCTAAAAAGCGCCTCTGGATATAGTGAAAAAGGCTAAAAAAGTCAACCAATAGTTGCGAATTCATGGACCTTAAACGGGGGCGGCTTTAAGCGTTTTAATACCCACTGATTTAAAAGCACCACCGATAAATTCGGACTAGATATTTAGGCGGGACACCGAGATAATAACCCAACATTATCAGCTGGTTGATAAAAGTGACAGGAAGGACTCCAAGGCGTTGCCAGCGCCGGGCCGAGGTTTCAACCCTGGACGGCAGAATAACAAGTTGACCCTCTTTTTTAACTCTTCTAAGAAGGTCAACATCTTCAAGCAGGGGCTCTTGCCAGAAGCCGCCGACTCTATCAAAGAGTGCACGCTCCATAAAAAAAACCTGATCACCATATGGACGACCGAAAAAACGGCTACGCCATGAAACAAGCTTTTCCAGAAAGCGAAAAACCGGCCGCCGGTCGGCAATGGCTAAAGAAAATGCACCGATCGCCACGCCGGATCGGGACAAGGAGCGACAAACAAGGCTAAGATAATCCGGCGGCAAAATGGTATCAGCGTGCAGAAAAAGCAAGTATCGACCACGAGCCGCTCGGGCTCCGACATTCATCTGCCGACCGCGACCAGGTGCGCAGGAGAGCACTCTACAACCAGCCCTTTCCGCCACCTGCACAGAGTCATCGCGACTACCGCCATCAACAGCGAGAACCTCAACCACACCTGGAAATTGCATGAGTTTAAGAGCTTTGAGAGTGTGCGACAGATTGTCAGACTCATCCAGTATCGGCATCACGATGCTGAGCCGGGGTTCGGCCACTTGTTGCCATAAATCAAGGTCTTCCGGCCGATCAATATCGGCCAGCGGCAGCAGCAGCTCACTTTGCCAATCGAGCTTGCGGGCAGCCTTAAGGGTTGCCACCAGAACACCTTCACTGCCCCAAGGTATATCTTCAAAGATAGATGGAACAACCTTTCTCATCCCAATAAGGTAGTATCCACCATCACGGGCCGGGCCCAGAACCAGATCAGCTCTGGATTCGAGCACAGTGGCGGCCTCCTCCAGATAGTCGACGGATAACGCCGGACAATCACTACCAATTACAATAACCGAGGCGGCACCACGTGCAAAAGAGTCATCAATAAGCCGCAGCAGACGCTGCCCCAAATCTCCTTCACGCTGATCAAAATATTTAAGATCAAAACCCAGCCACAACCCCATGGCCCGAAAATCGGCCCCGGTTGAACAAATCTCCAAGCGCCTCCCGGGCATAGCCGAAAATTGCCGGGCGGTAGCCACTACCTGTTCGGTCATCTGCCGCTGAACGAAAGCAGCACCGTCCACACCCAAGGCTGGAATCAAACGAGTTTTCGCCTCGCCGGGACGTGGGTAACGGGTAAAAAGGAGTAAGCTTACATCAGACATAACAATTTTGCTTAAATGGCCTGTTTACAATAGGTCTCTTTGGTAAACAAAATCAATACGGCACTGACAATCGCCCAGATCAGCATCAAAGAGAAACCCGAGCGAAAAGCATCAAGACCATAAACTTTGGCACCTTCAAAAAGCTCGCCTTGCCAATTGGAATCTAGAATCAGGCCGACTGCCGGCTGCAGTATCATCGGCCCCGACATTACCCCCATATTGACAATGCCGGATGCCGTCCCTCCCAGATGTGCGGGAACCGACTCCTTGACAAAAGCAAAACTGATAATCATGCCGCCCGAAGCCAGTCCCGCAAGCAGCAAAAGGCCGACCAGCAGGACCAGCGGTAGAGCCGGCACAAAAATGATTACAGCCCAGGCTCCGACCAGCGTAATATTACCGGCAATATAGAGAGGTTTACGTAAACCGATACGATCGGAAAGCCCACCAACCAAAGGCCCGCCCAGAGCCCAGGCCACCAGCAGGGCCGAATTGAGAGCGGCCGCCTGAGCCGGGGCGAAATGGTAATGGGTCACCAGAAAAGGCACCCCCCAAAGCCCGGAAAAAGTCAAAATACAACCGACAACCCCACCCGGGATCAAACACAAAAGCCAGGTATTACGATAACGAAAGATCTCTTTAACGCCCTGTAAAGCTGAGCTTTTTGGGCCGCCTTCGACAGTCGGCAAAGCATAACTTAAATAACCTTTCTCCCCTGGATCATCACGCACAAAAAACCAGATTGCCAGGGCGATGGCGAGAGTAACCAGAGCCGAAACCAACATTATCGGCCGCCACCCCGCCAGGTTGACCACCAAACGTAGCGGGACACCGGCAAAAACCGCGCCGATAATGCCACAAAAAAGCGCCATCCCGGTGGCCAGAGCAAACTGCCGCGGAGCAAACCAGTTACCAGCCAGCTTCAGCATACCGACAAAGGCCACGGCCACCGACCCGCCAATTAAAAGGCGTCCGACACAAGCCCAAAACATAGTTGGCGCCAGACCAAAGATCAGGCCGCCGATCCCGGCCACCAGAGCTCCAGCTGCCAGCAGGCGGCGCGGCCCCAGCCGATCGGCAAGAATCCCGGTCGGCGCCTGCATGGCAACATAGCTGTAAAAGTAAAAGGCCGAAAGGTTTCCAAGCCCGGCCGCGCCGATGGCAAAATCATGCATCAACTCGGATGTCATTACAGCCGGCGCAACCCGTTGATAAAAACCTATCAAATAGAAAACGGCCCCCAAACCCCACATAAACCAGGAGAGACGAGTTGGAGGATAGCTGGTTTGAAGTTTTGACATCGGATTTTTAAAAATTCCTCAACAATATTCAGATGTGCCTGCATCGATTCGCACTCAAGACTTGACCTGAACGGACAATATCTATAGATTCTACCGAATGAATTAACACAACGACACAACGATTACCAGCCAAGATATGTAAGCACCGCTGAATAAGGATTAAAATGGATTATTCTAAATACCTGCAAGAGACACCCTTTATTGACCTCAGCGACCAAACCCTTTGTGACTGCGCCCGGAAACTGGTTGCTGGAATCAGTAACCCTCGCGAGCAGGCCAAAGCCGTATTCTTTTTTGTCAGAGACGAGATCAAATACAACCCCTACACCTCCTTTTCACGACCAGAAGATTATACCGCCAGTGAAATCCTGAGAAGAGGCGAAGGCTTCTGCATCCCCAAAGCCTCACTCTTTACCGCCATGATGCGAATCCTCAAAATCCCCGCCAAGCTCTACTTTGCCGACATAAAGAATTACAAGGCCCCGAAAAAACTCACCGACATTATGGGCAACCTTTTCATTTTCCACTGCTATTGCGGAGTCCTGCTCGATGGTCAATGGATTAAACTAGCGCCAACCTTCAACCGGGAAATGTTTACAAAAATCAAGGTTCCAGCCAATGATTTTGACGGTTTTCATGACGCCATCCTGCCGACGAACGATCTTAATGGAGAAATTTTTGTTGAGTATATTAAGGATCGGGGTGATAATTACGATATTCCGTATGAAGAGATTGTTACAACCTTTAACCATATCTACGATAGAAAAGTGATCGAAAAATGGGCCCAGAGCTCCTCAGCGGACTGCCTCCCATAGAGGCCGCCGATACCCGACTCCTTATTTTAGGCTCAATGCCGGGTCAGGAGTCCCTTAATCGACGACAGTATTATGCCCATCCCCGTAACTCGTTCTGGTTCATTATGGCAAATCTTCTTAAGATAGAGCCGACATCGAACTATCCTGAACGGCGAAAGATGCTTAAACGAAATCAGATTTCACTCTGGGATGTTCTCGAAAATTGTATAAGGCCCGGCAGTTTGGACGGCGATATCGTCACATTAAGTGAAGTAGCAAATAAACTGGATGATTTCCACCGGCGGCAGCCTGAACTTCAAACTATCGCGTTTAACGGGCGCAAGGCCCGCCACTCGTTTACACGCCATTTTCTGCGACACGACAAAAAACGCTGGCAGAACCTTACCCTGATTGACCTGCCTTCAACCAGCCCGGCCTATGCCGCCTTGCGCCCGGCTGAAAAACTTAAGCTCTGGCAAGAAAGTCTTAATCCATTCCTGATGTCTTTTTGCAATCCTTAATTACTCAATGATTTGTAATTACCTGCGATTTCCGCTATATTGCAAATTATGGAAACTCGAGAAATTCCCACACCAATATTTTCAAAAAAATCTCCTCTCTCTTTTCGAGCCGCCGCATCACTGCTTTTCTTACTGTTAATAACTCTAGCGGACTGCGACTTTTTCAACAAAAATGAGCTCATGCAGCCACTCACCCTTAAGCCCGGAACCCTAACCGTTTTGACCCGCAACATTCCGACCGCTTACTATCAGGGTCCTGAAGGAGAGATGGGTTTTGAGTACGACCTGGCCCGAGCCTTTGCCAAAGATATGGGACTTGAACTTGAGATCAAGGTTGTCGACTCAATCAGCGAACTACTGACAGCTATTGCCGAAAACAAAGCGGATCTTGCCGCCGGCGGACTGACCAGGACTCCGGAAAGAGAGAAACGCTTTATCTTCGGACCCGACTATTTCACGGTTCAGCAACAGCTGGTTTACCGGAAAAACGGCCCTCGCCCTCGAAACATTGAGGATCTGAAAAATTTTGACCTGGTCGTTCTGGCCCGAAGCAGCTATGAAGAGCGCCTGCGCGAACTACGTCAACAATGGCCGGAACTAAAATGGCGGGCAATAGATGATTTCAGCACCGATCAACTCCTCGAAAAGGTCTGGCTTAAAGAGCTGCCCTGCACGGTAGCCGACTCCAACATTCTCGCTGCCAACCGCCGCTATTATCCGGAACTAAAAATTGCATTTCCAATCAGCGAAGAACAACCGCTGGCCTGGATCCTCAACTCACAACATGGCAAACTCCAAATAAAACTTCAGCAATGGTTTGAAAAATTCAGAAAAGAGGATCATCTTGCCGCCCTTAAAGAGCGTTACTACGGACATGTTGAGATCTTTGATTATGTCGACATCAAGATCTTTATGCGCCGTATAAAGACCCTGCTGCCCACCTACCAGCCTCTCTTTGAAAAATACGGCCGCGAATTCGACATTCCCTGGACCTTGCTGGCCGCCAAAGCCTACCAGGAGTCACACTGGAACCCCCTGGCAACCAGTCCCACCGGTGTCCGCGGCATTATGATGCTGACCACAACTACAGCCAGGCAACTGGGAATTAAAGATCGCCTGGCCGTTAACGAAAGCATTAAGGGGGGAGCCCTCTATTTTCGCCAGCTGTTTGATCGGGTTCCCGACTCCTATCCGGAGAACGACCGCCGGAATGTAGCTATGGCCGCTTACAACGTCGGCATGGGGCATATCTATGATGCTCGGCAACTGGCTCGAACCCTTGATAAAAACCCGGACCGCTGGTCAACTTTGAAAGAGATTTTGCCGCTCTTGAGTCAAAAAAAGTATTATAAGAAATTGAAACACGGCTATGCCCGCGGCCATGAACCGGTGCGTTATGTCGAACGGATCAATAATTACCGCGATATTCTGGAAAAAAAATTGGGACTTTTTGAAAGAGATCATTTTTCAGATGACCTTTCACACAGCAACCATATCCAAGAGTTGTAAATGAGATAGATTGGGAAAGATTATGGACTGGCAAGCTATTTTCAACGCAATCGATGATCCGGCGATAATCCTCGACCTTGAATTTCGGATCCTCGCGGTAAACGAGAAAACCATCACCATAACCGGAATCTCATCCGACGAACTAATCGGACGAAATTGCTACGAGATTTTCCACAAGCGACCCTCACCTCCGGAAGGCTGCCCCTTAAAAGCCCTGCTGCTTTCTCAAAAACCACAGACCTGCGCCATGGAAGTGGAGATTCTAAATAAGATTTATATGGTTTCAGTCTCTCCTCTTTTTGATGCCGCCGGAAAACTCTAAAAAATTCTTCATATTGCCAGCGACATTACCGAGCAACGAGAAACGGAAGCGGCTCTGATAGAGAGTGAAGAGAAATATCGCCTGCTCGTCGAAAACTCCGCAGACCTGCACTACAGAGCCAATATTGACGGGGAAATAACCTACATATCACGGACCGTTGAGGAGCTCTCAGGTTACAGCGTCGCCGAAGCTCTGGGTCGCAATATGAGTGAAGTCTATATCGATCCTCAAAAAAGGGATCAACTTCTAGCAGCCTTAAAAAAGTATGGCTTTACCAGAAACTTTACAACGCAATTTAAGCGTAAGGACGGCTCACTCTGGTGGGGTTCTGGCAACCTCCAACTCTACAAAGATAAAAGCGGCCGGGTTATCGGGATCGAAGGGGTTGTCAGGGATATCACCCAGCAAAAGATGATGGAGATCTTCCTGCAACAGAGTGAAAGGAAGTTTCGCGCCATGATGGAGGCGATGAGCGATTCGGTCTACATCTGTTCAGCCGACTATCGTGTGGAATATATGAATCCGGCGATGATCAAACAGGTGGGAGGAGATGCCACGGGAGATCACTGCTACAAGACAATTCATGGGTTTGACCAACCATGTTCATGGTGTAAGAAAGGAAACAACTTTCAAAATCATACGTTTGAATCGGAGATTACCAGCCCCAAAGACCAGCGCTCCTACCTGATCACCTCATCGCCTCTGCAAAATGAGGACGGCTCACTCTCAAGCATGATTGTTTTTCGCGATACGACTGAAAGACAACGGATGGCAAAGGAGCTCTCGAAAGTTAGAAAACTGGAATCGATTGGGGTTTTAGCCGGCGGCATAGCCCACGATTTCAACAATATCCTGGCCGCCATCCTGGGCAATATTTCATTGGCTCTAAGCTGGTCGAAGCCCAATGATGAAATTTATAAACTCCTGAAAGAGTCGGAGAAAGCCTCACTCCGAGCCAAAGACCTGACCCAGCAGCTGCTGACCTTTGCCAAAGGTGGTGAACCGATTAAGAAGATCACCTCGATTGAAGAGGTGATCAAGGATTCAGCCGCTTTTGTCCTGCGCGGCAGCAAAATTCGCTGCGATTTTTCCTTGGCCGAAAAACTGAAACCGGTGGAAATCGATAGCGGCCAGATCAGCCAGGTTGTCCAGAACTTAATCATTAACGCCTCACAGGCGATGCCGAACGGCGGCGTAATAACGATCACAGGTCAAAACTGTAAGGGGCATAAATCCGATCCCTTTGCCGGGCAATATGGTGAATTCATTGAAATCGTGTTTAAAGATCAAGGCATCGGCATCGCCAAAGAGCTCCTTGATCAAATCTTTGACCCATACTTTACAACCAAGCAACGAGGCAGCGGCTTGGGGTTGGCGATCACCCACTCGATTATAGCTAAACATGGCGGCCATATTATGGTTGCTTCAGAACCCGGCCAAGGGGCTGAGTTTACGATCTATCTACCGGCGTGCCAAGATAAGTTGTCCCCTTCCGCACCGCTTACAGAAACCGCCTCTCAAAAAGCTTCGGGCCGCATCATGATTATGGATGATGAAGAGATGATCCGAGAGCTGATGCTCCGGATACTGTCCCGCAAAGGCTACCAGGTAGTAACGGCAGCCGATGGCGACGAGGCTATTCAACTCTATCAGGAAGCTGGAGAGAACAACGCACCAATTGATCTGGTGATTATGGATCTGACCATCCCCGGCGGCATGGGCGGCAAAGAGGCGGTCGGCAAGATCCTCGAACTCGACCCAAAGGCCCGGGTAATGATCAGCAGCGGCTACGCCAATGACCCGGTCATGGCCAACTATCAAGAGTATGGTTTTATGGCAACCGTCAGCAAACCTTTCCAGATAAGAGAACTGCTTGCAACCATAAAGGAGGTTCTTAGTCGGTAAATCAGGAGGAAAATCCGAGGTTATCGACACTCATAACCATGTAACGATCCCGGCAGACATCGACGTGGATCAAGCGGCCGCATTCATGGGCAAGAAAACGGTTCAAAACATATAACGGCAAAGTCTCGTAGTAAGCGCATGAAGCCTCGTAGGGATAACGCCTGCAGCCTTTGCTTGCAACCATAATCTCCGCCACGTCTTGATCAGAAAAACGGCTTGAAAAGGCGAGCCGGGTTCCTGTCTCTGCAGATGACAAGCATCGCTGAAGTTGTGTTTTACCCAGGGTTTGAGATTCCATCTCAAAACTGCCGATCGCACCTTCTATTTCACCATTGATCAACAGCCAGTTACTCCCTTCACCTAAAACAGTATTCTCGTTGACCCCTAAAAGTTTTTTGGCAAGTTCGGATTTTGGAATCCACTCATCAACGCCGCCAACAAGTATCGCTTTTTCTCTCTTAAGTTTTATATCGTTTTGGGCTAAGAGCATTGTCATCTGAACCGGAAAATGGTGATGAGCTAAAAAGAGGTTCTTACCTTTAAGTCCAAGATGGCCGGCGACATAAAAACCGGCAGAGTTGCTCGAAAGGTTTATAAAATCAGCCGGTTTTGAGAGCATTTTCTGAAAATAGCGCTGCCGGCGGACCCGGTCGAAAACCATAATATCGCCTTGCCCCGAAGTCATATAGATCGCTGTCTGGGAAGACAGCTCTGATTCAGCTGCAGCTTTATGGGCCCCGATGATCGCCAGCTGGATAAAGTGATCGATTCGACGATAAAATTTACCGCTTAAGGTTTTAAGTTCACTCTTTAGATCAGGTAGGTGCTGAGGAGTAGTGTTGTGAATGCCGATAGCGTGAATATAGATCATCGGCCCGATTTCTCAATTACAAGCGAAGTGTTATTGCCGCCAAAACCAAAATAGTTGAGCATAAAGCGCCCCGAGGTTACCGGCATCACTTCACAGATTGGAGCTTTTTGAAACTCTCTATCGGGAGTTTTAAAATTAAGCGATGCCGGAACAAATCCGGCATCGACACTCTCCATCATCAGCAGAAGTTCCGCGACACCGCAGCCGCCGAGTGTATGACCGATATAAGGCTTTAAAGAAAGATAGGGCGGCATCTCATTAAAAACCCGTTCCATCCCGCGTATCTCGGCCCGGTCGTTGAGGTCACTGGCAGTGCCGTGTGCCTTGACAGCAGTAATAGCCTCCGCTTGAATCTCGGCATCTTCCAAGGCTTCCCGCATCACCTCTGCAACCCCCTCACCACTGGGATCAGTACCGGTCACACTATAGGTTTCGCAATTACTTTTTCCTCCAAGATAGCGCCAGGACGATGGCATAAGATCGTCTCGACTAAGGAGTACGGCACTCACCGCTTCTCCCAAGACGATACCGTTGCGATTCTGATCGAAGGGGCGAAGCACATCTTGAGAGAGCAATTGCATCATCGCAAACCCTTCGAGAGTCGTCGGAGAATAGAGCTCCAACCCTAAAACCAGTGCGTAATCAATAATACCACCTTCCAACATCGAAGCTGCCCCCATCAGGGCATTGGCACTGGAGGTACACGCTGTATTATAGGTCAAAGAGGGTCCAGCAAAACCAAAGCATTCCATCAGGCGGTCTAAGTAATTACCACCACCTGCACGTTCAAGCTTACATCTTTCAACAAAGGCGTCATCGACACTCTCTTCGATCGGCCACGCCAGGGAGTAATCGATTGATGACGAACCCAGAAAAACCCCAACCTCGGCAAGGGGTGCTGGTGCAAGATTAAGCTCTTCCAATAAACCGCTGACAACCCGATCAAGATAATCATCAACAATCGGAGAGGAGCTTAAGCGGGGTGTCTCATCGATGCGATAGTAAGGGTATCTCACAATAGCTTCACCGACATTAACATCCACAACCCCGACCTTCGGTTTACCCGTGCGCAGGGCGTCAACCCTTTGCGGGCCATCTCCCAATGAGCAGAACAACTCACCGCCGACTATTGTGATCATTCAACCTCAACTTCATGAATTGCTATAAATGACTAACTTTACAACTTTGATTACACAACTTCAAAATATGACTTTATTGTGCCTTTTTCAGCGTCTTTGCGTCTCTGCGGGAAAATGCTTTTTATCTCCCGCAAAGACGCAAAGACGCAGAGGAAAACCGCGATGTGAATAAATATCATTTTTTTAATTTACATGTCAGAATATTGAGATTCAACCCTACTCCGGTTGAATAAAATCTGCCAACTCATTGATCGTC
>JANTGZ010000030.1 GCA_024762675.1 Thermodesulfobacteriota bacterium | reverse complement strand
CCACGATCCTGGTTTTGACCGAGGTTTGCCGGTCCGGGTCGACCACCAGGCCGGCTGTTCCGCAGCCTCTATCAACCAACTCAGATCTTAGACTTCGACCATCATGATCATCCCCCACCAGGGCAACAATCTCGGGCCGAGCCCCCAAGGCGAGGAGATTACGAATCACATTGGCAGCTCCACCCGGCAGGTTTTCCCGGCTCTTAACTGAAACTACAGGAACCGGGGCCTCCGGGGATATACGCTCAACCACACCGCGAATAAAGCAGTCAACCATAACATCGCCAAACACCAGGATTCGGCGCCCCCGCATGGTTTCCAACAGAGCCTCCAACTGAGGCCGCAAAAGAATATCTTGACTAATTTTCATAATCTCTTTTTTTTAATCATTATAGCCGAAACGTTGTATCTGTGCGGCATTACGGGTCCAGTTTTTGGCAACCGAGACATGCAGTTCAAGGTAGACCGAAATCCCGACAAAGGCTTCAATGGCGAGACGGGACTTAATGCCGATCTCTTTCAACATACTACCTTTGCGACCGATAATAATCCCTTTCTGCGAATTCTGCTCGACATAAATTGAGGCCCCAATACTCAAACGTTCCTCAAGGTCTTTATAATAGTCGATTTCCACCGCAACCGCATAGGGAATCTCATCCCGGGTCAGATTAAATACCTGCTCTCGAATCACCTCCTGCACCCAAAACCTTTCGCTCATTTCAGTCTGCACATCTCCAGGGAAATACGCGGGGTGTACCGGCAACAACTCCAGTATCCGACGATTTAAAGCGGAGACACCAACCCCATCCCGGGCACAGAGAAAAAAGATTTCTTCAGGCGCTATGCCAAACTCATTGACAAGTTCAACAAACATCGGCAACATTTGCAGAGAACTCCCGTCGCGGGCCGGCAAAAGGTCAATTTTATTAAGAGCCACCAAAAAAGGAACTTGCTCATCCAGAGCCTGGGCCATGATGTCCCGCTCCCCTTTGCGCATACGACCGGGCGACGCCTCCAACAAAACCAGAGCGATATCAGCATCGCGCCAGGCGCTTTGCGAGGTTTCAACCAACGCCTCATTGAGAAGACCTTTAGGTGAGTGTAAACCCGGCGTATCAACCAGAACCAGTTGTGCATCGGGAAGATTTTTGATCCCGACAATCCGGTTTCTGGTAGTTTGCGGTTTATCTGTTACAATTGCTATCTTTTCGTCCAGAATATTGTTGAGTAAAGTTGATTTACCAACATTAGGACGCCCTATCAAAGAGACAAAACCGCTGCGAAATTCAGTCATATTTATGATCCTGGAAGTACCTTGAGAGCAATTTGCGACTTGGCTTCGCCCTCTTCGAAGGGGACAGAGCTCAGCCCGGCTGCGGGCTGGCGCCCTGCCTGGAGGTCTGTCCCCGCATCGAGACTGGGTGAAAAAAAATCCAGGCCCGATTATTTATCTTTTCACTTTTCGCAGACTGCGAAAAAAAACCTGTAGAAGGGTTGCCGACTCTCTACCGAAAACCCCACTGCGTACCGGAAAACTATGGTTAAGGCGCGGATCGTCAGCCAGCCGATACAAACTATCCAAAGCCCCGCCTTTGGGATCGGGACAACCATAAACCAAGCGACCGATACGCGACTGCAGTAAAGCACCGGCACACATAATGCAGGGTTCCAAAGTAACATAGAGGGTCACCTCGGAAAGCCGCCAGTCACCAACCCAACGGCTGGCGGCACTAAGAGCTTCCAACTCGGCATGCGAAAGCGCCAACCCCTTTTCCTCTTTGCGATTGCGGCCCCGGGCAATTACCCGGCCTTGGCTGACCGCCACCGCACCAACCGGGATTTCACCCGCGAGCCAGGCCAGCCGTGCTTCATCCAAAGCTAATGACATAAATAAATGATCATGCATAGAGGGGTTTATAATTTACGGTTGACGATATTGGACGACTTAAGGTATTGCTCAAGATATTGTTTTTCATGGAGGAGACTATACAATGATTAAAAGCAGCATGGTTTCGGCCTTCAACTACGACCAAAGTTCCGGTCAATGGCAAAGCACTGAACGCCCTCTAGTAGCTGAAGTCCCCCTCCAGATATGGATTAACGGAGAACACCTGGTCACCCTGCACCGAACCCCCGGCAATGAGTTTTTCCTGGCCACCGGTTTTCTTTACTATCAGGGACTGATTAATCAACATGCCGACATCTCAGCCCAACGACTGGTAACAGCATCGGCTGACAGTAAATCTCCTCTGACAACTGATTCCGTACGCCTGACCATCAACAAACCGATCTCCGCCGTCAGCCCGATGACAGCAGCAGCCATCTGGACGGTTATCGCGCCCCAAATAGAAAAATCTCCGCCCCGACCGTTTTTCCTGGCCGCCCATCTTATTCCGCCGTTACCGGAAGCGATGCGCCAACATCAGCAGCTCTACACAACAACTGCCGGAGCTCATGCCGTAGCCTTGATCAACAAAGACGGCAAAATACTCCACTGTGAAGAGGATGTGGGCCGCACCAATGCTCTTGACAAGATTGTCGGTTACTGCGTCTGCAATAAAATTGAAATGGGGTCGCTGGCGGCCCTTTTCAGCGGCCGCATCAATCTGGAAATGGCCGTAAAAATTGCCCGGGCCGGCTTTCCTCTGGTACTCTCAATATCGGCACCCACCGCCGGAGCTGTCCAGATTCTGAAACAGGTCGGAGTCACCTATGCCGGCTCGTTACAAAATCCCTCTTTTACCCTGTTTTGCGGATCGCTTTAAGCAAGCCCCGAAAGCTGATTGTAGCCACTTGATTTTATTGAATTTTCCAGAAAAAATGACATATCATGAAATAAAGCTCTTTTCAAGTTTTTATTGAGTTTATTACATCTCTCCCGCTCAGCCCTCGGAACTTTTAAAAAAAATCCCCAGCCGGACAAATACACTACTTTGTCCGGCTGGGGATTTTTAAAACTCTAAGTATGTTGTTGCAATATTTAAAGAGATAGCCCCGCAGCATACCCCTGATGAACCGCATCAAAAGCCAGGGCCACTTGTTTAGCGTCACCTACTACTTTAAAAGGGACCTGCATCTTGTTAAGAACGTCTTCAAGAGAGTTGACAGATACTGAACCAGCCGCAACGACAATGGTATCGGCCTCGATTTCCAGGATCTCTCCCTCTTTTTCAACTGTCAGGCCGGCAGGAGTGATCTCGGTTACCGTGTGTTCAGTTATCGATTTGATGCCGGCTCTGGCGAGCTCCTGCATCATGCCCCAACGAGTCGATTTGCCGATGTCTTTGCCGACTTTCTCCAGCATTTCAACGAGCACCACTTGCTTGCTCCCCCTAGTTGCCATCTCATAAAGAGCCTTTGGATCTTCGGCTTTATTGACGAGCAGAAATTTGACCGCTTCAGCCGACAGGGTGCCCTTTTCCGCCAGGAACAGAGCCGTCTCCACCCCAACCGCACCGCCGCCGATAATCGCCACCCTTGATCCGGTTGCGACCTTATCTTCAAGAACATCCCAAGCCTGGACGACATGGGGAAGACCGATACCGGGTATGGGCGGGGTTACAGCTTTGGCACCGGTTGCCACAATCACGACATCCGGCTTTTCAGATGCGATCACCCGTTCATCAACAATTGTATTAAAGACCACCGGGATATTGTTGACCAGCAATTGCTGTTCAAGATCTTTTGCGAGCTGGGAGAACTCATCCCGGCCCGGAGGTGCTGCGGCAAGATAGAGTTGGCCGCCGAGACGATTGGATTTTTCAAAAAGAGTGACTGTGTGCCCTTTTAAAGCTACAGTCAGGGCCGCACTCATTCCACCAGGTCCGCCGCCGACCACCATCACCTTTTTGGGATTTGTGGTTTTCTCAAGATTTTTTTGTCCCTCATATCCGGCCTCAGGGTTGCAAAGGCACTCGACATGCTTAACCTTGAATAAATTGTCAAAACAACCTTGAGCACAACCAATGCAGTGAAGAATCTGGTTTTCATGACCTTGTCGGGCTTTTTCCGGAAGCATGGGGTCGGTAATCAGACTCCGGCCCATAGCCACCATATCGCACATGCCGTCTGCAAGTAACTCTCTGGCAGTTTCAGGATCATTAATCCTATGGCTGGCGATAACCGGCACATCGACCTTTTCTTTAATGCTCCGAGAAAGATAAGAAAAAGCCCCACGGGGCACGCAAGTTACTATCTGAGGCACCCGGGCTTCGTGCCAGCCGACATTGATGCAAAGAGCATCAGCCGGGCCTTGAGCTAGAACTTGAGCATATTCAGATAATTCCTGACGAGGGTTGCCGCCGGGCATAAAATCATTGCCGTTCATCCTGACGATCAAGGGATAGTCCGGCCCCACGGCATCCCTTATGGCAGCCATAACCTCAATCCCGAACCGCATTCGATTTTCAAAACTGCCCCCATAAGCATCGCTGCGCTGGTTGGTCAATGGCGATAAGAACTCAGAGATCAGATAACCGGTACCGGAAAGCACCTCAACGGCGTCAAAGCCTGCGGTTTTGACGCGCAGAGCAGCCTTGGCGAAGGCTTCAATAGTCTTTTCGATCTCATCAATGGTCAACTCATGGGGCGTTTCATAAGTTAACCGTGAAGCTATTGGTGATGGCGCCACCGGTGTTTTTCCATTCAAGAAAAATGAAGGGTTATAACGCCCGGCATGATTGATTTGCACCGCACTTCTGGCACCATTATTTTTAATGGTATCCGCAAGCCGCTTCAGGCCGGGAATAAATTTATCCTTATGGGCACCGATATTCATGGGACTGCCGGAAAGTCCATCCACGGTAGCAAAGCCCACACTAACCATACCAGCTCCGCCTTTGGCACGCGGGGCATAAAAGTTCAAAATTTGATCCGTAACTTCAAAATTAGCCGCCATACCAAGGTGCATGGCCGGCATATAGATACGATTTTTTATCTCAAGCTGGTTGATTAAGATGGGTTCAAACAATAAATCTTTCATTACATCTCCTGTTTTTATTGAGCCATCAGGGTTTTGCCGATGGTCATGATCTCAGCTTCCTTGGTCCCCTCATAAAGCTCAAGAATCTTGGCATCGCGATAGAACTTCTGCACTTTATATTCATCTATATAGCCATAGCCACCATGAATTTCCAAGGCGGCATTGGCACAATAGACGGCCGTCTGACCGCAATAGTATTTGGCCATTGCCGCCAGCGTAAAATCGGGTTCGCCAATGTCATAGAGCCAGGCCGCCTTGTAAACCAGATTGCGGGCCGCTTCAGTGCGGATCGCCATCTCGGTCAATTTCGCCTGAGTCAATTGAAAATTGCCAAGCGGTGAGCCAAAAGCTGAGCGCTCTTTTGAATAGCGGATGGCTTCATCAAGACAACCTTGAGATAAACCAACCCCTTGAGCCGCCACCATGATCCGGGTCATGTCAAAAAAGTGCATCACCTGGTGAAATCCCCGACCCTCTTCGCCAACCAGGTTTTTCTGGGGAACCCTGACATCCTCAAAAGCCAGTTCTGCCGTATCGCTGGCCCGAATCCCCATTTTCCCCTTAATTTTAGTGCGGGTAATCCCGGGCAGATCGGCCGGAATGATAACCATACTGAAACGATCATGGCGACGCTTGGCTTCCGGGTTGGTGATAACCAGAGCCACCATAAAACCACAGACGGTTCCGTTGGTGATAAACATTTTGTTTCCGTTGATTATATAATCACTACCATCTTTAACCGCCCGAGTAGCCACACCGGAAACATCAGTCCCGGCATTGGGCTCGGTAAAAGCCCCGGCCCCAACCACATCCCCGCGACAGATCGGAGGCAGGTACTTCTGCTTCTGCTCCTCAGTACCGGAGTGCAGGATGGCTTCACAACCGAACGGAGCCACGACAATATTCAAACCGATCCCCATATCAACCCGGGAGAGCTGCTCGGTTACAATGGCATTTCCCAAAACTCCGAAACCGGCCCCACCATACTCTTCCGGTATCCAGGAGCCGACCAAACCGAGATCTGCCGCTTTTTTATTGATTTCCGGCGTATATTTTTCCTCCTCATCACACTCACTAGAGAAAGGTGCAATTTCAGTTTTGGCAAATTTATAGGTCATATCCTGTAAGAGTTTCATCTCATCAGATAATTTATAGTCCATCCTGATCTCCTTTAAATGTTTAGTCGTTAAATCGAGTTTACGGGTTCATCTCATAAGTGTTGTTTAATACTTTCGCATAATTTTGCCAGACATTCTGAAAACGGTCCATATCAACCACAGGTTTTTTAATCATTTTCAGACACAGCTCCATCTGTTTTTCGGTGCTGCCGGTTTTAGAGTAGATCTGCAATGCATATTTGGAAAAATCCCGGATCATAAAATCAAATATCTGATCGAGAAGGTCTTCCTCGAGATTTTCAATCCTGGCTTTTTCAATTATCAGCTGACCATAAACTACCAGAGTAAACAGCTCTCCCAAACTCAAAAGAAAATCGAGATCTAACGCCTGCTCTTTACTCGGTTTGGCGGTCATAAGAAATTCTTTCAGCACTTTAATCTGCTCTTTAAAAATATCGATGTTGGGCAGATTGACGCTGTTGTAAGCGATATTAAAATCATGGAATTGAATTTTGCCGAGCCCCTTGGTCGGCCCCTGCGTAAAGAGAAAATCATCATTGGCCGGGTCATCACGCTTGGGGATTTCCGGAAATGTCCCGGGGTTGAAAAAATAGTTGGCCATAAACTTTATAATAAGCGCCATATTTACATGAACAGTCCCCTCAAGCTTGGGCAGAGCCCGGATATCGTAGGTCGCATTCTCAAAATAGACATCTTTTTCAAAACCTTTAGCGGCGATAACGTCCCAGAGCAGGTTTATAACCTCTTCACCTTGAGTCGTCACCTTCATCTTGACCATAGGATTAAAGAGCAGGTAACGCCGATCCTCAGAAGATGCCGAACGCATGTAGTCAACCGCCCTTGAGGCAAAGAGCTTCATGGCTGCCAGACGACAATAGGCATCTGTAAAAAATTGCTGAATATATGAGAAATCAGTAACAAATTTACCGTAAAGATTGCGGTTTGAAGCGTGGCTTATAGCCTCATAGAAAGCGTGGGCGCAGATCCCGATAGAGCCCCATCCCAGATTAAATTTACCGACATTGATGGTATTTAATGAAGAGTCCCAGGCCTCAGATCCTGTGGAAAGAATTTCGGCATCACTTATCGGATAGTTGTTAAGGGCATACTCGGCAACATAGCTCTGCCAATTGACAACATTCTGGACAAGATCATAGTTTTCATGTTTAGGGTCCGCCACAAAAAATACATACTCATCGGTCTTAGAGTTTTTGGCAAAAGTCGAGACCAGAGCCGCCTCATTGGCGTTGCCAATGTAATACTTGCTCCCGTCGGCCACATAGCCACCTCCGGTAAGGGGTGTCAGCTTCATCTCCGAGGAGTAGAGATCTGCACCATGATCTTTTTCTGAAAGCCCGAAGGCAAAAATGCCGCCCTCTTCCAACAAGGCGGCGGTCTTTTTCTTAACCTCTTCGTTGTTGCCCATCCAGATCGGCCCCAAACCCAGAATTGTCACCTGCCAGGTGTACCAGTATTCGATACCATAAAACCCTAAAATTTCGTTAAAATCACAGATTCTCGCCGTATCCCAACGGGTATCGGGATCGCTGCTGTATTGAGATGGAGTCAGCAGAGTGGAAAAAATTCTGTTCTCTTTAACAAAATCAAGGAAATCCGAGTACCAGACCCGCTCATGCAGGTCTTTTTTTACTTTTTCAAAACCCTTGTTTTCAAAAAAATCGATGGTTTTTAACATTATCTCCCGAGATTTTTGATCAAGGTGCTCATATTTCTCTTTTTTTGGATTTAAAATCATCTTAATTTCTCCTTTTTATCAAGCCAAAATCAGACTTTGGGATAACCTTCAACAGAAATAATCTTTTCCGCGAGCCGGTCACGAACAGAAATTGTATCAAACGGTGTCATCCGGCAGAATTTATCAAATTGAGCAAGTCGCTCAGCCAACTGAACGGGAGCAACCACGACACCGAGAACCTCACGCCCCCAGACAAGAAGACGGCTCATCGCGGCCGGAAAATAGTTCAAAAGGGCCTGCGAGCGCCAGTCATCAATCCCGACAGAGCCCTTTTCAAGTCGCAACAAAGTACTCTCAAGAGCATAATACTCCATAATCATATCGGCGAGCAGGGCCAGAAGTTCCTGGCGTTCTCCGATCTCTTTTAAATGTTTTTCAATCACCAAACCGGTCGCCATCAAAACCGCTTTCCGCGCTCCTTCGAGTTTCTCACGATACCATGGAAACTCTCCAACCGCAGCCTGCTCACCTACAGTAGATGTGTCTGCCACTTCATTTTTCAGGTTTTCCAGAACTTGCATCAAAGGCAAACCACCTTGCAGGGCCCGACGTAACAGCATACCCGGAATCAGAAGGCGGTTAACCTCATTGGTACCTTCAAAGATCCGGTTAATACGAGCATCACGATAGAGACGTTCGACCGGATACTCCTGGCTGTAACCATAGCCGCCAAAAATCTGCAAACTCTCATCAACAATATAGTCGGCCATCTCGGAAGCATAAACCTTAACGATAGAGCACTCAATGACATACTCCCCAATCCCCTCAAGAACCTTTAGTGAAGTCTCCCCGTCCGAGCCTTTGATCCCTTCCAGAGCATTATCAATCAGGCCGACGGTTCGATAGACCAGACTTTCGGCAACAAACATCCGGCTCGTCATTTCTGCGATCTTTTTTCGTATAAGGCCAAATTCGGTGAGAGATTTTTTGAATTGTTTTCTCTCCAACGCGTATTTGACGGCATGCTCAAGCGCCAGTTTGGCCAATCCGAGAGCTGCAGCCCCCAGTTTGTAACGGCCGATATTGAGAACGTTAAAAGCGATCAGGTGACCTTTGCCGATCTCACCAAGAAGATTTTCGACCGGCACCCTGGCATCCTCAAAGATCACGCCGGACGTCGCCGACCCCTTGATTCCGAGCTTAAGCTCTTCGGGGGCAATTAAGACTCCGGCCGTCTCCCTCTCAACAATAAAAGCCGAAAACTCTTTACCTGCTACCTGGGCAAAAACAATAAAGGTTTTTGCCCATTTGGCACTGGTGATAAACTGTTTGCTTCCATTAAGAAGATAATATTTTCCGTCTTCGCTTAAGACTGCCGTGGTCTTGGCGGCCAAGGCATCGGAGCCTGAGCCGGGTTCGGTCAGGCAGTAGGCACCGATCTCGCCTCCAGCTAAACCCGGCAGGAACTTCTCCTTTTGCGCTTTATTACCAAAAAAGACGATTGGCAGGGTTGCGATACCCGTATGATTCAGCAGCGTTACCGAAAATGAGCCGGCCATCCCCATCTTCTCGGCAATCAGGGTCGAGCTCGCCTTATCAAGCCCCATGCCGCCATATTCTTGCGGGATATCAGCCATTAATAGACCGAGTTCGGCAGCTTGCAACATAAGATCCTGGCTCACGCCATCTTCCTGAGCTTCAATTTTGTCACTTTTAGGCCAAATTTCCTGGCGGACAAAATCCTCCGTCGTTTTCGCAATCATGCACTGTTCAGAAGTGAAACCCTCCGGTGTAAAGATCTCATCGGCATCACCTGCAGCCAGTAGAAATTCGCCGCCTTTTTGATTTTTTTTATCGGACATGCTTTCCTTTTTTTGTTTCAATTTTAAGCTTGTCTAAAGGCCCGAGTAGATCACCGACCATAGCATCGTGTTCGACCATACCATCCCCGTCCCGGCCGTGATGTGAAGAGGCATCGAGCGCGTCAGCAGGGGATCATTTACAGCGACAATGGGTAAAAGTTTGGGATCGGCAATCGGAGCTTTAAGATGGCGGACAGGGTCAGAGATAACTGCCGCAACCGTGGCCTCTGCCCCGGTCCCGGAAGTGGTATTGACCGCCACAAGAACCGGGCTCGGCTACCAGCCCCCGAACAATCCCATGTAATCGATAATATTTCCGGGATTATTTACCATTACACCGATGCCTTTAGCGCAGTCGTGCGGGCTCCCGCCGCCAAGCGAAACCAGGCAGTCACACTTTTCCTTGCGGAAAATTTCGAGACCTTCCTCAATGTTGGCAACGGTTGGATTGGGCTGAGTCCCATCATAAACCACATAATCAAAAAATTTAGCATCCATGGCATCTTTCAAGATATCGAGAATACCAACCTACGCCCCCTTTATCGGTAACAATCAAGGCTTTTTTCAAACCCATGGCTGCCAGGTTGTCGGGCACCAGCAGATGGCGGCCCTCCCCCATCAAGGCGATCGGCGGCGCAAAGCCCATTTTCGTACTACCCAACATTTTAAGAATGATATCGGTATGGTTATGCACCTCATCAAGAGTCTCTTCCTACACATCGAAAACCGAGTTGTGCGAAGATAGAGCTTCCTTGGTCATCCACTCCGGCAGGCGATCATCCTTGCTCGTAAACCCAGCCTTCCGGTTTATCAATCGAAGCCATCCCTAAGAAAAGACAGAAACCGGTAGCATCAAAAGCCGCGGCACTAATCCGGGCAACCGAGAAGCCGCCCTTTTTACGTACCCTTGCCGATCTCGGACAAGAGTGCGAGAACGCCTTCGGAATTACCAAATTCCAGTTCTCTGGCATCCATCAGCACCGCCATTGTACAACCGGTCTCCATGGTATCGGTGCCAAAATCATCATTCATCCGATCCATTCCGGCAATCGCATCGAGATCGGAGATTGCACAATTACCACCATGCGCCCAGAGGGTTTCATACTCCGGCTGTTTAGTAACAAAATTTCCATTTTTATCTTTGAAAGTACCGGAACATTTTATAATACAGCCGCTATGACAGGCGTGGGTCGCGGCCCCTTTGCCGCCACGCTCCTCCTCTTAAAGCGGCCAAAGTGGGCCCATTTATTGATGCGGCCTGATCAAATTTACCTTTTGAACAGTTGCAGGCCGGAAAACCACCTGCCTGATTGGTAATACCCATAAGAATGGCGGTTCCAAAAGCCGGCAGGCCACTGACCGGTCATCTCCGAGGCTTTAACAGTTTCCACAAGCTTTCGATTGGCCTCTTTGAAAGCTTCGGTATTAACCGGCTTACGCAGAAAAGTTCCTTGAGGATCGACAACTATAACCTTTATCCCTTTCGCCCCGAACTCAACAATTTCATAATCAATTAGAACCTGAAAAAAATTTGGACAACTACTTAAGTCAACTGAAACGTTTGATTAGAGCAACATATATACCACCTACAACATACAGCACGTCAGGCAACTCTGTTTACTATAACAAGAAAATTCTTTCATCTTCACAGTAACAAGAAAATTCCCTGTACTCACTTCAAGGAATAACACTATCTCATTTTATCAATCTAAGCGAGAAATTTTACAAGAAATAATACTATATTTTATTTTATTCCTGATGACGGCGAAAAGAGTCGTGGAACAGCTATGTAAAAAGTGCCATTAGTGACTCCCTCTAACCCGGGAGTTGCTTTATTAACTTGATTTTATGGATAATTATTGACTACTGCCAGAAATGGCAGTAAACGCGCCGCTTGCCGACCAAGAAGAGAATTTCCAAGCCGCCACCCTGGAAAAGAGCGACGGACAGGGAAAAGAGAGAAAAGAAAAAAGGGGAGGGCTCACAAAAAAACAGCTCAAACAACCAGTTCGGCCATTCCGTTATCTTTCAGAAAATCGGCATAAGACTTAAACAATGGTTTCATTACGGGAACCAACTTCATAATCCCTCCGAGATTACCGGACGTACGAATTTCACCTTTGGCTGCCGCCATCATGAAATTGACTTTCCCCAACCAATAAAGATGAGAAGTGTCGGCCGCCATCATCAACTCCACTTTAGGCTCTACGCCATCAGGCCACGCCCCGACAAACACTTTAATCTCAGCCCCTGTAGCATCAACCAGTACTTGGCCGTCAGGATCAGTGTAGCGCAATCCAAGCAATAAGTTTGTAGCAAGAACCTTCCGTTTGATATCAGGAAGCTGGTCAAGTGAAGCAAACAAGCCGGAGATACCTTTATACAATTGCTCGATATCAGTGATATATTTCCCCATATAAGTCCTCTTGTAAAATCTTATTTCTCAACAGAAATTCGACTATCTCAAAGCAACCTTTACTCATTAATAGGTTTGAGAATTCTTAAAATAGGTAATCGGATCAATAACCTTGATCCTTCCCTGATCGTATGGCCGTCTTATCTTCGCTACAATCTGAGTAACCTTATGAGGCTTAAGTCGCTCAGCATAATAGAGTAGATGCCTGGAAATTTTTTCGTCGGCATATTTTACCTCGATCAACTCTTCCAGGCGACCATCCTTGATGATGGCAAAATCGACCTCACGTCCCTCTTTGTCTCGGATATAACACAATTCATAACGATATCCATCTCGGTCTTCGAGAAAGTGCAATCGCTTAAGCAGGGAGGCAGCCACAAGATTTTCAAAACGAGTTCCTTCGCCCCCTATAACATCGCCATTATCAAAAAAATAGACTTTAGGTGGCTTCAAAATTGCGCGGGGCAATGATTTACTGTAAGGCCGTACGCTGAAAACGAGATACATTCTCTCCAAAACTTCAAGCCATGTCTTTGCAGTTTTTGGGGAAACCTGGACGTCGGCGGCGAGATTTGACAAAGTTACCAAACCACCAACTCGGGCACGCAACATATCTAAAAAAATACCAAGCAGTTGGATGTTGCGAATGGATTCCAGATCACGCACATCTTCACGCAGCACACGATCAAAACGCTCCCGCCGCCAGCGACGGGCACTACGTTCGCTGCCATCCAAAAAAGGCTCCGGAAACCCACCAACAGTCATCAACCTGGCAAAGGCATCCTCTGAGGTTACTCCGGCGATAACTTCATCTAATGTAAACGGGTGCAAACGCCAATAATGATAGCGCCCCATCAAAGAATCACCACCCCGACGATAGACATCGAGCCGAGCGGAACCGGTCACCAAAAAAGCATGTTTTTCACGGGAGACATCATATATCCCCTTAATCCAGGATTTCCAGCGGGGAAATTTATGAAGCTCATCAAAAACTAAGAGCTGGTTTCCGACGCTCCATTTTTTATGCAGAATATCCTGCCGATCCTCGTCATAATCCCAATTCAAGTAACGTCCTTCAGGAAAGTGTTCGGCTAGAACAGCCTTTGCCAAAGTTGTTTTGCCCACTTGTCGGGGACCACCCACAAAGACCATTTTTTTCTCTAAATCTTTGAGTATATAAGGAGTGATGTATCTCATATGGCTACAATACCTCAAACTCCAAAATAGTCAAGGCTATTTTGGAGTTTGAGGTAAACACCTTATCTTGTCGACCGTCTCATTTATGTTATTCATTGATTTTTCAAGGCACCATGATCTACCATAAAACACATAAATCGTATAGCATACCAGAGGTCAACCAACCCCAGAGCTACGAATCCCCAAGAGATATTACCTTGAAATACATGTATTAATAAAAGCAACACGACCAAGGATTTCCCCAAAAAACCGAGCCAGACAACAGCTCGATTTTGGGTTAAATCCAACGACACCCAATAGTAGCCTATACTTAACACCAGCCCTAAAAAAAGGTGCAAAAAAACTTCATTGTCTAGCGGTTCCATCCCTAGCCAGGGCATGAGAGTTTCTTGAAACAGTCCGAAAGGGAAATCACCTCTTGACGCGGCCAAAAACAGTTTCAGTTCTTTATTGATTCCCGGCCTGAAAGTCAACACCCTGCCGATTATTGCCCTAGGGGTCGGCGTCGGGGTTGACTACGGAATCTACATCTACGCCAGTTTTAAATCAATTCTCAAACGGGGCGAATCCTTTCGCAAAGCCTATGAACTGACTCTGGACATTACCGGGAACGGGGTTCTGGTCACAGCTTTCAGCCTGGCCATCGGGGTCGCCACCTGGATCTGGTCGCCGCTACAGTTCCAGGCTGACATGAGAGTTCTTCTGACCTTTCTCTTCCTCGTCAATATGCTTGGTGCCGTCTTTGTTCTGCCAGCCTTGGCGGCCTGGTTGCTTAGAGGGGAAAATACGCATGAAAAGTCATAACTCAGCTCTGTTGGTTTGATTTCCCAAAAGAGAGACTTTAACTGACAAACAACCTGTCTGAGGTTATTTTTTTACGGATTCAAAGTCGGCAGCCCGAATTGCTCAACCTCCGGATGGTTCTGACTTAGGGTTTTACGAGCCTGCCGGACAACTGTAAAAAGCCGATATCCAAACCATTCTCTACCTGGCCCAGAGGCATAAAGGAAGGTCTCAAGCGACGCTATCTGCTTATCTAGTTCCGGGTTGCCGGCCAGCGCCGAAAACCGCACCAGACTACCGGGCCTGCCGGCAAGCTCGCTATAATCGAGCCAACAGAGAAGAGACTGCATGGAGGCTAAGGCATCATTAGAGAGAGCGGACTTTTTAAATTCCTTAAAGAGCTCCACTTCATTACAACTTCTGTCTGATCCATAAAGCTGCCTTTTCGAACGAAACCGGAAATACACCATAGCAACAAGAGCACAAATTGCAAAAATAATAAAAATTGCAACCGAACTCACCCAGAGAGACCCGGCCCCCTCGGCACGATAGCTTTCTTCCGGAACCCTTTTCCCTAAAGCAAGGTTAGCAACAACTTCAAATTTCACCTTTTTCAGAAAGACCGTTTGCAAAGTTTCAGTTTTTGGGTTCCACCACTGAAGAGTTGTTCCTGGAATGATAAAGGTGCCTTTCCGTTCACAGATATAGGTGATGGTTTCCGTACGTTTACCAACAAATTCGCCGCGCTGCACCTTATCTTCTACCTGTGGCTGTTTGAGATAACAGCCTAAGCCATCAACCTTTTTCAGATTTAATGGGGGAAAGGCCATGCCTGGCAGATCGTCTGCCAACATGGTAATTGTCCTGGTCAAAGCATCTCCAACCTTGACTTTCTCAGGTTCGGTAATCCACCTATCCTCAACCTCAAGATTGGCCGTAGTAATTACATTTCTTTGTGATGAGGCACCAGGGATTTCAAGTACCTTAAATTGGTGCGGCTTAGTTGTGAAACTGTGATTGACTATTCTGCCGGTTTCTCCGCGAAAACTAAATTCAACTGAAAACGCGGGCAGGATCAGAATGTCGGACCGGAGAGGAAACAGATCAATTTCATGGCGTTTAAATATATAAGATAAACCATCAATATTTTCGGTACCGATTAGTGGATGAGCTTTGCTTTCCATAATCATCATACCCGAAACCCTGGGCAGATTAAAACGGGTTGAACCGGAAAAAGATGTTGTGCTGTATAGTGAAATATAGAGGGTGAGTCGTTGTCCGGACCAGATTTTTTCGGTCTGGACAAGTTTTTCTTTAACAAAAGCCGGCGGCAGACCGGCCTCAGAGAGGCCTGAAAGAGCAACTGTCAGCAAAAATGCCACAACTAGAACAACTCTATCTCTAAATGGCCTCGGTGTTTGCATATCAGTTTTTCTCGGTTCCCGGTTTTATAGTTTCGGGCTCCTGCTGGGCCGCTTTTTGATACAAAAATTTGGCCCTCAAAAAATCTGCTGGTTTCGTCTCTATCCGGCGCAGCCACAAGGCCCGCATCTCCTGGTCGGAGAGTGCTTCTCCACCTGCTACCTCTTGCTGGTCACCCGAAGCTTTTGTAGCCCGTTCATCAAAAACAATCTCATCGGCTTCAAGCTGGCCACCGGTGCCGCCGGCATCATCTTCCGGCGGCTTTATTTTCTCTTTCCTGGCGCGGGCCAGGGCCAGATTTTCCCGGGCTTCAAGCCAGTCGGATTTTATCAAAAGTACCAGCTCATAATTGGAGATAGCATTGTCATATTTACCCTGCATCAAAAGAGCATTGGCTCGATTGTAGAGAGATATTACAGAATCATCCTGTCCAAAAGCGGCCGCCGCCGCTTTAAAGTCGCCATTCCGATAAAAGGCCGTTCCACGCTGTAGCGGATTCCGAAAAACTTCTGCCGCCCCTTTATAGTCCTTTTTGGCCATCAGAAGTCGGCCTCGTTGATCCGGAGTGATAAAAAGATCACTTACCGACCAATTGACTAAAATCATGGCATAGAGAAAAGATGCCATGATTAGCATCAGGGTTGCGAGGAAGAGGAGGTTTTCTTTTATTTTGGACATTGATCAAATAAGTCGAAGAGGTTTAAGCGCTTTTCTATTCATTGAGAAACAACCCAGCCTCTTCTAAAGAAAAAGAGCCCTAAAATAAGCAGGATTGGCAAAAACCAATAGCCGACATCTTGCCAGCGCTCACCCTGTTTCTGTTTGGCTGCCGAAAGTGTGGCTTTGATGCGGCTAGCAAGTTTATGTACGTCGTAATCGTTGGGTGTGACTATCGTCAGGCTGGCTCCGGCCGCAGTCGCTGCTTTTTTCATATTACCCAGATTCAGGCCCAGGGCCGGGGGACTGCTGGGAGGGACTGTAACTCCCTGGTCAACAGCAATGGCATAAATATGAACAGAGACTCCTGAGCTCTCACGAAAAGCCGTAATCTTTTTGAGTTGATCTTCGCTAATCTGATCGGTCACCAGTAAAATCGAGCCGGAGATTTCCGCCTTATCCAACAGGAAGGCACCAAGTTCAAGGGCTGCGGCCGCAGTGTCTCCTTTCTCTGGCATAATCTCAGGAGTCAGAGCCTGGCTGAACATATCGATAATTTTCGGGTCTACGGTTAGAGGCATGGTTAAATGGGCGCTACCGCTATAAGCAATGAGCGCCGTTTGGGTGCCGGGCCGCAGTTTTAGAAGATCATGGATTTTTTGGGTGGCTCGTTCGAGGCGAGAAGGCTGGATGTCTTGAGCCAACATTGACGGGGTGACCTTTAAGGCAATAACCAGACCTGCCTTATCCTGAATAAAAGGTGAAGGTTCTTGATTCCAAGTTGGTCCCGCCAAGGCAAAAATACCAATGAACCAGAAAGCCGCCAGCAGATAAATCGGGCGGACTTTTTCAAACTCAGGGGCGCCCACCAGCAGATGCTCAAGCAGATGGTCGGCAATCAACGCCTGCATCCCCGACTGAGGATCTCGCTTCCGCCACGCATACCAAAGCAACCCGATTGCCGGAATCAGCAAGGTCAGTAGCCAGGGACGGAGGAAGTGGAAGTTGTGGAAAAAAATTGGCATCTCTTTTAGACCCCTTTGACCAATTTTACTTTCAATACTCGAAAAATCTGCAGCAACAAACTCAATACAATCGCCAACCCAAGTGGCCAATAATACAAGTCCCGTTTCGGCCGGTAGCTTATTGTTTCAATCTCGTGGGGGCTAAGTTCATCAATTTTTTTATAGATTTTTTCTAGCTCTGTACGGTTGCCGGCCCAAAAATAGTGGCCGTTCGTGATTTTGGCAACTCTGTGCAGGGTCTTCTCATCGAGTCTCTCTTCGCCTGCAGCCTGGGGGTCGCCCACGGCAACACAGTAGATAACAATGCCGTTGTCAGCGGCAATTCGGGCCGCTTTAACCGGCTCGACTTTGGAACTCGTATCATTACCATCAGTGAGGACAATCAGCAGTTTATCCTTAACCCCACTCTCCTTAAACATGTTGATGGCCAGACCTATAGTATCACCAAAAGCAGTTTTGGGACCGGCCATTCCGACCTGGGCTTCCTTGAGAAGCTCCCGGCAGAACTCCAGATCTTCGGTAAATGGCGCCTGAATAAAGGGCGCTGAGCCAAAAAATATAACGCCTGCCCGGTCTCCACTGCGGCGCGCCATAAAGTCATCCATGACTTCTTTAACTGCCGCCAGGCGGTCTACCTTTTTGCCGTTTTTAGAGGTAAAATCTTCAGTATTCATAGAACCTGACAGGTCGATCCCGAGCAGGAGGTCGCGGGTCGGGATCTTCTTTATGAGCGGTTGTTCGATCCATTGGGGACGGGCGAAAGCAGCAACCAGCAGCACCCAGCAGAAAGTGGTGAGTACCTGGTTTAGCAACGGTTGTTTACGAACAATCGAGCCACTACCTGGTTTTTGACCGGAGAGCTCGACCAGCTCATCAAAAAAGGGGGTCAGGATTGCGGGGCGCACTTCCTGATAAGGTTTGGTGAGTTTGCGTAGCAGAAAAGGCAGCGGTATGAGGAGAAAGAGCCATATATAGTTAAATGAAAACATCTGCTCTATTTAGTCCTTTGAAACTGGGGAGTGTACTCTTTTATGCCTACCTACCCAGCGATAAACCACCTTATATAATCCGTTCACCTGTTCGTTTGAAAGTGTATCAAACCAGGCCGCCGGCTGATAGGAACAATCAAGCAAAAGTCGGCCACTGCCTTTTGTAAAGAGATCAGTAACTCCGGTTTTGTCAAGAAATTCGAGCCAGCCAGCCCCGTACAGAGAAGCCACGTGGGCTCTTCCGTAGACCGCTATGGCAGTGCGTTTGACAAGCTCCGGGAGCTGGGGCAGAAGATTTTTATGTTGGGCCGGGTCGGCCAAGCCCTTTTTAATCTGACGCAATATGAGCAACGCCTCACGACGGTATTGATCGCGTTGCCAAATCCGGTATCTTTCAATCGAAAACCAAGTAAGTAAAAGCAATACACTTACACCCAGGGCATAACAACCCGGGGCCGGCGGCAACCAGGAGACCGGAGTTGGGGTGATGATATCGTGAAGATTTTGAAGACTGGTTGGGTCCATTAGCGCGCCCCCCGAACCCCCACTTTCCCGGCTCTCACCAACTTGCCGGGAACATAACCCAAGGATTCCCTTACCTGGGTGGCGACCGGGTCGGCGGTATGGATCGGAAGAATGGGAACACCAAATTTGACCAAGGTGTCAGAAAGCGTTTTCAAACGGTTTTGCAGAAATTCAGGAAAGCGTTTTTGCAGTCGGCTTTCGCCGGAATCGAGAAGAATCTGTTGGTTGCCGTCACTGACCACAATTGCGGCATTTTTTGGTAACTCTTTGGCCAGTAGATCGTAGACCGGCAAGAGCATGACATCGTTGTGCCGGCAGAGCAGCTTGACCTGGTGCAGACTTTTATCGCTCAGTCCAAAAAAGTCGCTGATGACACAGATAAGATAATCATGGCCTGCAAGGTGTCTGGCCCTTTCCAGAGTCTGATCGAGCATCTCTTTTTTGGCAATGATATTGCGCTCGACTTCCAGTATATTGTTTTGCCGGACAATTTGTTGGAGAATTTGCAGGACGGTTTTTTTACTGCGCCGGGGTTTTATCTCCCTGATTTCGAAATCGTTAAAAACAAGGGCTCCAATCCGGTCTCCCGCACTTACAACCCTCCAGGCCGCCAGGGCCGCCACTTCAGCCGCAGTCACCGACTTCATGTTGACCTGGGAACCGAAAAACATGGAAACACGTTGATCGACAAGCAACAGTACCGACCGTTCCCTTTCTTCAGTATAGACCCTGACATGAGGTTGCCGGGTACGTTTGGTCGCCTTCCAGTCCATACTGCGGATATCATCACCGGGCCGATATTGGCGTAACTCCTCAAAATCCAGCCCCCGACCCCGCAAACGAGAACCGTAGCGCCCTGAAAGCTGGCTATGTACCGGCTGTCGCGGCAAAAAACTAAAGCCTGAGGCCTGGTGCTGAAGGCAAATCAGATCCTGAAGGGAGACGTACACTCCTGGGATTGGTTTGTTTTTAGGCATTTTTTGGTCTAAATAGTCGAAGAGTTCAAATGGGTCTAAAGAGGTTAGCATTCCGATCCATTTAAATTTTTATGCGACTGCCACAAACTTTACAATTTCATCAATCACTTGATCAACTGTTATCCCCTCGGCATTGGCCTCGTAACTGAGAATCAACCTGTGCCGCAGGCAATCATGAATAACACTGCGCACATCTTCCGGAGTGACATGATCTCTGCCGGCAAGCCAGGCGTTGACCCGAGAGCATTTGTCCAGAGCCAGACTACCGCGCGGGCTGGCGCCAACTTCAATCCACTGAGCCAGTTGCTCGCTATATTTTTCCGGATAGCGGGTGGCACTGATCAAGCTGACAAGGTAGCGTTCGAGATTTTCTGAGGAGTGGACCCGGTCAATCTCCTTGCGAGCAGAAAAAACTACTTCCTGGGCTATTAAACTCGGCTCTTCCGGTCGCCCGTCCGCTTGTTCGTCTCGAACCAGACGGATGATCTCCAACTCATCTTCCGGACTCGGATAATCAACCCGCACATGCATGAGAAAGCGATCCATCTGGGCTTCGGGTAGAGGATAGGTACCTTCCTGCTCAATCGGATTCTGAGTTGCCAGAACCATAAACAGTGGTTCCATCTTATGAGTTTTGCCGGCAACCGTTACCTGACGTTCCTCCATAGCCTCAAGCAGAGCCGACTGCACCTTGGCTGGAGCCCGATTGATTTCGTCGCCCAGAACCAGGTTACTAAAGATCGGACCGGGCTGGAACTCCAGCATCTCCCTGCCCCCGGAAACGTGATATATCTCAGTACCGGTAATATCCGAAGGCAAGAGATCCGGTGTAAACTGAATACGTGAAAGGCCGACGGCCAAGTTTTTAGCCAAACTCTTAACGGCCCGGGTCTTGGCCAGCCCCGGTAACCCTTCTAAGAGTAGATGGCCGTTCGCCAAAAGTCCAATTATCAACCTGTCAATCACCCGCTCTTGGCCGATAACCGATCTCCCCATATGAATTCTCAAAACGTTAATGCTTGTAAGTGCAGTCACGATATTTCCCCCGTTTTCCGGCGTACTATTTGTCATTCCTCTTACCTGCTTCTCTTAATATGTTCAAACAGTTGTCGGCCTAGTGGGTTGCCGGGGTCGGCGGTGATCATTTTTTCAGCCAGCTCAGCCGCTTGATCCAGTCTCTTTTCGGCCAAATATAGCCGGGCCAGAGATGTGAGATATTGCATATTCCCCGGTTCAATGGCAACCGCTTTTGCGAGGTATTTTTCAGCCTTAGGGATTTGCTTCATAAACTCCAGGAGCATACCCAAATTATAGTGAATCCGGGCGTTATCAGGTAGCCCGGCGGCAGCTATTTTGAGATGGGTCACCGCTTCCGGATAGCGTTTTTTTTCTGAGAGCAGAAGGCCTAATGAATAATGGATATCGTAAAGGGTGTCATCAAGGGCCAGGGCTTTAAGCAGGATCTTTTCAGCCAGATCGAATTTCTGTTGCCGACTGTAAAGTACCGCCAGATTTCGATAGGCGGCATAGAGATCAGGGTCAATGGCAATCGCTTTTTTAAAAGCCGCCTCGGCCATTTCCAATTCACCCCGATAAATATAAAGAGCCCCGAGATTCATCCGGCTATCGGCAAAATCAGCTGAATATTCAAGGATCTCCTGAAATTCAGCCAGAGTCTTATCGAGTTGTTCGTAGAGATTTTTGTCGAGCTCTGAACGCGGGATAGAGGTAAGATTTCTGGCGGCCTCAATACGGACGCCCTTAACCGGATCGGTCAACAGTGGGACGACCAGTTTTACTCTTTCAAGAGGTTGTTCCGGCATGAAGGCGAGAGCCGTCAGGCGTATAAGCGACTCTTCACTGTCCAGACTTTTCTTAAACCGAGCCATGACTTCAGAACCCTGGTATTGACTTAATAATTCCAGAGCTGTAGCTCGAACCAACACCGGATATAGTGGGTTTTCGACCATCTTGATAAGTTTGTCTTTTGCCTCCGGCAAGCGTTTCCGACCCGCATCAAGAACACTTCCATAGTGGGTTGAACGTTTTTCTCCGTACCATTTATTCGTGAAATCGACTGACCATTTCCTGTTTTTGTCTACATGACAGCGGAGGCAAGCGTCGGGCGTCTCCAGTTTACTGTTTAAATCGGGCCGCGGGATGCGCATCGAATGATCGGGCCGGTAATCATTGCCCATATAGACCCGACCGGGCATGTGACACTGCATGCAGGACGTGCCGCTGCCGACCTCGAAAAGGATGCTGCCGTCAGCGGCCCGGATCGGTTTGGCTTTCCTGTCCCCCTTTTTGTGATGAAAGTGGTGCTGATAGCGATCATAAATATCCCCCTGATGGCACTGCAGGCAGAGTTGATTGTCTTCATATCGCAGTTTCAGGGAGTGAATATCGTGGCAGTCGGAACAACGAACTTCACGGTCAAACATCTTTGATTGAATAAAGGAGTTGTAGACGTAAACCTCATCCAAAATCTGGCCGTCGGCAAAATAGAGGCTCTCATCAAGTAAGCGCGGGGTTATAGTATCGAGTAGATTTTTCTTGCCGTGAGCGTAATTTCCTAAAGGCGATCGCCGAGAGTGGCAGAAGGCGCAGAGCTCAACCTGCTCGCGGGCTGTCATTTTGCCGGTATGGACGATCAAGCCGTTATCAGAATCGAGCGGCTGCATGGTTTCAGCCCAGGTTACATGGCGGGAGCCGGGGCCATGACAGGCTTCGCAACTGACGTTGATCTCTGAATAACTGTGATTGTAGCTATCTGTTTTAAAATCATAACCTTTTTTATAATTGGTCGAGTGACAATCAGCACACATGCTGTTCCAGGTCTGGGCGCTGTTGGTCCAGTACAACCATTCACCCGGATCAATCTTTTCATCCGGGTAGAGGTGAAACCACTCTTTCTTTTTGACATCCCAGGCCAAGGGCAGACATTGAAACCGTCCTCCGGGAAAAGGGACCAGGTACTGCTGCAATGGCGTCCAGCCAAAGGTGTGGGTGATCTCAAAATCACTCATCACGCCACCCACCCCTTCGGTATGGACAAAGAATTTGCCCTCTTTACGAAAAAAACGGGAAGTCACACCCTGGCGGGTAAAAGTCGCATTGTCGAAGTCGCCAAGCACAGTCTCTTGACTGGCGACCGCCATGGCAAGATCGTGATGCGATTTTTCAAAGAGACGATCCTCCCTGACATGACACTTGACGCAGGCCTTACGACCGACAAACGTGGGGGCCGCCATTTCCGGCCGCTTAACCGGCCACTGCTTATCTTGCCAGAGGTAGAGCGGCAGCGTTAAGGCCAGCAGCAGCGTGGCAATTAGTCCGGTCATCTCCCAGCGGCGCATCAATTATCCTTTTTTTACAGCATAAGTAAGCTGTTCCGGCTTAATGGATTGACGCCTGCGGCGGGTCTCAATATCGATGGAAAGATTACCGTTTTCAATCACCAAGGGATGCTGGTCAAGAGGACGCGGGGCCGGAGCCTTAAGCACCCTGCCACTTTTATCAAAGGTTGAAGCGTGACAGGGACAGGCAAAGAGTTTTTGCTCTTCATCCCAGGCGATAGCGCAGCCTAAATGGGTGCATTTTCGCGATAAAGCGAGAAAACCACCATCTTCGAGACGATTGAGATAGAGTTCACCTTGCCGGATCAAAGTAACCGATCCGGGAGCAAAATTATCGACGGGCCCGACTTCAATGAAAAGCGGTTTTGAGGCCACCTTCTTGCCGGTTCCGGAAACCAGAAAAGCTAAAGCCCCACCCAGAAACTGCACTAACGCGACGAGCCCTAAACCGATCCAGAGCCGACTCAAAAAAGTGCGACGATTTGAAGTCTGATTTTGGGGTTGTTTTTCAATAGACATTTTCTTAAACCATTTTTAAAAAGGCCAAACCAGCTGCATGGCCGGTCCGCGAAAACTGAGACCTATAATCGTCAGGAGGGCGAAACCTGCCACTAAACCAATAAAAAGCAAGCGCACTAGCCGATTGCCTAATATATTATCTTCTTTTACGAGAGGGAAAAAGAGCAGAAAAAAAGCGGTAAGGAGCGGTAAGACCAGCACCACAACCACCGGGTTAACATGGATCAGGAGCTCCTGGAGGCCGATAAAATACCAGGGTGCCTTAACTGTTTCCGGAGTCATTCCGGGATTGGCCAAGGCCCCTAGGGGAGCATTAAAAAAGATCGCAGGATACAAAAGAGCAGCCATAACCACAGCGGCCACCGCTTTCTCACGAACAAAGAGATGGGGTCTAGCTGCAAGCCGGGTTGTCGATGGCGTTGGTGAATCAGGGGCACCTTTTTCGGTCTCTTGCAGAAAGAGACCACCGGCCCGGCGAATTTTCCAGAAATGCCAAGTCATGAGAAAAAGTAAGAGAAAGGGCAGGACACCGCTGTGCAGGGTGTGAAAAATGCGCAGGGTCGCCGATCCAACGTCGCTACCGCCTCTAACGATTTCCAGCAAGACGGTGCCGAATCCAGGCAGGTATTCAAGAATCGACGTGGCGATGGTCACGGCCCAATAGGCGCGCTGATCCCAAGGCAACAGATAACCACTGAAATTAGCCAGGAGAATTAGAAAACCCAGACCCAGACCAATAATCCAATTAAGGTGGCGCGGACCTCGGTAGGCGGAGCTCAAAAAAACGCGCAGCATATGCAGGAAAACAATGACGATCAGAGCATGGCCGGTCCAGTGGTGCAGGTTACGAAACAAACGCCCGAACAGAATGTCATAATGGATATGTTGAACTGAACCGTAGGCCGCCAGTGTGGAGGGTTCATAGATAAAATTGAGCAGGATCCCGGTAACCAGCTGCACGAGAACCATCAGGGTTGCAGCCCCACCCAGACCCCAGGTCAGACGAAAACGTAAAGCTTTAGCCGGAACCATTCGGGGCCGTACATGGAGAAAAAGGTTTCTCTTTTGCTTAACGGTTTTCATATTATCAAACTATTGCAACCGGTCTTTATAAATAGAGGCAATTGACCCGTTGCGACCCGGCGGATATTCTCTGCAACGCCCTTGACGATGCCCCGCATAGAAACATCCATGGAACCGGCAAAATGCGGTGTCGCCATAAAGTTATGCCCCAAAATAGAAGCGTCTGCACTATCGTTTAAAGATCAGTTTTCAAAAGATTTAGCGATAGGATTTTATGATTATTTCGGTTTGAAAAGGAAAAGAAATTTGGCATTACCGAAGAGATAGATCGTACGAATAAGTTAAAAAGGCTGCCTTTTATACGGCCCGTAAAATTTCGCCTTCACGCCGAACAATTTCGACAATTGCACTCATATCATCTTCCCGCCATTGCCTGGAACCACAAGGTATGGGCTCAATGCGGCTATCGACGAGGG
>JANTGZ010000029.1 GCA_024762675.1 Thermodesulfobacteriota bacterium | reverse complement strand
CCGCCTCCAACACCGCCAAAAAGATCACTAAAATCAAAGCCGCCGGCCCGTCCGCCGGGAAAACCACCGGGCCCGCCGCCACCTTGGTGATGAAAGGCCTCGCCATAGGTGTCATATTCCCGTCGTTTTTTTTCATCGCCTAAAATTTCATAGGCCTCATTGATCTCTTTAAATTTCTTTTCGGAAGCCTTGTCGTCCGGCTTAACATCGGGGTGATACTGTCGGGCTTTGCGACGAAAAGCCTTTTTAATTTCATCAGCCGAAGCTTTCTTGTCAACCCCGAGAGTTTTATATAAATCTTTCCCAGCCATATAGTTTTGCACTCCAGATGAATTACTAATTTTTGCAGGTTCATTTTTTTGCGAATAACGGCTTTCATCAACGCGTTAACAGTATAACCACGATGCTTACGATTGTAAAGTAAAGAGATTTTCCATAAACCCATAAAAGAAAAAAGCGGCACCCATGTCGGGTACCGCTTTTTATTGCAAATATTTGTTACAATATTTCTTAACCCTAAAGGGGGGTTACTCCGAATCCAACCCTTTGCGGGAGAGGCGAATTTTGCCCTGGCGATCTACTTCGATCACTTTAACCATGACTTCGTCGCCCTCTTTCATAAAGTCGCGGACGTCGCGAACCCGCTCTTCAGCAATCTGCGAGATATGCAGGAGCCCGTCAGTGCCGGGGAAAATCTGGACAAAAGCACCAAAATCCATAATCCGCTGTACTGTACCAAGGTAGACTTTTCCGACTTCAGCTTCTTGAGTCAAATCACGAATCAGGGCAATCGCCATTTCGGAAGCCTGCCCGTCAACTGAAGCGATCTTGATCTCACCGCTATCGTCGATATCGATCTTGGCCCCAGATTTTTCAGTAATGGCGCGAATATTCTTACCGCCAGGTCCGATCACGTCTCTGATCTTATCAGGATCAATCCGGATTGTCATAATCCGCGGTGCATAATCAGAGAGTTCAGCCCGAGGTTCAGTCAGGGCGGCAGCCATCTCGCCAAGGATATGCAAACGACCGGCCTTTGCCTGAGCCAGGGCTTTAGCCATGATCTCAGGGCTTATACCGTTGATCTTGATATCCATCTGAATAGCAGTAATACCATCTTTGGTGCCGGCGACTTTAAAATCCATGTCCCCGACATGGTCTTCATCTCCGAGAATATCACTCAAGATAATAAAATCATCCCCCTCCTGAACCAGCCCCATCGCGATCCCGGCGACCGGAGCTTTGATCGGAACCCCGGCATCCATTAAGGCCAGACTACCACCACAAACCGATGCCATTGAAGAAGAGCCGTTCGATTCAGTAATATCGGAAACAATGCGTATCGTATAAGGAAACTTATCGGATTCGGGCAAAATTGCTTTTAAAGCCCGACGAGCCAGGGTTCCATGGCCGATTTCACGACGACCAGGACCTCTTAGGAAACGGGCTTCGCCGACACTGTAAGGCGGAAAGTTATAATGCAACATAAAGTCATTAAAGGTGTTGCCGCGCAGCGAATCGATACGCTGTTCATCAACTGAAGTTCCGAGAGTTGCCGTAACTATAGCCTGAGTCTCACCCCGAGTAAAAAGGGCTGAGCCATGGGTTCTAGGCAACAGAGAGACCTCGCAGGCAATATCGCGGATCTCATCAACTTTACGACTCCCGATCCGCACTCCCTGAGTACTGATCTGACGACGAATCGCTCCACCCAGACGCTCCTCAAAAACCTCGCCGAGGTCATCAGCGGGGATTTCTGATTCAGCCAAACGCTCTCTTATCTCATCTTTGAGCAGGCTGAAGTAATCCTGACGCTCAAGCTTGTCAGAAACCTTAATACCCTCTTCAAAACGGTTGCCAAAATATTCATCGACCAAAGCCACGAGATCGCTGTTAATAACCGGAGCAATGACTTCACGTTTCTCGATCCCAACCTGCTGTGCCATCTCAATCTGGGCATCGAGAAAAGGTTGGGCCGCTTTGTGACCTAAGGCCAGAGCCTCAAGCATAACCTGCTCATCAACTTCTTTAGCTCCACCCTCGACCATAACAACCGCTTCCCGGCTGCAGGCCATGATAACATCAAGATCACTCTCATCGGTCTCGGCGAAAGTCGGATTAACCACCATCTTACCATCAACTCGAACCACCCGCACCGCCGCAACCGGACCGGCAAAAGGAATTTCTGAAATCATCAATGCCGCGGAGGCACCGGTTAAGGCTAGAATCGCCGGATCATTGATATTATCGGTCGACAAGACCGTCGCGATAATCTGGGTTTCACAGGTAAATCCTTTTGGAAACAGGGGCCGTAATGGCCGATCAATAAGCCGCGAAGTCAGAGTTTCACGATCACTCAAACGACCTTCACGCTTAAAAAATCCTCCGGGAATCTTCCCGGCGGCATAAGTTTTTTCCTGATAATCGACGGTCAGAGGAAAAAAATCGATCCCCTCACGCCCTTTGCGAGCTGATACCGCAGTCACTAAAACCATGGTGTCACCTTGACGAACCATGACTGCACCATTAGCCTGTTTGGCTATTTTACCGCTCTCAAAACTTACATTGCTACCCGCCACTTCTACTTGACAATACTTTTTCATCTCTTCTCCACTTTCCGCGTCAACCTACAATAACTTTTCATTCACTCTCCAAGTAACCGCTAGCTATTCGGCCTATCCGAACAGCCTGTTAAACGCTTCATTTCATTACGCATAGGAATAAAAAAGAAAACTGCCTTCAGCCTATGCCCTGAAAGCAGTTTTCAAAATAGTTCTAGATCTTGAATGTGATGATCAGGCCGCCCCGCAGCTTAACGCCGCAAACCCAGACTACCGATCACATCTTTATAACGTTTAAACTCTTTCGTTTTCAGATAATCGAGCAGACGCCGTCTCTGGCCTACCAGCTTCAACAAACCACGACGTGAATGAAAGTCATGTTTATGAACTTTGAAATGATCGGTCAGATAGGTAATTCTCTCGCTAAGCAGAGCAATCTGAACTTCAGGGGAACCGGTATCACTTTCGTGCAGCCTGTATTTCTCGATAATATCATTTTTTTGACCACTTGCAAACGCCATTGGAACTTTTCTCCTCATTTTTCTTTTAAGACACTATAAATAAGCAGCATATCTGCTTGTTATCTTCTGACAGTCACCTGCTACCATAAAAGCCGGGTCTTGTAAAGATTTTGTTTTATTTAAGAGCTCTGCGGCATCATTACTCGAGACATCCGCAACTCTTTATTGTCACTATCATTTTCCTTGTCAAGACGGGCCAGAGCCAAAAGGGTTCCAGTCTCATCAACCAGAACAATCTCGTCCCTACCATTTAAAATAGGAGATGGTGTCGAGACCCGATCAAGCGGTACCGCCACACCGTGGGATATCTTCTCTTTTATCTCCGACTCATCAACCACAATGCGCGGCAGATGAGATAGAACCTCAAGCGGGGAGATCAGCGGCAAACTCTCGCCTGCAGCAATTTTCTCCATCAACTTGTCCAACGACAGCGCTTGATCTAGGGTAAATGGCCCACTCGCCTCACGACGCAGCGACCAGATGCGGGCACCATAACCAAGATCACGCCCAACATCGGCGGCCAGCGATCTGACATAGGTTCCTTTTGAACAGACCACCCGAAAAGCAACCAGCGGAGGCCTGTAAGATAAAAGCGTAAAGGAATCTATCTCGACTTGACGCTCCGGCGGCACCACTTCAACTCCGGAACGGGCATAAGCATAAAGGGGTCGCCCCTTGCTCTTTATCGCCGAATAGATCGGTGCAACCTGGGTCACCAGACCATGATAACGCGCAAATACTTCGGATATCTCTTTTTCGCTGCACTCAAACGGCCCTTCATGCCGGGCAACAATGTCACCATCCCGATCCAGGGTATCACTCTCGACACCAAGCTCAATCTCGCCGCTGTAGACCTTACGGCTTTCATCAAGGTATTGAATCAGCCGGGTCGCCCGATTGAGAGCCAACGGCAAAACTCCGGTCGCCAGAGGATCAAGGGTTCCAGTATGCCCAACCTTACGACAGCCAAGCTTGCGTTTGACCCGGGCCACCACCTGTTGAGAGGTTAACCCCTGCGGTTTATCGACAACCAGAAAAGCATCGTCGATCATCTGGAATCGGCTTCCTGCAAAGAGTTATCAATAATAGCAAAAACCTGATCAATCAACTGAGGCAAAGAGCCCTGCAAGCGACATCCGGCCGCATTATGATGACCACCGCCACCAAACTCTGCGGCCAAAGCTGCAACATTAACCATACCCCGGGAACGAAAACTTAATTTATACTCTTTAAGGCCTGTTTCGCGAGCCATAAATGCAACTTCAACCCCGGCTATGGAACGTGGATAGTTGACGAGACCGTCAGTATATTCACTATTAGTGCCGGTCTCATCAAACATCTTCTGTGTAACCCATACCGACGCCGCCTTACCCGAAGCTGAGATGCGCAAGGTTTCCAGCACCCGCCCGGCCAACTTGATACGACCAACCGGCTGGCTTTCATAAACTTGCTGGGTCACCCCCCAAGGCTCGACGCCGCGGGCAACCAGATCACCGGCAATGGCAAAAGAGCTGGGAGTGGAATTAGAGTAACGAAAGGACCCGGTATCAGTCAAGATCGCGGTGTAAAGATTGACTGCAACATCAAGTTTGAAGCCGGGGTCCAGACAAAGAGCAAGTTCGTAGATCAACTCTCCGGTGGCACAGGCTTGAGAATAGACAAGATTTATATCAGCCGCCAAATCAGCGGTCAGGTGATGATCAATACACAAAGATTGATCATAACCCCGCCATGCAACCAACTCCTTACCGGCCCGCTCAAACTCACTACAATCGAGCAGACAAAGCAAGTCACAGGTCTCAGGCAGATGATCTACAAAAAGGTCGGCTCCAGGCAGAAATTCATAGCTATAGGGAACTGCGTTGCGATTGTAAACAATCACATCTTTGCCCATTTTTTTGAGAATCAGGGCCCAGGCTAAAGATGAACCGATGGCATCGCCATCAGGATCGATATGGCTGGCAATCACAACCGTCTTGGCTTTTCGCACTGCGTCCAGGGCTAAAGCCTTATTGTCAGCACCAATCATACCCATTTAGAGCTCTTCTTCCTGTTTAATCCGACCAAAGATCTCTTCCATATGTGACCCTTTATCGGTTGTTTTATCATAGCGAAAATGGAGTTGAGGAATTCTTTTCAGGTGCAAGCGACGCCCCATCTCACGACGCATAAAACTGGCCGTACTCTGCAAACCGGACAAGGTCTCAGCCTTCTCCTCTTCACTGCCAAAAACCGTGAAGTAGACAGTTGCATGACTTAAGTCAGGGGAAACCTCTACATCCATAATCGTCACAAAACCGATGCGGGGGTCTTTAATATCACGCTGCAACATAGCCGAGATTTCGCCTCTCAACTGGTCTCCGATCCGCTGACAACGCTGACTACGTTCTTTCATTCAAATATCCAACCATCAAAAGCCGACTAAAGTTTAGCTGCGACTGCTTCTATAATATAAGCTTCAATAACATCGCCGGGCTTGATATCGTTGTAGTTCTCTATACCGATACCACACTCAAAACCAGTGGCCACCTCTTTGGCGTCATCCTTAAAGCGTTTCAGGGATGAAATTTTGCCCTCGACAATTACAACATTATCACGCAACAAACGCACCTGAGCGTTACGTTGCACTTTACCATCGACAACCCGGCAACCGGCAATAGTTCCGACTTTGGAAACCATAAAAGCCTGACGAACCTCAGCCCGCCCCATATAGGTCTCACGCATATCGGGAGCTAGGAGTCCCTCCATCGCCATTCTTAGATCTTCTAAGAGATCATAGATTACTGTGTAGAGACGAATATCGACATTTTCCTGCTCCGCTAAATGCTGGGCTTTAAGGTCAGGCCTAACATTAAAAGCTACGATAATCGCTTGTGACGCTCCCGCCAACATAACATCAGCTTCCTTGACGCCACCGACTGCAGCATGCACAACATCGACCTTAACCTTTTTTGTAGCCTGTTTCTTCAATGCCTCACTGACAGCCTCGACCGAGCCCTGAACGTCACCTTTAATAATAACATTAAGCTGCTCGACTTCGCCCTCTTCCATCTGTTCGAAAAGATCTTCAAGAGAGATCTTACTGGTTTTGGAAATATCCTGCTCTCGGGCTTTATGCTGTCGGTTGGAAGTTAACTCCTTGGCCTGCTTTTCCGACTTCACAACATTGAAATCATCGCCGGCCGAAGGGGCTCCGTTAAGACCTAAAACCTCAACCGGGATTGAAGGTCCGGCACTCTCAATCTGCTGACCCATATCGTTAAGCAGGGCCCTGACTCGACCGCTGTAGAGCCCGGCAACAATGAAATCTCCCTGTTTGACCGTCCCATCCTGAACCAGAACTGTAGCCACCGGCCCCTTACCCCGATCAAGGCGGGATTCAAGCACCACCCCGCGAGCGATCTTGTCAGGATTGGCAACGATCTCCATCATCTCAGCCTGCAGGAGTATCATCTCCAGAAGGCTATCAAGATTGAGCCGTTTCTTGGCTGAAACCTCAACAAAGATTGTATCGCCGCCCCAATCCTCTGAGACTAAGCCATGTTCGCTTAACTGGCGCCGAACCTCGTCGGGTCGGGCATTCTCTTTATCAATTTTGTTAATCGCGACAATGATCGGAACCTCGGCGGCTTTGGCATGATTGATCGACTCGATCGTCGTCGGCATCACCCCATCATCGGCGGCAACCACTAAAATAACAATATCGGTGACCCCGGCTCCACGAGAACGCATTGAGGTAAAGGCTTCATGACCCGGGGTGTCGACAAAAGAGATATCACCCTTCGGCAACGATACCATATAGGCACCAATATGCTGCGTAATACCGCCGGCTTCGCCATCAGCGACCTGGGTCAAACGAATAGCATCAAGAAGTGAAGTTTTCCCGTGATCAACATGACCCATTATAGTCACTACCGGCGGGCGGGTGACTAAATCATCAGGATTATCCTCGACCCTCTCAAAAACCAGCTCTTCATCAAAAGCAACATTCTCAACCGTATGCCCATACTCCTCGGCAACCAGACTTGCGGTATCAAAATCGACCATCTGATTAATGGTTACCATAGTGCCCATAGCCATCAACTTGCCGATAACTTCCCCAGCTTTGACACCCATCTTTTTGGCGAGTTCACCAACACTGATCGCCTCGGTAATTTTGACCACCCGTTTAATCTGTTTAGGCATCGTGATCTCGGTTTTCTGTCCGGACTTCTTTTTACTGGCCCGACCCCGACGACCCTTACCACCCCGCTCATCGGCATAATTTAGGTTTTTTATGACCGAGCGCCGCGACCCTTTACGACTGCGGCTGCCGGTGTCGGCAGTACCATTTCCGGCAACCGGCTGAGACCCATCTTTCTTACGTGATTTGCGACCCTTTTTCGCTTCAGCGGCTTGTGCACCAGCTGTATCAGGGGCTGGCACTGCAGGCGCGGCTGCACGAGGAGAAGCTCCACGCGGAGCCGGTTCTGAACTTTTGGTTTTCGCTTTACCCCGAGGTGGACGTCCTCCCGGCGGGGCTCCTAAGTCACTTAAAGCCACCCGACCGATAACCCGAGCCCCACGAGCCCCGCTTTTGCCGCTCTTTACAGGTTTATCAGCAGCAACCGCATTTTCGACATCATCACTGACGGATAAAGCCTCCTCAGACTCCTCATCAGCAGCATCAACAATAGTGCTGTCACTCTCCGAAACCGTCGCAACATCCTCAGACTCGTCAACCAACTCTTCGGCTACAGGCGCCGAAGGTTCATCTTCGACGGAAACCGCCGCCTCGACGACCTCTTCAACGCTGCCGGACTCAATCTCAGCTTCCGAATCAGCGATCACCTCTTCAGAATCAGCTTCAGGCTCCGAATCTTCAGAGACAATCACTTCAGCGACGTCAACGTCCAATTCAACCGTTTCCGGAGTTTGAGGGGTTGCCACTGACGGCTCTTCAGAAGCAGACGGTGTGACGGCCTCAGGAGTTCCGGAATCCTCTTCTTTCGGAGCTTCATCCTCTCCCGCAGACTCGCTACTGTCTGTTTCCACAGGCTCAGGGGCGGTTTTTTCGACCACTTTCCGGCGCCGCCTACGCACTCCTGAACCGACACGTTTTTCAACAATATCGGGTCCCTGGTTCTCACGACACCAGGCCGTGACACGCTCAACATCCTCGGCGCTCAGAGGACTGAACTTGGTACTGACCTCAATCTCCAAACTCTCTAAAATCGTAATAAGCTCAGATTCCTTCAGTTTCAGAACCCGAGAAAGTTCATAAACCTTGGTTTTCTTTTTTTCCCGCAGAATCAAGGTTGGCTACCCCCTAGCATCAATTGTTTTTTTCGCATTCATCCTGTAAAAGTGCACGGCTTTCCGGATCCAAAGACTCAGACCCGATCGACAAACGACCTAAACGACGCTTGCCCTCAAGAAAGCGGCCCAAACATTCAACTTTCTGACAAATATAATAACCCCGGCCCGGGGCTCGATGTTTAATATCATAAAAGAGCTCATCCCCGATACGAACCAATCGGCAAAAGCTCTTTTTTTCGGCCCGCTGGCGACAGATCAAACAGGTACGTAGCGGCTCCGCCACAGCCTTACTCCCCGGGTTCCGCCGGCGTTGCAGTCTCTTTTTCAAGATCTAAATCTTCTACGGCTTCAGTTTCCACAGCGGGTTGCTCACCCTCGGCTTCGATGCCCTCTTCGACCTGATCATCATTGGCCTCCACCGGGAAGGCATCGGCTCCTTCTAGATTATCAACTGCAGCCTCCGGCGTCGGACTCTCTTCACCTGGTTCCGGATCACTCCCTGTATCCTGATCCGGAGGTGGATTTTCAGCAGCTTCTTTAACGGCATGGTAAACGGTTACTGCGCGTTCGATCAACTCCACAGGATCGACCCCTTCGGTTCCGATAATATCACCAAGTTCGGCAGCTGAACTGCCGGCAATATCCTCTATTTTACGAAAACCATTATCATAAAGCAGCTCCATGGCCGTATTATTGAAACCTTCAAGGTCGGCGAGCGGTGAAAAGAGCTGGTCAAAATCGCTCGCCACTCTTGATGCTGACTTGACATCAAGTTTCCAACCTGTCAACTTGGCTGCTAAACGCACATTGAGACCACGACGACCAATCGCTAAAGAGAGCTGTTCATCAAGAACAACAATCTCCATCATATGTTTATCTTCATCGAGAATGATCTTGTTGATCTCTGCCGGCGAGATAGCATTACAAACATAACGAACCGGATCGGGATTCCAGCGAATAATATCGATCTTTTCGCCTTTAAGCTCCTGGACAACATTCTGAACTCGCGAGCCCCGTACCCCGACACAGGCACCAACCGGATCAACATCGTGATCGTTGGTCGAGACCGCAATCTTGGACCTGATACCAGGTTCACGGGTGGCTCCCATAACTTTGATGACCCCTTCAAAGATCTCCGGCACTTCAACCTCAAAGAGCCTGATCAGGAAACCCGGATGGGTTCGAGAAAGAACAATCTTCGGCCCCTTGACAGTGATTTCAACTTTCAAGAGATAGGCACGAATCCGTTCCCCCTGACGAAAATTCTCCCGGGGAATAGTTTCAGAGCGGGGCAAAATGGCTTCGGTTGTGCCTAAATTAACAATCAGGTTGCCGCGCTCGACACGCTGCACCGAACCACTGACAATCTCCCCAACCTTTTCGTGATACTCCTCGTAAATACTCTCCCGCTCAGCTTCCCGAATTTTCTGCATAATGACCTGTTTGGCGGTCTGAGCCGCTATCCGGCCAAAATCATCGGTTTCCAGCTTCAAGCCCAGACTGTCACCAATCTCAGCCTCAGGATCAATCTCTAGAGCTTCATGCAAAGATATCTGATAGTAGGAGTTTTCTACCTCTTCAACAACCTCGACAAATTCAAAGAGCTCAATCTCTCCGGATTCCTCATCAAAAGAGGCCTCGATTTCACGAGCCGCACCCAATTTCTTCTTGGATGCGGTTACCATTGCCGACTCAATTGCCTCGATCAGGATCTCTTTTGGAATATTTTTCTCTTTACTGACCTGATCTAATATAAAGTTCAAACTTGAGGACATAACCTTAAATATCTCTCCCTGACATGAGAAATTAATGCTCAATAAGGATCATTAACTGTTAAAAAATTTTATTGACTCTATTATTTATTGAAATCGTAAACCAGATTGCACTTGGAAGTTTCATCCAGAGGTACGATAAATCTTTCCCCATCCACATCGATGGTCACTGTTAAAGGGCTCTCCTGACAATCAAGCAGAACCCCCTTAAAACGCCGACGCCCATCAAGAGGTTTCAGCAGCGTCACCTTAACAGTCTCTCCGATACGGGTCTGAAAATCCTTTGGCCGCCTTAAACGACGATTCAAACCCGGCGATGATATCTCAAGATTGTAACGACCGGGTATCGGATCCTCAACATCAAGCAGCGCCCCAAACATACGACTGACATGGGTGCAATCATCGAGGTTGACCCCCCCTTCCCGATCTATGTAAAGGCGCAAAAGAGCACTGCCTTCACCCGGACCGAACTCTATATCAACCAACTCATAACCTAAGTTAGAGAGCAGGTCTTCGGCCAGGGTCTGTACCCGGATCCGCCAGTCTTCATCTATTTCCAGATCAGCTGCCATCGCTAAAAACAGCTCTTTCAAAAAAGAGTCAATATAAAAAAAGTGGGCCCCTGTAAGAGCCCACTTGCAAAAAAGCCGTCACCGGCCGGAGAATTTTTTCGCAAACCGGAGCCCTTCTACCATCACAAAAAACAAAATGCAAGCTTTTTTGCAGAGAACCCCTTAAACGTCAACCCGGCCATCAAAAAATGTCGGCTGAAAAGATATAGAGCCGGGTTCCGGAACGGCGCCAGCAATCGTCCACCAGGCCGGCCTTGTTACAGGTATGGGCCAAAAACTCCTCGCGGCTCCAGCCGTACTCAACCGCGACCTGTGGCAGGAGAAGGCCGGAAGAGCTTGCATTACGAATCAGGAGACCGTGTTTTCCGACCTCGACAACATCGGGGTCTTCGATCTCACGCAAAGGCGTCAAAACCGAAAGTTCAACCTCGATCTCCGGCCACTCATGGGCTCCAAGCTCGGGGAAACGGGGATCATTGAAAGCCGCCGCCAGGGCCATTTCTCTAATTGTCTGATAGAGCGGTTTATAAGCTTCTATATAACCAATACAACCTCTTAACTCGCCATTTTTTTTCAGAGTCACAAAAGCTCCCCGTTTCTCCTTAAGTACCGCACTTTCCGGCACATCATCGGGTGCCTCCCACCCTTCAAGCCGAGCTTTGATAACCGTAACCACCTGTTCATGCAGATACTCTTTTTCCTTCAAAGTGAGACCAAAATCAACAATTTCCTGACTCATTTAACTACTCCTGAAACGACAAAAAAGGCAGCGAGCAATTGACAAAGCGTTACTGGCGACTGACGACTGACAACTGTCGACTATCATAAAATGCCGCGGACATATAACCAACCACCCGACTGTTATCCCCGCAGACCTCACCGGAATGACGGTAGGTAAGAATTTGCGCCCGATCAGCACCAATCTTTTGCGCCGCCAGCATCACGCTAAGCAGAGGGCCGGCACCGCAGGCTTCGGCTTGATGATTTTCGATCAAAGTCCAGAAGGCGGCCGGGTCAAAAGCAGAGACAGACTCAACGATCTTTCGGTCCAGCTGATCCGCCTTTAACGCGCTATGAAAATGCGAGAGATCGCTGCTGGCAACCAGCAGAAGGCGGCGGTCGATAGCAAGTCCAGCTACAATTTCGGCAAGATTTAGAGCCTGGGACCAACCCTGTTGACCCATAATTATCGGCAAAAGGGTAAAATCTCCGAGAGCGACCTGTAAAAATGGAAGCTGAACCTCCAATGAGTGTTCAAAACGATGGGCTTCAGGGATAAAATCGATCTCTTGATAGCTGGCAATAAGTTCAGCGGCCAACTCACGATCAACTTCAACCTCACCCAGCGGAGTCGTGTAATTACCGACACTGTAGATGGAGGCGCCGGTAAAATAGTGATGATGCGTTGGCGCTACAACAATCACCAGATCGAAATCCTGCCCCTTTATGAGGCGATAGGCCTCGGCTGCAACTGCTCCCGAAAAGCAGTAGCCGGCATGTGGTACCACCAGAGCGAAAGGCTCCAAACCCTCACCTACAGGAGCTTTGGCTTGAGCCAGATAACCCTCGATCTCATGTCGTAAAACGGCCGGATCATCACTATAGAAAGTACCGGCCACCACCGGAGAACGGGAAATCAATCGACTCATACAACCCTCCATAACATCAATCGTCAGTGATCAGTCGTCACTATTTTTGATATACGAAGCCATCCACAAATAAATCATTCTGTACCGACACGAACCTCAACCTCAAGTGTGACCTGGCAGCCCTGATCGCTGCCGCCGATTTTCATAGATCCCCCGAGCTTTGAGGCAATCAGGCGGGCCAGACTTAATCCTACCCCCCAGGTTGGCCGACCCTTGCCTGAGACACCACAGACAAAGGGTTGCTGCAGTTCTTTAAGTTCTGCCATCTCGATACCGGGACCCGTATCTCGAATCATCACGGTCAACCGCAAAACCCCTTCCGAGATAACTGCGGTCTCTGCATTGCAAACCACAATGCCGCCGGGAGAGCTGTTCTGAACTGCATTTTCGAGAATTTCCCAGAGCATGGCCCGCAGCAGCTGGGGATCACTGACGACCCGCTCCGGGAGTTCTCCGGCAGCCTGAAATACAACCGTCAAACCTGCTGCTTGAGCCCGACTTTTGGCCGCACTGTTGAGTTCGGCAAAAAATTGCGGCAGCTCCACAACAGCTTCAACCGGTAACCTTTCACCCACCTCAATAGCATTAAAGAGGAAGACCTTTCCAAGTCCGTCAAGGGCATCGCGGCAGGTCTGCTTGATCTCAACTACAAGTTTGCGGCTCTCATCGTCGATATCCCCCATCTCAAGGTTAATCGCCTGGCTCGAAACATAATTAAGAACCCCTTGAACTCGCTCGAGTGAACGCCGTTGGGCGTTGGTTTTGCGCAGGTAGATCTCACTGGCCACTTTTTTGGTTTGCGAGACTGTTTTGCGACCGACGTCGAGCTCATCTTTAAGCGCCTTCGTCTCTGCCTCAAGGCGGTCGGCCGCCCCACGCTCTTTGATCCGGCGCTCAAATAGTTCAAAAGCCTCCTGCAAAGCCGGCTTGATATCGTTATCGACACTCCAGGGTTTGGTAATATAACGAAAGATCCGCCCCTCATTGACGGCGGCAATCACCGTACTTGTATGTGAGTAACCGGAGAGAACCAGACGGATAATATCGGGATATTTCCGCGCCACCTCCTGTAAAAGTTCAAGCCCGTTCATCTCCGGCATCTTCATATCGGAAACAACCACCTGCACCGGTTTGGCGGCCAGGATTTCGAGGGCTTCCTTGCCGCCTAATGCGAAAAGAGCACGATAAGGTTCGCTGATAAGACCCCTTTTTAAGGATTTCAAAACCCGCTCTTCATCATCAACAAAAAGTACAGTGTGTTTTTTTTCAACCGCCATTTGTACACCTCTGAATCGCTGAGAAAATCTTCCCAGGACTCTAGACCATCTCTATTCACTCAATATGATAGCACCATCCCGGTCGCGGTCAATGCGTGAGATTCCGGGATAGAGTTCTTCAATTCGCTCAACTACCTGCGCCTGCTCTTCGAGTCGTTTTTTCAGCTCCCGATTTTCACGACGCGCCTCTTCCAGCTCAAGGGCTCGAACTACGGTCCAGTAGAGGTCATGATTATTCCAAGGCTTGAGAATAAACTTGTAAACCCCGACCTCATTAATCGCCCGCAATGTCGTTTCCAGATCTGCATGTCCGGTCAGAATAATCCTGATAATCTCAGGTCTTATGCGGCTTAACCCGGTCAATAACTCAAGCCCATCCATCCCCGGCATCAGGTAGTCGCTGATCACCAGACGAAGATCAGGAGATCTCTCGACAATCTGCAAAGCCTCTTTGGGACTGGTCGATGTTTCAACCTTGATAAAGCTGGAGGCGGCAAAGATCCGGCGCACAGCATTAACCACCCGACTCTCATCGTCAACGACGAGAATACGGCTGAAACCCTCTTTAGTCAATTCAGATTCCATAATAAAAGACTCACTAATCGAAGTTCAAGGTTCTTGCCATGCGCCGCCACTCGAAGGCATTTTCAATCATGGCCATAACCTCGGCCGGCCTTAAGGGGCGAATCATAAAAGCATAAAGTCCAGCCTGGTTGACGGTCTCGGCCAGCGCATCCAGATCTTGACGTTCAATCAGCATAATACGAATAATCTGCGGACTCAAACGCCGGCAATCGATCAGAAAACCGACCCCATCCCCATCACTGAGCTGCCGAGCACAGATTACCATATCGACACCATCAAGCCTGGCCCGAGCCTCATCGAGAGACTCAGCAGTTATCAATTCATAGCGGGCCGCCGGTAACGAATTTTTAAGTTTAGATATTTTTTCGTGATCCACCCCGACCATAAGCAGGCGACGCCTGATGTCAGCCCTTACCGCAATCCCAGTATCACCCTCTAACAAAGAGACAAAAAGATCGACAATTTCACCATCAAATTGGGTGCCCCGGTTGTCGAGGAGCTCCTGGACTGCAGTTTTGAAATCGAGAGCCCGACGATAGGGACGGCTTGAGGTCATAGCGTCGAAACTATCTGCCACGGCCACAATCCGGCCCCCTAAAGAGATCTCCTGAGCCTTGATACGATCCGGATAACCGGTACCATCCCAACGTTCATGATGCTGACGTATAATAATGCTGGCGGGCCTCAGATAATCGATCTTACTGGTCATCTCGAAACCTAAAACCGGGTGGCGCTGAACCTCCCTGTACTGATCATCATTTAGCGGACCATCGACATTTAAAGTCACCTCACTGACCCCGATTTTACCACAATCATGCAGCAGGCTGGCATAAACCAGGTCGCGGCAAAAAGTCTTGGAGAGATTTAAAGCCTGCGCCATCTGCAAAGAGTAGTCACGAACCCGGCTGCAATGACCTTTGGTATAGTGATCTTTAAGTTCGATCGCTTCCGCCAAGGCCATAACCGTCTCAAGATTAGCCCGTGAAAGTTGATCGGTAAATGATGAAACCTGATTCAAACTCTCCCGCCGGCGCTCTAGAACTTCACTGACAGTCTCAATCAATTCAGCATTGTTCCAGGGTTTGGTAAAAAAACGGTAAACCTCGCCCTGATTAATCGCCTTAACGACAACATCCATCTCGGCATAACCGGTCAGGACGATCCGGACAGTTTCGGGATATAACCTCTTGACCTCACTTAAGAGCTCAAGGCCGCTCATCTCCGGCATCCGCTGATCGGTGACAATTAAAGCTATCGGCTGCCGGGCCATGACCTCAAGAGCTTTAGCGCCACTAAGGGCCGTCATAAGCCCCCATTCAGAGCTCGCCAAGACCCGGTGCAAAGCATTTAAAACCATCTCTTCATCATCAACCAGAAGAATGGTTGGCCGCTGTTTATCGATATCCATAATTAATATCTTACTCAACTTTCTGGTTTGAGTTAAATCTATGATATGTTAACTGAAAAAGTTATGCCAATCCTTTACATCGCGGTTTTTCTCTGCGTCTTTGCGTCTCTGCGGGAAAACGCTTTTGATCTCCCGCAGAGACGCAAAGACGCAGAGAAAGGCAAAACCAAGCGGACATTCTATTGAATCACTACCCTGCCAGCAGACATTGGTCCCGGAAACGGCCGGGAATCTCGACCCGGTTAAAAATCTCGGGATCGAGAGGTTTAACATCTTTAGCCCCGGCCTCAAGCCGGGCCAGATGGTCGGCAATATGAAGCAGAATAATGATCTCCCGATTGCCAATTGCGGCCGCCAGGGGGTTATTGTGGTAGAGGGCCGCCTCAATCACGGGATAGGGCATATTCCACCAGTTTAAAAGGAAGGCTCCAAGCTGAGCATGGTCAACCCCTAAAACCTCCTTCTCCAGATGCACCGAATCCAGTTCGGGATGCTGCTTTTGCAAGGTTGTTATCTTGATCAGATCATCGAGGAAATATTTAAGCATCACCAGGATTCCGATATTGTGCAAAAGCCCGACGGAGGCGACATCCTCGGGAATCTTTTCATCATGTATAAGCTCATACATCTCACAGACCAGGCCGTTACAGGTGACTGCATGCTCCCAAATCGAATTGATAGAGTAAGGACCTGAGGCATCGGCCTCAAGGGCCTGAAAGACGGCGCTGCCGGCAACAATATCCTTTAACGTCATGAGACCGATAAAAACCGCCGCCCTTTTTAAAGAGGCGGTACCACTTTTGAAAAAGGCGGAATTGGCGACCTGGAGAACCTTGGCGGTCATAGCCGGATCCTGCTCAATGACCTTGACAATCTTGTCAAAATCAGCATCGGCATCGATCAGCGCCATCACCTCATGATAGATTTTCGGCAGGGTCGGCAGTTCATCAACCGTATTGATAACCTCAAGCAGGTTCTTATCTTTAAGGGTTTTTTCGATCTCAATCAGGCCGTCAACCAGTTCAACAAGTTCGCGGGTACTCCAGGGTTTGGCAAGGTAAGTTTTGGCCGAACCATCGATTAGAGCCTTGTAGACATAGGACTCCTCAATAAAACCGCTTAAAATCAGGCGAATAACCTGAGGATAGTGTTCCTTGACCTCTTTAAGGAAGGTATAACCATCCATACCCGGCATCCGCATATCACTCAAAACCATATCGATCTTGCCTTTGCCGGCGGCCAGCATCTTAAGTCCAAGCTCACCGGAATCAGCAAAATAGAGCTTATGGCCACTCTTCATAAAGGCTCTTCGCAAAGAGCGCAAAACACTCTTCTCATCATCAACAAAGAGGATATTTTTTTGTTCAGTCATACGGTCACATCCATTTAGTTTAACTCAGAAGGAGCAAGACTTTTTTTACCACTGAGACCCAGAGAGCACAGAGTAAAGCGTAAATTATTTTCCTCTGCGGCCTCTGCGTCTCTGTGGCTGCTATAAATTTGATTCAATATCTTTGATTCCGGCTATGCAGGCTTAGACTTCCCCTCTTTAAGCCGGCACGGCAGGGCCATGATAAAAGTTGTACCCTCGCCGATTACCGACTCTACCGACAAATCGCCGTTATGTTTCTTGACAATAATATCATAAGAGATATTCAGGCCTAAACCGGTGCCCTTACCGACCGGTTTGGTCGTAAAGAAGGGGTCAAAGATGCGTTCAAGATTTTCCGGCTTGATGCCGGGACCGTCATCGGCTATCTTACAGCGCACCCACTCCTCATCGAAATCGGTCGTAATTTTAATGTGCCCGAGACCCTCAAGCTCCTGCTCTTTAATCGCCTGGGCGGCATTGACAATCAGGTTCAAGATCACCTGGTTAAGTTCACCGCCACTGGCCATAATATCGGGCAGTTTGGGATCGAGATCAAGCTCGATTTCGGCACTGTACTTATATTCGTTGCGAGCCACAATGACCGTGGTCTCGATCGCCCGATTAAAGTTAAAACTCTCTTTAGCATCCATCTGGTCGATACGGGAGAACTCCCGCAATTTGGTAACGATCGAGGTGATCCGCTCAAAACCATCTTTTGATTCGCTAAAGAGATCATCAAGATCTTCGAGAATAAATTCGATTTGGAGATCTTCTTCCAGCTCTGCGGTTTTGGCCAAAGCTTGAGGCCCGCTCTCCGGCAGTTGAGCGGCAAGTTCAGCCAAGGTTGTCCGATAGAGTTCAAGAAGTTCGACAAAATTCTTGATATAACCGGTAATACTTTCGAAATTGCTGGCCACAAAACCGACCGGGGTATTGAGTTCATGAGCAACACCGGCCGCCAACTGACCCACCGCTTCAAGACGCTGCGAGGTCCGTAACTGAACCTGCATAGCTTTCTCTTTAGTAACGTCTTTTTTAACCGCAGCCAGCGAGATGATCTTGCCGGAGTCATTGCGAATCGGAAAGATAACCGCATCTTCGTCAAAAAAAGTTCCATCTTTACGTTTATTAACAAAGGTACCACGCCAGGTATGACCTTTTTTCAAAGTCGACCAGAGCTCTTTGTAATAACTCTTATCCTGACGACCGCTATTTAAAACCGAAGGATTTTTACCGATTGCCTCCGAAATCATATATCCGGTCACCCTTTCAAAGGCCGGGTTAACATACTGAATTATCCCGTCAATGTCAGTTATAACAATACTTTCGGCAGCCTGTTCAATGACGGCGCTAAGCTGGGCCGTGCGCCGGGCCATTAATTTATGATCGGTAAGATCATTAATCAGGCCGATGAGACCGCCCGGCCGGCGATCGCGCTCACGATACACACTGATTTTAAGTTCAAGAGCACTCGGCACTCCGTTCCTACCCTCAAGCTCCACTTCACGGGTGTGCATCCCGCCTTTAAGATAGAGCTGACGATCATTTTTCTGCACAACACATAAACCACCGACCACCGGAAATTCGAGCCCCGATTTACCGCGAAGCTCCTTTCTCTTAAAACCGGAGAAATTTTCAAAAGCCTGATTACAACCCCGATAATTGCCCTCACGGTCAAGATAGAAGACCGGTATAGGAATCGCATTCAACAACTCCTGAGCCATATAACCGCGAGACTTGGCACTCTCTTCGGCAATATGGAGGTCGGCAATCGTCTTCTTTTGCTCATTTTGCAGAGCATGAACCCGACGGTTAACAATAGTCAGATGGATAACCGCACCGATAACCAACAAAACCAGCACTATCAGAGTCACAATGAAATAGCGGTACTGCTGCCAAATTTCAATCAGACTGACATCTCCCAGATGCTCGTAGGGCGGCAGTTTCAAGGTCTTTAAAAGTTCATGAACCGGCTGGTAGTTCAAGGTTGTAGTCCAACCTCCGATGCCGGTCTTAACCGAGACCTCATCGATCGAAGTTAGAAAGAGCAGGGCTATCGCCACCCGATTGGCAAGGTACGTGTTGGTATGCGCCATTTTGGCCAGCGGCCACTCTGGATAAGACCTGGTCGTATGGACAAAAGGCAGGTGCACAAGGCCGCCGCCATGATCATGGATAACCGAGATTTTTTCAAGCACAACCGAGCCCTCCTGGCTCATTTTTTCGAGGATCCCGGTGCGCACAGCACCGAAATCGGCCCGGCCTCTCAGCACTTCGTAAACAACATTGTCGTTGGTACCGGCAAAAGCCACTTCAAAGTCACGTTTCGGCGAAAGTCCCTTCTCTTCCAACTCCAGCAACACTGAGCGCCAGCCTCCGAAAGCTCTGGGGCTGACGGCCGCCAGACGCCGCCCTTTGAGAGCTTCCAGATTATTTGCAAAACCGCGCTCAGCCAGAGAGAACACGACCCCGCCAAACTTGCTGACAAAATATCCGGCCTCTTTTTGCACCAGAGTAAGGATACTGGTAACTTGATATTTAGTTTCAAGATTGACATAGATCGAAGGATTAACAAGAATAAAATCAACCCGATTTTCAGCTACCGCAGCTTCAACTTGATCAAAGGCAAGGGCAACGATATGAAAATGTTTTTCACTGATCTGCTCACCAAGATAGTCAGCCAGCGGCTGCCAGCGCTTAAGACAAGAACTGACACCACGATGGGCCAAAACCCCGATAAAAATATTCCGGGAGCTTTTAGTAAGCTCAGTTGCAGCGACCGTAGGCGGCAGCAAAAAGACCGGAAGCAACAAAATAGATATAAGTGCAGAAGCGATAACCGGAGACAACCGATATTTCATTAACCTCTCCTCAAAAATAATTACAAAATTCTATTCAACCCAGTTTTCCAGATGCAGACCATCAATTCTCGCAAATTCTTTCGTATTATTGGTCACTAATATTATCTCCCGTGATCTGGCCAAACCGGCTATAAGAAGATCATAAGGACCAATCGGCATCCCTTTTTTTTCAAGTTGCGCACGAATAGCTGCAGCTTCGACAGCCGAGGCACGATCCAGATCTATATGGGTTAGCGGCAGCAAAAATTTTGCCAGGGCATTTTCAGATTGTTGCCGGTACCGGCTTTTTTCAATTCCATATTGAAGTTCGAACAGGGTGATTGTAGAGATTGCGACATCCAGTGGTGAATGCTGTCTAAATCGAGTAAGCACCTCGGTTGGGCGGCTTTTGATGAGGTATATACAGATATTGGTGTCCAGCAGATAGCGCATCAGAAAGATTCCCTTTTCTGCATGGCCGGCTGGTTGCGTCCCTCTTGCATAAAATCTTCCGGAAATTCATTGAGAGATTCAAACAATAAATCCCAGGTCATCTCTATGGGCTCCAAAATAACCTGGTTGCCTTTTTTAAATATTTTCACCTCGTCACCAGAAATCCTGAATGCCTTAGGTAACCTTACCGCTTGAGAACTGCCATTTTGAAATAATTTTGCTGTTTCCATTTTTCTCACCTCCCTCATTCGTATATACTTTAAATATATACGAATGTTGCCCAGAGGTCAAGACCTCTTCACATCCAGCAATTGACGAATCTTGACTATAACATCTTTGATACTGTAAGGTTTATGGATAAAACGATCCTTGCCCAAAGCCAGAATCTCCTGATGAATACCGTTATCCATATAGCCGGAGGCAAATAGAACAGAGATATCAGGATAGATATCATGGATCTTTTCACTTAGTTCTCTACCGCCCATAATCGGCATAACTGCGTCAGTAAACAGTATATCAACAGATCCCTGATATGCCGCCGCTTTTTCCAAGGCTTCCAAAGCCCGCTTTTGATGATCATTCAAATTCAGCAGATCAAGCTGATAACATGATAGAACGGCCTGGCGAACCAGCTTACCCACAGACGTTTCTCGTTTTAAAGAGAGCGCTTTTAAGCCTTTGGCAATTTCGGGCCTTACCTTTATGTACATTGTTGAACTTTGCATTACCATCACCCCAGGACTCATTTTTTAATGTAGCTAAAAAAAGTCTAATTCATAAAACCTGTACAAAAATAGGTATATGTATTTGTTTAACGTGTAAAGCTATACAAGTCAAGATTTACCAGACAATTTAAATAATCTGTACGAGCAAAAACTGCATACAGTTTTGCTTTGAGTTATTGGAAGAGATATGATATTGTACCGGAACAGTGAAAAAGTGGTACAACAAATTACAATTAGAGGGGAATATGGAACGAAACATTAGTGAAGACCTCGTCTCGTGGATGAAAAAACAGTCTCGCAAACCACTTATTGTACGTGGGGCAAGGCAGGTTGGCAAAACATATTCACTCGAAGAGTTCGGCAATAATAATTTCAAGACCTGCCATTACCTCAATTTTGAAGAAGATGAACAATTAACGTCAATTTTTATTAAGGATCTAAAACCTGATCGAATACTCAAAGAGTTGGAATTTTACCTTGATAGTTCTATTAGCGTTACAGATGACATCCTTTTTTTCGATGAGATCCAGGCTTGTCCAAAGGCTTTGAACAGCTTGAAATATTTCCAGGAAAAAAGACCGGAACAGGCTATTGTTGCAGCCGGTTCCCTGCTTGGAGTTGAACTTAGTGACGTATCGTTTCCGGTGGGCAAAGTTGAATTTATCGATATGCACCCTCTATCTTTTATTGAATTTCTCAACGCAGTCGGTGATCACACGTCTTATTCATTCCTCAAAGAGTTCCACGAGGGTCTCGACATCCCGGAAATTGTCCATGAACGTCTCTGGCAACAGATGAAAAACTATATGATTGTCGGCGGCCTACCCGAAGCCGTAAAAACCTGGAAGGATAGCCGGGAAACTCCGTTCGCAGCATTTAAAGCGGTACGCAAAGTACAAAAAGATCTGCTCACTTCATACCTTGCAGACATGGCGAAGCATTCCGGTCAACAAAATTCGATGCACCTTGAACGCTTATGGAACAATATCCCAAACCAACTCGCCCGGGAACAAGATGGATCGGCAGCAAAATTCAAGTTCAAAAACGTAATCCCGGGAGTTCGCGGCTATGAGCGTTTGGCCGGTAGCATCGACTGGCTTGCAAAAGCGGGCCTGGTCAACAAAGTAACTATGGTCAATAGCGGCAATTTACCGTTCTCGGCATACGCCAGAGAAAACAGTTTCAAATTGTACTGTTTTGATACCGGTCTATTGGGTGCTCTTGCTGATCTTTCTCCTAGGACAATTCTTGATTATGACTATGGATCATACAAAGGCTATTTTGCCGAAAATTTTGCCGCCCAGGAATTTTGTTGGGCAGGCAACTCAACTCAACATTATTGGCGTGAAAGAACTGCAGAGGTTGAATTTTTACGCGAGTTTGAAGGCAAGGTGCTACCTGTTGAAATAAAATCAGGCTGGGTGACGCAGGCGAAAAGTATCAAGGTCTTCGCCGAAAAATATAACCCACCATACCGAATCATTTTAAGCGGTCGCTCTTTCCACTTGGATCACAAAAACAGAGTACATTCCTACCCGCTCTATCTTGCAGGAAAGATCCCTCTTTATTAGGCGCCTGGAGATAAAATCAACTCTCATCCAACGTCTGCCTGACAATTTTTCTACAACTCAAACCCTTGACCGCCGCTCTTTTAAGGCCATCAAGAGATCCCACTCTAAAGGCACAATAAAGAGGGTGAGAAAGGTTGCTGTGCAGAGGCCGGTGACAAAGGTTGAGGCCATGGTGCCCCAGACCAGTGAATAGTAGGGAAAACCGATCGCCATCGGCAGAAGGCCTAAGGTGGTAGTTAATGTGGTCAGAAGAATCGGCCTTATGCGAATCCTGATACCTTCGCGGATCGCGGATCGACGATCACCTAAACGCAAATATGCGCGATTGATAAAATCGATTAAGACCAGAGAGTCGTTGACCACAACCCCTGTGACCCCGATAACCGCGATAAAGCTGTTGACAGTAAAGAGCCCCTGAGTCAGAAACTTACCAAAAACGACGCCAATCAGGGCAAAGCCGACGGCCGAAAGAATAATAAACGGCTGCAGATAGGACTGAAACTGGAGAGCGAGGATCATATAGATGGCTAAAATTGCAATAACAAAGGCGTATGCCAGGGAGGTGTAGGAGCGCTTGGTACTCTCGAACTCACCGGCAAAATCGACCTCGGCCCCGGGATAGTTGGAGGCGATGGTTTTATAGTAAGCTTTAACGATCTGAACTACGGCCGGCACCGAAAGCCGGGTATCATTTTCGAGATTGGCGGTCAGGGTAACGGCCCGATTAGAGTTGTAACGATTGAGGTAGCCGGGTTCGAGGTAGGATGAAACCTCGACCAGATCACCGAGCCTGAGGCCGCCGCCGGGTCCGGCTGAAACCGGGAGTTTCAGGGCGTCGGCGGGTTGTTTCAGATAGGCCGGATCAATTTTCAGTTTAAGATCAAGATCTTCATCTAAAGCCCGAAATTTTCCGATATAACGGCCATCCAGAACCGAACCGGCCAGATATGCAACTTGAGCCTGACTAAGGTCATATTCAACCGCCCTCTCCTGATCGACTTTAAGTCGATAGATGCGACCGGGCTCCCCTTGATTACTGCTGAAATCTGTTAAAGCCTGGCCCAGGCGTTGATCACGGCGCAGAAAATCATCGAGAACGGAAGACAGGCGCTGCACCGATTTTTCATCCGCCCCAACGACCCGGACACTAAGATCTTTGCCCGCCGGAGGGCCGTCCTTTTCGGCCCGGACTCGCAACTTCCAGCCCTCTCCAGCCAAAGGCGCAACCTTATGGCGAACATGGTCTAAGAAAAGCATCGGATCGTTATCGTGGTTATCGGGAAAATCCTGCAGCCTGCGGGCCGGCAGGGTAACTGCGAGATGGCCGACATTATTACCCCAGACCGGCTGATAATCCTCATTGATATAGAAACCGGCCTGAGCCGTCACCGAGCGCAGTTGCCCCGGACCACCGTCTAAAAGCACCTGACTGCAAACTTTAAGACGTTTGACGGTTTCATTAAGCGAAGTTGCCTGCGGCCCCTGGAACTCGACATAGTAGAGAGAGTAGTCATCGGGAAAGAATTTAACCTTGATAAGAGGCACAATCCCGGTCATCGAAAGATAGAGAATCGTCAGCGCCGCAGCAAACAGGACGATCACGCCAGACAGCGTCGAAAAACTAAAACGCAGGGTCAAAGCCACAATCCGTTCATTAAAACGCCTGATCCAGGCCATCACCAGGCGCTCACGACCGCCCCCGACATAACTTGAAGCCGTCAATTTTTTCGCTCCGGGCCAGTCAAGAAAATGTCCCGGCAAGATCACCAGACACTCAAAGAGGGAGGCCGCAATCGCAAAGCTTACAGCTTTCGGGATATAGGCAAAAAATTCACCCGTGGAACCGGACATGATCAACATCGGCAAAAAAGCGGCCACAGTGGTTGAAGTCGCCGCGACCACCGGCCAGGCAACTTCGACAGCGCCGTTAGGTACTGCCAGCTGCAAGGGTTCACCCTCCTGCAGATGACGATAGATATTTTCCAGAACCACAATCGCATCGTCAACAATAATTCCGCTGACCAGAACAAAGGCGAAGAGAGTGATCTCATTTAATGAATTGCCGGTAACGTACATGATGATCATCGTACAGAGAAAAGAGAACGGAATCCCGACCATCGCCAAAAAAGCGTTACGCCAACCCATAAAGAGCCAGACCGAGAGAGTCACCAGGATAATACCAAAGATGAGGTTAAACCCTAACGTAGTAATCGAATCATCTAAATGAATACGCTGATCCTGGGTCAAAACTGCCTCAACACCCTCCCGCTCAAAACGCTCGGCAAAGCGATCCACAATCTTCTCAATCTCAGCCACAATCTCTAAAGCACTACCTCGATCATTTTTTACAATTTTGAGACCGACACTCTCGCGACCGTTGACCGCCGAGAGGTAGAGCGGATCACGATAGGCTAATTGAGCTTCGCTCATGACTTCGCCGACAGTCACAAAAGCACCGTCCCCATCACGGCGAATAATTGTTGAAGCGATATCAGCCCGACTGCGAAAGAGTTCATCGACAACCACAACAAACTCGCCCGCTTCGTTTTCATAATCACCGGCCGGCAGCGAAAGGTTAGCCCCTTTCAGGGCCGCCGCAACATCCTCATAAGTCAAACCGAGAACTTCAAGCCGCACCGGATCGATAAAGATATGAAACTCCCGCACAAATTCACCGGTAATCTCAACATTTTCAACTCCATTAATCCGTTTCAGAAAGAGCTTCATCTCCTCGGCCATCAGGGTCAGGGAGTGATTGTCACGATTGCCGACCAGGTTAACCGTAACCACCGGCAACCAGTAGCTGACATCAACTTTTCTAAATAGCGGCGGTTCAACTCCCGGCGGCAGGTTCGGCATCGCTCCCAGAACTTTTAAACGTAACTCTTTGTAGAGCTCGTCATAGTCGGTATCGTCGACAAACTTGACGATCAGGCTCGAGCGACCCCGATAGGAGGTCGATTTTATAAACTCAACCTCCTCAAGATCATCCAGCGAATCCTCGATCTCACGAGTTACCAGGGCTTCAACATCTTTGGGTGAGGCCCCCGGCAAGAAGGTGGTAATCATCACCTTGCCCATATTGACATTGGGATACC